>JBNJGE010000025.1:0-23879 GCA_051747505.1 Pseudomonadota bacterium | reverse complement strand
GAAAAATCCTTTTCCGGTCAAGGGGAAGCAAAATTCCCTCCGGGTTTTCGACAGACTTATCCACAGGAATCGTGGACTCCTTTGCGCTTGAACCACATCTGAAGCTGGACTAGCCGGACCCCGACTCATGACCCCCCACGACCCCGACGCGACCCATCCGGGCTTCGAGGAGGACGGCGCCCCCCCGCCGCGCCGCGAGGACGCGCGTCCGGGCGCCGAGGTCATCCGCGGCTACCTGCGCACGCTGCCCGACGCGCCGGGCGTCTACCGCATGCTCGACGACAAGGGCGCGGTCCTCTATGTCGGCAAGGCCCGCAGCCTGAAGAAGCGGGTGGCGAGCTACGCGCGCGGCACGGGTCACACCACCCGCATCGCGCGCATGATCGAGGCCACCGCCTCGATGATGTTCCTCACCACGAACACCGAGACCGAGGCCCTGCTGCTCGAGCAGAACCTCATCAAGCAGCTCAAGCCGCGCTTCAACGTCCTGCTGCGCGACGACAAGAGCTTCCCCAACATCCTGATCGGAGGCGAGCACCCCTATCCCCGCATCGGCAAGCACCGCGGCGCCCGGCGCGAGAAGGGCCGCTACTTCGGCCCCTTCGCCTCCGCCGGCGCGGTCAACCGCACGCTAAACCAGCTCCAGAAGGCCTTCCGCCTGCGGACCTGCTCGGACTCAATGTTCGAGAGCCGCACCCGCCCCTGCCTGCTCTACCAGATCAAGCGCTGCTCCGGCCCCTGCGTCGGCCGCATCCCCGAGAAGGCGTATGCGGAAGATGTGGAAGACGCAGTGCGCTTTCTCGAGGGCAAGAGCAGCAGGGTGCAGAAGGAGCTCGCCGCGCAGATGCAGCAGGCCTCCGAGGCGCTGGAGTTCGAGCGCGCCGCCGCCCTGCGCGACCGCATCCGCGCGCTCACCCAGGTGCAGTCCATTCAGGGCATCAACCCCGAGGGCGTGGCCGAGGCAGACGTGGTGGCCCTCCATCAGGAGGGCGGACAGGCCTGCGTGCAGGTGTTCTTCTTCCGCGCCCACCAGAACTGGGGCAACCGCGCCTACTACCCCCGCACCGGCGCGGGAGCGGAGCCCGAGGAGATCCTGGAGAGCTTCCTCGTCCAGTTCTACGCCGCCCGCACGCCGCCCCGGCTGATCCTCCTCTCCGCCCCGGTGGAGGACCCCGACCTCCTCGCCGGCGCCCTGACCGAGAAGCGCGGCCGCAAGGTCGAGCTCGCCGTCCCGCAGCGCGGCGAAAAGCGCATGCTGGTCGAGCACGCCCTTCGCAACGCGAAGGAGAGCCTCGGCCGCAAGCTGGCCGAGAGCTCGGCCCAGTCGAAGCTGCTGGAGGGGCTCGGCGAGGCCTTCGGTCTCGAAAGCCCCCCGCGGCGGGTGGAGGTCTACGACAACTCCCACATCCAGGGCTCGAACGCCGTCGGCGCCATGATCGTCGCCGGCCCCGAAGGGTTCGAGAAGAGCCAGTACCGCAAGTTCAACATCAAGCGCGCCGAGACCGCCCCCGGCGACGACTTCGCCATGATGCGCGAGGTGCTCGAGCGCCGCTTCGCCCGTCTGATGAAGGAGGACCCGGACCGCGGGAAGGGCCTCTGGCCCGACCTCGTCCTGATCGACGGCGGCGCCGGCCAGGTCTCCGCCGCCGTGCAGATCCTCTCCGAGCTGGGCGTCGAGGACGTCGCCCTCTTCGGCGTCGCCAAGGGCGAGGACCGCGACGCCGGAAAGGAGCTCTTCCACGCCCCCGGCCGCCCGCCCTTCGCGCTCCCCCACCGCTCCCCGACCCTCTACTTCGTCCAGCGCCTGCGCGACGAGGCCCACCGCTTCGCCATCGGCGCCCACCGCGCCAAGCGCTCGAAGGCGGTGAGCGCCAACCCCCTCGACGACATCCCCGGCGTCGGCCCCGCCCGCAAGCGCGCCCTGCTGGCCCATTTCGGCTCCGCCAAGGCGGTGTCGCGGGCGGGCCTGGAGGACCTAAAGGCCGTGGACGGCATCAGCGAGGCCGTGGCCGAGACGGTCCACGCCCATTTCCACCCGGAGGGGTGAGCCGACCTTCCCCGCGGGGAAGGTCGCCGCTAGGCTGCCGCGGCGGAGGGGCGGATGAGCGAAAAGCTTCCGGATTTTGGGGATCGCAAGGGGGTCGAGAAGTGGCTGCGGGGGCAGCCGCGGGAGGTGGTCGTCGCCATCGCCGCCCGGGCCGCGCTGCGCGTGCTGCCGCTTCTAGCGCAGGCGCTCGACGAAGCGCCCGAGCGCTTCGAATCCGACATTGTGCTGCCCGTTTTCCGTGCTGCGGCTTCGCCTTGGCTTAGTCATTCCTTAATCCGTCAGGGTAAATCCGTCCCTGTTGCCGCGGTCAAAGCCCCCAGCGCAGATCGCGCTGCCCTCGCTGCTAACCAAGCCTCCGGCGCTGGCCGCGCCGCCGAAGTTGCCATCTCCGTTGCCGGCGTCCCCTCATTTAGCGTCGTTGCCCGTGTCGCTGCCAGCGCCGCCAGCTCCGCCTCTTTCGCCACCTCCTCCGCCTTTGCTGCCGACGCCGCCGCCCACGCCGCCAGCGCTGCCGCTGTCAAGATCGCTTCCTTCGCCGGCCGCGTCGGCGCTGACGCCCTTTCAGCCGACGACGCCGTCGTTCTCGCCGATCGAGAGAGGCGCGAGGGCGCCCTCACCGCGCCGCTCTGGCCGCCGGGCATCCCCGAGCCGGTGTCGGCCGCTTGGGAACGGCTCAAGGCGCATCTGCTGGCGCGGCCGGAGGAGCGTTGGGAAGTCTGGACCGACTGGTACGAGGCCCGCCTGCGCGGCGACCTGCCGGACTGGGAGCTGGAGCGCGCGCGCGTCCTCGACCTCGACGATTTCTGGGACCAAGGGCCGAAAGCGGTCAACGCGGAGATCGCACGGCGGATGGCCGAAATCCTCAGCCGCCGCCTGCCTCTGGCCGAGGAACTCGAACAGAACCCCGAGACTGGTCGCTTCGAGGTCCGGCCGCGGCCAATCGCCAAGCCCGACCTGCTCTCCGCGACGCTGGATCAGGTCGCGGAGGCCGTCGAGGACGTCGTGGCGGAGCCCAGCGACGGGCTCGATGATCGCTCGCTGGAGATCATCCGCCTGCGCCGCCTGCTGGAGCGTCACGCCAACGACCCGCAGCGCATCGAGATGACGCTGACCACCGTCCACGGCATGGTCACGGCGAAAATCGCGTCCGAAGAACTGCCGCCCTCCGATAGCAACACGGCGCTTCTCACCGCCTTGCAGGAGGGGGCGCAGGGAATCCGGGCGACGCATCCCGAGGTGGCCGAGAACCGCCGTCTCCTTCAGGAGCAGGCGATCAGGGAGTTGCCGCCGGAAGCCGTGGCGAAGCTCGAGGACGCCGCTCCCGTGCTCGACGCGATCACCGAAGGCGAACTCCAGACCCAGATGCGCGAGGACGTCCTGTTCCTCACTCAGGAAATGCGCGTCGGCCCGCCTCGCCCGACGGCCGATGCCGCCGCGCCACCCGGCCGCGACGAGCTGGTCCGGGTGTCCGGCCGGTTGGCGAGGATCGTTCTTGCCTTGCGACGCGCGCCCGGCGACCTGATCGATAAGATCGAAAACAGCACCCGGTACAAGGCGGCCGCGATCCTCGTGACGCTGGACGCTCTCGTCAGACTCTTTCTGAACCTCTTCTGATCTGCCCTTGAAGCTCTGCGAGGCGAGCATTTTTTACGCCTCGTCGTGCCCGCGCAAAATAATTTCCAGTCAATATTTCCAATCAAAGGTGAAAATCAGACCCCCCGGCGCCCGCGCGCCAATTTCTGGCGCGCGCACACTGCCGTCATCGTTTGCGCAGCGCGCCGCCTGCCACCGCAGGCGCCCCTCCCTCCAACCAACCTTTGACCGCCCCGCTCCACCCTGTATCACTTCCCAGTGGGGAAAGCGTGTCGGCCCGAGGGGAGGCGTCCGAGACCGATGAGCCGAAAGATCTACCCGGTGATCCTCTGCGGCGGCTCCGGCACCCGCCTCTGGCCGCTCTCGCGCAAGAGCTACCCCAAGCAGTTCTCCGCCCTCATGGGCGAGACCTCGCTGTTCCAGCAGACGCTCTCCCGCCTCTCCGGCCCCGGCTTCGCGCCGCCCGTCCTGCTGACCAACGCCGAGTTCCGCTTCATCGCCACCCAGCAGCTCGGCGAGACCGGCGGCGACGCCTCCCGCATCCTGATCGAGCCTGCGCCGCGCAACACGGCCCCCGCCGTCCTCGCCGCCGCCCTCGCGCTGGAGGAGGAGCCCGACGCCCTGATGCTCGTCGCGCCCTCCGACCACGTCATCCGCGACGACGCCGCCTTCCGCGCGGCGGTGGACGCCGGGGCCGGGGCCGCGGAGTCCGGCGCGCTCGTCACCTTCGGCATCGCCCCCGACCGGCCGGAGACCGGCTACGGCTATCTCGAGCTCGACGCCGCCCCCGACGGCCCCGCGCCGCTGAAACGCTTCGTGGAAAAGCCCGACGCCGAGCGCGCGGCCGAGATGCTCGCCACCGGCCGCTTCCTCTGGAACGCCGGCATCTTCCTGTTCTCCGTGCGCGCCATCCTCGACGCCTTCGCGGAGCACGCGCCCGCCCTCATGGACCCCGTCCGCCGCGCCGTCGCGCAGGGCCGCCCCGACCTGTGCTTCTTCCGCCTCGACGAATCCGCCTGGTCCGAGGCGGAGGACATCTCCATCGACTACGCCGTGATGGAGCGCGCCGGAAACCTCGCCGTCGTCCCCTTCGACGGCGGCTGGAACGATCTCGGCTCCTGGGAGACGGTCTGGCGCGAAAGCGCCCCGGACCCCGAGGGCGTCGTCGCCAGCCCCGGCGCCACGGCCATCGACTGCCGCCACACCCTTCTGCGCAGCGAGAGCGAGGGCACCCGCGTGGTCGGCATCGGACTCGAGAACATCGTCGCCGTCGCCATGCCCGACGCCGTGCTCGTCGGCGACATGCGCCAGAGCCAGCGGGTGAAGGAGGCCGTCGCCGCCCTGAAGGCCGAAGGCGCCGCCCAGGCCGAGGACTTCCCCCGCTTCCACCGCCCCTGGGGCTGGTACGAGACCCTGAGCCTGGGCCCCCGCTTCCAGGTCAAGCGGATCATGGTCCATTCGGGCGCGCAGCTGTCGCTGCAGAGCCATGTCCACCGCTCCGAGCACTGGGTGGTGGTGGAGGGCACGGCCCGGGTGACCGTAGGCGAGGAGGTCAGCCTCCTGACCGAGAACGAGTCGGTCTACATCCCGCTCGGAGCCCGCCACCGTCTCGAGAACCCCGGCAAGGTCCCGATGTATCTGATCGAGGTGCAGACGGGCCCCTATCTCGGCGAGGACGACATCATCCGCTACGAGGACGTCTACGCCCGGAACTGAGCGCCGAGCGCCATGCCGAAACGGGGGGCCGTGGTGGGCGGTACTGGATTCGAACCAGTGACCCCAGCGATGTGAACACTGGGACACAGCTACCGGCGGTGATCAGGCTGCTACCGCGAGCCCCCGATTTTTCCTTGAAAACGAAGGGTTAACGTTCGTTAGCTACTGTGAGCCGACGGTCGGCTGACATCGTGCGTGTTGTCCCCGGTGTTCCCCCGGGCAATTCGCTCCGACCCCAGCACACAGGAGATCCGGCATGGCGCAGTCTGTGAAATTCACTCAGAAGCGCGTCGCCGACGCGGCGCCGTCGGAGAAGGGCGAGCGCATGATCGGGGACGCGGCGACGGCCGGGCTGTTCCTCCGGGTGCGCGCCAGCGGCGGCAAGTCCTGGGTCTTCGTGTACCGCCTCGCCGGCGCCGGGCGCCGAGGCTCCGTGAAGCGCATGACGATCGGCGATGCGACGCGCTGGACGCTCGAGGAGGCCCGGCGAGAGGCGGCCCGCCTGCGGGGCGAGGTGGCAGACCGGAAGGATCCTGCACAAGAGCGCAGGGAGCGGGTGGAGGCGCGCAAGGCCGAGGAGGCGGAGCGGGCCGCACTGGACGCGCGGCTTCGCCTCGGCGACGCCCTGGACGCCTATGAGCGGTATCTCGAGCGGCGGGGCGTGCGGGACCGCGCGAACGTCCTGAGCGCCCTTCGCCGCCGCCTGAAAGCCGATCCGCCGAAGGGCCTCGGGGACGTGGCGGTTGCGGACATAGACCGCTCCGACGTCATGGGCATCGTCCAGAAGATGGAGGCCGACGGCTTGCAGGGGGCCGCCAAGAGCCTGCGCCAGAAGTCGGCCACCTTCCTCAACTGGGCCGCGGACCAAGGGCACATCGCCGTCAACCCGCTCGCCGGGATGCGCAAGGAGCGCGAGACGCGCGCCCAGCGCCTCGCCGGCACGGGGCGCGCCCTCTCCGAGGAAGAGCTCGGCGCCATCTGGCGGGCCTGTGAAGCCGAGGACGTCAACACGGCTCTCGGCGCCATCGTGCGCGTGCTGATCCTCACGGGGCAGCGGCGGACAGAGACGGCGCTGATGCGCTGGCGCGACCTTGACCTCGAAAGTGGCTGGTGGATCATCCCGGCGGACGCCGCGAAGAACGGCGAGCGGCACGAGGTTCCGCTCCCGTCGCCGCTGTGCAAGCTGATCGCGGCCCAGCCTCGGCACGCCAGATGCGAGCACGTCTTCACGAATGACGGCAAGCGGCCCGTCTCCGGCTGGTCGAAACTCGAGCCCGCGCTCCGAAAGGCCGCCGGGCTGGAGCATCCTTGGACCCTGCACGATCTTCGACGCTCCTTCCGATCCGGCCTCACACGGATCGGCGCCGACGAGCGGCTCGCCGAGCTGATGATAAATCACAGGCCCCGGGATCTGCGTTCGGTCTATGACCGCGAGCCGCGGTTCGGGGAGCGACGGCGCCTCGCCGATCGGTGGGAGGCGCATCTGCGGCCGCACCTCGAGGGGAGGGCAGGGGGCGGCGCCAACGTCGTGCGGCTTCGGAGGGCACAGGGGGGCGCATGAAAGGCGGCCGGGCCGAGGTCTATGTTGAAGAAGAGATCATATAGTAATGGTAGAAATACAATAGACATACACTCCCGACCCATGTTTCCGGAAGTAAACCGCTTGACACCTCCGGGTGTGTAGTGTACTCATCCCCCTCAATCACCCGGCCCGCCGCACGGCAACGGAAGAAACGGGCGTAACGGAAGGGCAGCGGCAACGGGTTCCACACGCTTGAACGACCGCGTTCAGCGGTCGCTGTGATGGAGCCGGAGAATGCCCGCCACCTACGACGGCGCGTCGGCGCGCCATGACTTCCCCGACATCGACAAGTTGCCGGACGCCGCGCTTCTCACGCGGCAGCAGGTCTCCCTGCTCACCGGCTTCGCGGAGATCACGCTCAAGAAGTGGGCGGCCAAGGGGCAGGGTCCGAAGGTCACGCGCGTCGAGGGCCTTCCGCGCTTCAAGGTCGCCGACGTCCGGGCTTGGCTGGACGGCGAGGCCGCGGAGGTGAGCGATGCCTGATCCCGCCCGCTTCGACGCCCCGGGCCCCGCCTTGCCTCTTGGCGACGACACCCTCTACCCGCCCGAAGACGTCGCCGAGATGCTGCGCACGACTGTGCGCACGCTCGCCGACTGGCGCCACCGCGGCTGCGGCCCTCGCTTCTGCCGGCTCGGCCGGAACCGAGTGGCCTACCGCCTGCGCGATCTTCGCGACTTCATCCATGCCGGCCTGTCGCCGGAAGGGGGCTCCGATGGCTGAGAGGCTCGACTTCACGAACGTTCCGCGCCCGGTCGCGCGGGCGATAAGGACCGTGGCGGCCGCCGCCGCCGTCGAGGGTGTGTATGTCCGGCTACCGGACGGCAGCGCCGCCCCCGTCCGGCGTCGCGAGCCGCTGGAAGCTCTCGCCTCCGTACTCGCCCAGATGTTCTGGATGCGCGGCGCGACCCTCGCGGAGATCCCCAACCTCGTCGGCGCGCAGTTCCCGGGAGCGGAGCCGTGGAAGGCGAGGCAATGCTGGCTCCGCGTCAGCATGGATCGAAACGGGCGCGTGATCTTCCGCGGCCCGGTCTTCTTCGGTGACGGCGACCCCCGCCCCCGGAATGCCGAGCAAGCGCGCGGGCTGGTGGAGGGTATTTTCATGGCCGAGCCGGACCTCGGCGGCGTCATCGAGACATGGCCGGTGCACGCGCTCCCGCCCTCCGTCGGGAGGGGCGACGCGGGATGAGCAACGTCGTGCCCCTTCCTGTGGACATGCACGCCGTGGCGGACCCGCCTGAGCCCTGCCCGGAAATGGCGGCTGAGCATGTCCGGCGCATTGCCGAGGCGGCGCGGGAGGGCTCGCAGGTTGAGCTCGCCCTTATCTCCGCGGACGGGAGCGGCAGCCTGCGGGCAAAGCACTTCGGTGCGACGGAGGCCCCGGAAAGGGCCGCTATGCTCGTGCGGAACGCAGGGAGATCCCGCAAGCACCACTGGAACGCCTATGTGGGAGCCGCTCCGCGCTCCTCCGAGGCGCCGCCCGAGAACCGGGCGAAGGCCGAACATGCCTTGGCGACGCGCTGGCTGTGGCTCGACTTCGACGACGCCGAGAGCGCCGAGAACGGCCCGCAACGGCTTGCCGAGGCCGGCCTCGCGCCGACCCTGCTAGTGCGGACCGGAACCCATCCCGCGCTGCGCCGGCAAGTGTGGGTGCGCCTGAGCGAGCCTGTGGAGCCGCGGGAGGCCGCGGGCCGCATGAAGGCGCTCGCAGCGGCGCTGGGCGCGGATCCCGCCCCCTGCCAGCCTGCGGCGCTCATGCGGCTGGCCGGCTCCGTGAGCTGGCCAAAGGCGAACAAGCCCGGCCGCGTCCCCGAACTCGTGACCCTGGAGGAGTGGCCGGCATGAACGCAGCCGTGAAAGCGCAGGCGCACACGCTCGCGGACGTGGATGCAGCGATCGAAAGGCTGGGCGGCAAGCCGGATGCCGGGGACGGGCGGCGGGCGAAGTCTGTGGAGCTCGACTTTGGCTCCGTCCTCGAGGTTCTCGGCGATCCCGAAGCGATCGAGGCTCCGGCCCTGCGCGACGCGGCCGCCAATGCGCAAGAGGAAATGGCCGCGATAATCGGCGACGCAGAGGGCGACCGCTCGGCCTCCGATTATCGGCTCGCGGCCTGGTGCATCCGTCGCGGGATCGTGGATCCGACCGGGATTGCACAGGTGGTTTTCTCGCTCCGACCCGAGAAGCTGGAGGAGAAAGAGGGGGCCGGCTTGGGCGAGGACTACGCGTCGCGCACGACCGCCAAGGCGCTGGCTCGGAACGCGTCCGATCCTCGGCCGGAAAACTTCTTCGAGCCGCTGGCCGAGGCCGCTCCGAGCGACGCCGCACCGCTCCGCCTGCCGCCCTTCGTCTGGCGCGACCCGGCGGCGATGCCGCCCCGCGACGTGCTATATCCGGGCGTCGTGCGCGGCTATGTCTTCGCGACGTTCGCTCCCGGCGGCGCCGCCAAGTCCTCCGTGCTGATTGTGGAGAGCCTGGCGATGGCGAGCGGCCGGCCTCTCCTGGGCGACAAGCCCTCCCGGCCGCTGCGCGTCGCGATCTTCAATGGCGAGGATCCCCGCGAGGAGATCGAGAAACGGATCCTCGCGGCCGCCATGTATCACGACGTCAATCCCGCGGAGATCGAGGGCCGGTTGTTCGTCTGGAGCGGCCGGGACCAGCCTTTGAAGCTGGCCGAGGAGACGCGCAAGGGGATCGAGCTTCAGGAGGCCAATGTTGCGCAGCTCGTCGTCGCCTTGCGCGCAGCGGGGATCGACGTGCTCGTGATCGACCCTCTCGCCACGATTCACAGCGTTTCCGAGAACGACAACACGGCAATGAACGCGGTCGTGGATCTACTGCGGCAGATCGCCCACGAGGCCGAGTGCGCACTCCTTCTGGTGCACCATGCCTCGAAAGGGGCCCGGAAGCACAGCTCCGAGATGGGGGCCGATCAGGCGCGCGGCGCATCGGCGCTCGTGGATGGCGTGCGCGGCGCCCGGCACATCGTTCCCCTTTCCGGTACGGAGGCGAGCCAATTCAAGGTGCCGCCGGGGGAGCGCTGGCGCTACTTCCACGTCGAAACCGGGAAGCACAACCTCGCCCCCCGCTCGAGTGGGGCGGCCTGGCGCCGGCTCGTCTCCGTCAACCTCGGCAACGGCACGCCCGAACACCCGCACGGCGACAGCCTCGGGGTTGTCGAAGCGTGGCAGCCGCCCAGCGCCGACGAAGAGGTGAGTTCGGAGCAGACGGCCGCGATCCTGCGGAAGCTCGCCTCCGGCGATTGGCGCGAGAACAACCAGGCGACGAAGTGGGCCGGCTACGCCGTCGCCGAGGTTCTCGGGACGGACCTCGGTCCTCGCGCTTCGCCGGAGCGCACCCCCGAGCAAAACGCCGGGCGGGCGCGAGTAAAGGCCCTGATAGATCACATGCGGGGGGCGGGAGCTCTTAAAATGGAGACTGGGAAAGACGCGAAAGGACGCCCCGCTGAGTTTCTCGTGCCGGTTCTCGGGGAGTTGGAAGAGCCTTCCGCACCTTCCGCACTTGGGTGCGGAGAAAGTGCGGAAGGTGCGGAGTGAACCGGCGTTCCGCACCCGCACCCCCCTTTATGGGGGTGCAGGGTGCGGTGCGGTCACGGGTGCGAGTGCGAGGTGCGGAAAATGGAAGGTGCGGAACGATGGCGCGGAAGCCCGCCCCCCTTGTGAACAACCCGGCCCTGTATGATCGCGAGGCCGCGCCGGCGCGCTGGATCGCGCCGCGGGACGGGCGCTACTTCCGCGACCGTCCCCGCGCCCTGTGGAGGGTTCGCCCGCTTCTGGATGGCGAGAGCCCGGCCGTTGCCGAACTGGTGCGGCAGGAGGGCGGGCGCGCCTACGCCGTCGTCATCGATCACCGCCGGGCGAAGGACAAGCGGCGGGACCTCGGGCGGGTGGTCTATGCGGTCTGGGCGCCGCCGCATGTTCCGAAGAAGCAGGCGCGCGAAATGGCGGAGGCCGAGGCGCGGAAATTGGTGGAGCACTTCGCGCGCACGGATGCCTCGCCCGCCGCGGGGGCGCCGGGGTGAGCGCGAAGCGCGCGAGGGAGGCCCGCACGTCGCCCGGACAACTTGTCCGCGGAGCGAATACTTCACGGGAGACACGGCTATGAGCGGCGAGCACGATGACAGGCGCAAAGGCGGGCACAGACCGTGCGGGATCGCGCGTCCTTCCTACGCGGCGGCGCGCTGGGCGGGCACTGTGAAGAGCATGGCCTGGAGGGCCGCCGCGCCCAAATGCGGCGCGCGGAAGCGCACCGACGGAGAGCCCTGCCGCAACGTGGCGAGGGAGAACGGACGGTGCCGCCTGCACGGCGGAGCCACGCCCAAGGGCCGGAACTGGCACAAGGCGCAGTTTCCGCGGCGCGGCGCGCCTCTCGAGAAGCTCCGCAAGAAGGAGCGCGAGCTCGCGCGCCGGCGCGAGGAGCAAGCGCGGCGGGTGGCGCGTATGACGCCCGAGGAGGGCGAGCGTTACGAGGCTTGGCGCGCTTCGCACCGCCCCGGCGATCCGGTTGAGCGGGCGCGCGTCCGCGAGGCGCGTTCGGCGGCTGCGTTCCTGGCGCTCCCGGAGGAGCCGCTTTGCCGGGAGGCCGCCGAACTGGCCGGACAGATCGAGCGGCTGGAGGCGGAGCGCGACCGCCTCGCCGCGGAGCTTCGAGCGGCCGAGGCCGCCGAGGAAGGGGCGCCGGACGCGCCTGACGCTCAGCAAGAAAGGACCGTCAACGATGTCTGATGTGAACGACACCCCCGAGGAAACTTTCGGCCGGAACCTCGAGCGGCTCCGCACCGAGGGCCTTGACGCCGCAACGGAAGCGGCGATCGAGCTGGTGCGCGATCCCAACGCGCCGTCGCAGGCGAAGTCGGCGACCATCAACGCGATTTTCCGCGCCGCCGGCATGTTCGAGAGCCGCGAGGCCGGGGGCGAACCCGATCCGGCGGAAATGACGGCCGAGCAGCTTGAAGCCGCAATCCGGCGCGCGGAGGATCGCAAGGCTAGCATTTCCGCAACGGGCGACCGCTGAGGCCCGCTCCCGCTGGCTGCGCGTACAGCCGGCGGGGCGCCGCGCCCAAATGATGGAGGCGATCTTGCCCGAACTCGCTCAGATCCCCGACGCTGGCGAAGATCCGCGCGTTCCGACTAGGCCGGAGGATCGCTCGCTGTACGAAATGCTCCGGGGGGCCGCACGGCGCGCAACCCCGCCGGCGCTTCGCCCTGTTCCGGGGCAGATCGCCGACCTATTCGCGTTGCTCTCGCCCGGGGCCGACATGCGCGACGCCTATCTCGCGAGCGGGCGCTTGATGCGCTCCCGCTCCGCCTATGACGCCGCGCGGAACGCCGCCGAAATGACGTCCTCTCTCGCGGGCCTCTTCATGCCCGGCACGGCCGTGGGCGTCTCCGAAGTGGTCAGCCCCGCGATCTTCGCCGGCGTGCGGGCGGTGAACGCGGACAGGGCGGCGCTCGAGGCGGCGCAACGAATGGCGCGCAAGGGTGCCAGCCGGGACGAGATATGGAAGCGCACGGGGTGGTTCCGGGGCGCTGACGGGAATTGGCGCTTCGAGATCGACGACAGCGCCGCGAAGCTACGACCCGGCCCCGTGCGTGACGTGGCCGAGCGGAGTGAAAGCACCCGGCCCCTGGCCGACTTCCTCGATCACCCCGGCCTCGTCGCCGCTCACGGGGAAAGCGAGGACCTGGCGAATATGCCGGTCAGCCTCCGCCCCTCGGCGCAGATGGACCTTTACTACCGCGACGAGCCGGGCGTGCCTTCGGAATGGGTTGAACTGTCCGGCGCCGACACCGAGGAGGCCCGCAAGGGGCTCCTTCACGAGCTCCAGCACGCTGTACAGGCACGCGAGGGCTTTGCCCCCGGCGGCAATGTGGAACTGGGCTCGGGCGCGATGGTCTATGACGGGCGCGCGGCCGCCGCTATCGAGAAGGAGATCGGCATGGTGGAGGAGATCCTCGAGCGCCGGGCCGGCGACCTGCCCACTGACGAAATGGGCTCCCTCGTGAACCGGCGGGAGGCGCTCCTGCACCGCCTGCACACCAATGCAACGTTGCAGGGCTACCGCCGGACGGCGGGCGAGGTGGAGGCTCGAAACGTTGAAGCGCGGCGCGACATGACCGGTCCGCAGCGCCGCGCAACGCCTCCCTGGAAGACACAGGACGTCCGGGACGAAGAGCAGATCGTCACGCCGCCCGAACGGCTCTCGGGCCGCTCACGCGGGCGCTGAGAGCCTCCCCCGGCCCGTCCCTTGCCGAGCCGGCCTTCGTGGCGCCGCTCAGGCCGCCTCCGCCCCCTGTAACGACGTATGGCGGCCGAAGGCGCACACCGCTACGCTGACGCGGCGTTGCATCTTTGGCGCGCAGCGAGTGTTGCGCGCTTCAACCTGTGCATCTGGCAGGAGGGGTCGGAGGCATGGTAGACGCAGCGGACCCGGAGGCGGACGGGAGGACGGGGCCGGACCTACCGACCGTCCGATCCGACGAGGACTGCCAGAACCTTCCCTCGGGGGCGGAGTTCGTGGATCGCGAGGGGAACGTCCGGAGGAAGCCCGATGGCCGGGGAGCGTTGGCGGGAGGCCCCTATCGTGGACGAAGCCCGGCCGGGGCGGGGGTCGCCGAACGCCGCCGAGGGGTCCTGGCGGGACGCGCCGCAGTCGCCGTCGGTCGAGGTGGATGAGCCTTCGGCCTTCACGCTTCGAGAGTTGGGGCGCTGGGCGCATGAGGCGGCCGAGACAGCCGCGCATACTGTCCAGACGCAAGGCCCTCTTGATTGGCCGATCTATTACTTTCCGGTCGGGTTTCTCCTGTTTGTTGTCGGTGTGGGCGTCGTCGGTGCCTTGGCCGGCGTGCTGGGCTCGGGGTTTGTCCGCCTCCTTACTTCGCCGCCGATGGACAGGCGCCGTCCCACCGGCACCGACAGCCCGCCCGCAGACCCTCGCATGCGGAGCCTGTGGGCGAACCGCGAAGGCCCCTACAGCGAGGATCCCGGCGAACGGGATGATTGGCTTAACCGGCGGGGGAGATACGGGCCCCGCCGCTCTTAAGCCCGCAGGGGCGCCGGCCAAGCCGTCCGCGCCGCCTGCAATGACGGCGAGGCCGGCGCGTCACCCGCTTTCCGCCTCCCGGGCCGCCAGACGCTTCCTGAGCCGCGACACGGCGGCCGCGGTCCATTCGCCCTTGCCGCTGGGCGTCGGCACGCCCTCGGCGCTCAGGGCGCGCGCCAGCGCCCCATGTGAAGCCTCGCCGTCGGGATCCAGCCGGGAGACGATCGGCGCGAGGGCCGCCGCCCTCTCGTCAGCGACGCGGCTGCGGGCGGCCCGGGCCTTGGCGGTGTCCTCCGCCGTTCCCGCGCGGCCGCGGAAGCCGCCCAGCTTCACGCCCCGCTCCTTGGCCGCCGCGAGGGCCGCTTTCGTGCGAGTTGAGATCATGCGACGCTCCTCTTCGGCCACGAGCGCCATGATGCCGACCGTCATGCGGTTGGCGGACGGCATGTCCACGGCCACGAAGTCCACACCCGATTTCTGGAGCCCGAGGAGGAAGTGTGCATCCCGGGCGAGGCGATCCAGCTTCGCCACGACAAGCGTGGCGCGGTGCGCCCGGCACAGGGAAACGGCCTCGGCGAGCTTGGGGCGGGCGTCATTGCCGCCGCTCTCCACCTCCACGACTTCCGCGACCAGGCGCCAATCACCGCCGTTCAGGTATTCCGCCACGGCGGCGCGCTGGGCCTCGAGCCCGAGGCCGGACCGCCCTTGGCGATCGGTGGAAACGCGCAGGTAGGAGACGAAGCGTCCTTCGGCCATTTTGCGGCCCTCTATCGTTGTATGCATCCGACGTTGCATATAATGATAGATACCGGCGGCAGATGCAAGGCGGGTTTGGGCTCGCATTCCCGCGGCCGGTACCGCAGGCATGTTTGCCTCTTCAGGCCCCGGCGACGACGCTGCCGTCAGCGCGCTAACGACAGGGAAACTCCAGCTTTAATTCGTCGATCGCGGCAATCACAAAGGTCCCCGGCTTGTGGTGTCCTCTTAGACCGCGGTTGGCATATTCCCGTACTGCCGCTCCGCTCCAAACGAAGTCTGGGGGCGTGCAGAATACGGGCTTCCCCGCCATTGCGGCATGGAGGTTCATATGCGCGATGCCAGTTGCCGCCCCTCCAAGGAATGCTTCCTTCTGTTCGGCGCTCCCTGGGAGGGTAGCCTCCTCTGCGGAAGCGGGTTCAATAATACCTAGTACGGCAGCGAACGCTAAGGTTTTGAGCTTTTGCATTGCGAGCTCCATCTCGAGTTTTGGAACCGGCGTCTTCAACGCACCGTTAATCGGTACACTAGTTTTTCAAGCTGCGTTAGCATTTGGACGCGCGCAATAGGGATTCCGTCTCGGCAGCGGCGGTGTGGCGCTGGATGCCTATGCCGGCTTCGCCCCGCCTTCGTCCGTTACCGCTTCAACCTGTGCCGCATAGGCGGATCCGCGCTTTCCGCTACCCCGGGCCTGCGCGGCGATCCGCGCGCTCCACAGGGGCGGTCCCACCCCCTGGGGGATAGTCCGCGCGTTTGCCCAAAATCGGCGCCCGAGACGCGCAGAAAAATGCGCCGCGTCAAAACTTTCGGACAATCTGTCTTGCCGAGCGCACCGGCCCGCTTTCAGGATCCGGACATGGCTGACCCGCGCGCGATCCAGGCAGAACTCAAGGCCATGGGCGAGAAGGCCGTACGCGAAAAGCTGCGGCTCGGCCGCTTCGGCGGAAGGCGACGCGAGATAGCCGAGCGGTGGATCGCAGACCGGGATCGCGCTGCGCAGGAGGCCGCTGTCGCCGCACAGGCCCGCTCGGCGGCGTAACGCCAACCGCGCCGCGTGGCTTGGTGCGGGCGCTTCGATTCTCGCCCCGCTGTTCAGCGCCGCCGGCGCCTTCCTCTCAGACTAGGCCGTATCGTCGCAGCCGGCGGGTCCGTGTGTTGTCCCGGGTGTTCCCCCGAAGCGCAACGTCAACAGGGCTGGAGCCTGTGGTCTGTCGTTAAGTTTCTGATTTTTAAAGATTTTCTGGTGGGCGGTACTGGATTCGAACCAGTGACCCCAGCGATGTGAACACTGTGCTCTACCAACTGAGCTAACCGCCCGACGTCGCGCCTATTATAGGGCGCCCATGGGCGGGTCAAGGGGCCTCGCGCGCGGGGCTCGCCGGCGCCGGGCGCAGGCGTTCCAGAAGCCCCGGCAGGGCGGCGTAGTCGCCCGTGACGGCCTCCGCGCCCAGGCTGGCGAGATCGTCGGCCGAAAGGCCGAAATCCATCAGCACGCAGGGGATGCCCGCCGCCCGCGCGGCCTCGCGGTCGGTGACGGTGTCGCCCACCAGCAGCGACAGCTCCCGCGCCGCGCCGGCGCGCTCGATCGCCGCCCAGACGGGCCGCGGGTCCGGCTTGCGCACGGGCAGCGTGTCGGCCCCGATGACCGCGGCGAAGCGCTCCAGCACGCCCAGCTCGCCCAGCAGCAGGCGGGCGAGCCGCTCCGGCTTGTTGGTGCACACCGCCAGCCGCCAGCCCGCGCCCGACAGCGCCTCCAGCGCCGCCTCGACCCCGGGGAACAGGCGGCTCGTCTCCGCGATGCCGGCCTCGTAATGCGCAAGGAAGGGGGCATAGAGCGCCTCAACCGCCGTCTCGCCTGCCGCGTGGCCGCTCCGCTCCAGCCCAAGCCGCAGCATCGCCCGGCCGCCCCGGCCCGAGACGCCGGCGTCGCCCCCCGGGTCCAGCCGCCCGGACAGGCCGGCGCCCTCCAGCGCACGATTGGCCGCCGCGATCAGGTCGGCGGCGGTGTCGGCCAGCGTGCCGTCGAGATCGAACAGCGCGCCGCGGATCACGTCGCGCTCCCGCGCGGGGCTGTCATGCTCTGCAACACGATATGAAAGACTCCGCCGTTCCGGTCCCCGCGAACGGGTGGTAATGCTGCGCGCATGGACAGTCCAGACGTCTCACGCCCCGTCGCCGTCGTGATCCTCGCCGCCGGCGAGGGCACGCGCATGAAGTCCGACCGGCCCAAGGTCCTCCACCCCGTGGCGGGCTTTCCGATGCTCGCCCATGTCATGGCCGCCGCGGGCGCCCTGTCGCCCGAGCGGCTGGTGGTGGTCGCCGGCCGCGGGCGGAACGAGGTCGAGGCCGCCGCGCGCGCCGTGCGCCCCGAGGCGCAGGTGGTCGAGCAGCGCGAGCGCCTCGGCACCGCCCACGCCGTCGCGCAGGCGCGCGAGGCGCTGGCAGGCTTCGAGGGCGACGTCTTCGTCCTCTACGGCGACACCCCGCTGGTGCGTCCCGAAAGTCTGGCCCGCATGTCCGGGGCCCGGACCCGGGGCGCCGCGCTGGCGGTGCTGGGCTTCGAGGCGGCGGATCCCACGAGCTACGGCCGCCTGATCCTGGACGAGGCCGGCGCCCTGCGCGCCATCGTGGAGGAGAAGGACGCCGACATCGCGCAGCGGGCGACGACCTTCTGCAACTCCGGCGTCATGTGCGTGGAGGCCGCCCGCCTCTGGCCCTGGCTCGACCGCGTGGGCAACGACAACGCCAAGGGCGAATACTACCTCACCGATCTCGTGGCGCTGGCCCGCGCCGACGGCGCGCGCGCCGAGGCCGTGGCATGCCCGGAGGCCGAAACGCTGGGCGTGAACTCCCGCGCCGAACTCGCCGCCGCCGAGGCCGCTTTCCAGGCCCGCGCCCGGGCCGAGGCGATGGCGCAGGGCGTGACCATGACCGCCCCGGAGACGGTGTTCCTGGCCCTGGACACGCGGCTGGGCCGCGACGTGACGCTCGGCCCCAACGTGGTGTTCGGCCCCGGCGTGACCGTCGAGGACGGCGCCGAGATCCTGCCCTTCTGCCACCTGGAAGGGGCCCGGGTCGCCGCCGGCGCCCGCATCGGCCCCTACGCCCGCCTCCGCCCGGGGGCGGAGATCGGCGCGCAGGCCCATGTCGGCAATTTCGTCGAGATCAAGAACGCGCGTCTGGACGCGGGGGCCAAGGCCAACCATCTGACCTATCTGGGCGACGCCGCCGTGGGGGCGGGCGCCAATATCGGGGCGGGGACCATCACCTGCAACTATGACGGCTACCTCAAGCACCGTACGGAGATCGGGGCGGGGGCCTTCATCGGGTCCAACGCCGCGCTGGTCGCCCCGGTTCGGATAGGGCAGGGGGCCACGGTGGGCGCGGGCTCGGTCATTACGCAGAACGTGCCCGACGACGCGCTCGCCGTCGCCCGCGGGCGGCAGGAGACGCGCGAGGGCGGGGCGAAGCGCCTGCGCGAGAAGCTGGTGGCGCAGAAGAAGGCCCGGGGCTGAGAGCCGGGCGAAGGAGGCGGCAGATGTGCGGCATCGTGGGAATTCTGGGGGCGGGGCGCGACGCGGCCCCGGTCCTGGTCGAGGCGCTCAAGCGGCTCGAATACCGCGGCTATGACAGCGCGGGCATCGCCACAGTCCATGACGGCGCGCTGGACCGGCGCCGCGCCATGGGCAAGCTCTCGGAGCTGGCGAAGGTGCTGGAGGCCACCCCCATCCCCGGGGCCGCGGGCATCGGCCACACCCGCTGGGCCACCCATGGCGCGCCGAGCGAGGTCAACGCCCATCCCCACGCCACCGACCGCGTGGCCGTGGTTCACAACGGCATCATCGAGAACTTCCGCGAGCTGCGCCGGGAACTGCAGGAGCAGGGCCGGGTCTTCGACACCCAGACCGACACCGAGACCATCGTCCATCTCTGCCAGAGCTTCATGGACCGCGGCCTCGCCCCCGCCGACGCCGCCGCCGCCACGCTGGCGCGGCTGGAGGGCGCCTTCGCCCTGGCCTTCCTCTTCGCCGGCGAAGAGGATCTGATGGTCGCCGCCCGCCGCGGCTCTCCGCTTGCCATCGGCTACGGCGAGGGGGAGATGTATGTCGGCTCCGACGCCCTCGCCCTCGCCCCCCTGACCCAGCGCATCACCTATCTGGAGGAGGGCGACTGGGCCGTCATCACCCGCGCCGGCGCCGAGATCCACGACGAGGCCGGCCGCCGGGTCAACCGCCCCGTGCGCCAGATCGCGGTGGAATCGGTGCTGGTCGACAAGGGCGGCCACAAGCACTTCATGGCCAAGGAGATTCACGAGCAGCCCACCGTCTCGGCCTACGCGCTCGCCCACTACGTGGACGCCGAAACCGGACTGATCCGCTCGGAGGCCGAGGCCGTGGACTTCGCCGCCATGGACCGTCTGGTGCTCGTGGCCTGCGGCACCGCCCACTACGCCTGCCACGTCGCCAAGTACTGGTTCGAGAAATACGCGCGCCTGCCGGTGGAAATCGATATCGCCTCCGAGTTCCGCTACCGCGAGCCGCCGCTCTCCGCCCGCGACGGGGCCGTCTTCGTCAGCCAGTCGGGCGAGACCGCCGACACCCTCGCCGCCCTGCGCTACGCCGCCCCCCAGGTCGGCGCCGTGCTCTCGGTGGTGAATGTGGAGCAGAGCTCCATCGCCCGCGAATCCGCCATCGCCCTGCCCATCCTGGCGGGGCCGGAGATCGGCGTGGCCTCCACCAAGGCCTTCACCTCCCAGCTCGTCACGCTGGCCACCCTCGCGCTCCTGGCCGCCCGCCAGCGCGGCCATCTGGCGCAGGACGAGGAGCGCCGCCTGGTGCGCATCCTGTCGGAGACGCCGCGCAAGCTGGCCGAGGCCATCGCCTGCGAGGGCGAGATCGAGGCCGCCGCCCGCACGCTTGCCGAGGCCCGCGACGTCCTCTATCTGGGCCGCGGCCCCTTCTACCCGCTCGCGCTGGAAGGGGCGCTGAAGCTCAAGGAGATCAGCTACATCCACGCCGAGGGCTACGCCTCCGGCGAGCTCAAGCACGGCCCCATCGCGCTGATCGATTCGACCGTGCCCGTGGTGGTCATGGCCCCGCGCGACGCGCTGTTCGAGAAGACCGTCTCCAACATGCAGGAGGTCATGGCCCGCGGCGGGCGCGTGCTGCTCTTCACCGACGCCGCCGGGGCGGAGGAGGCGGGCGACGGCGCCCTGCGGGTGGTGGTCCTGCCCGACTGCGACCCCTTCATCGCCCCCATCGTCTACGCCGTTCCGGCACAGCTGCTGGCCTATTACGCCGCGGCGTTCCTGGGCAAGGACGTGGACCAGCCGCGGAACTTGGCCAAGTCGGTGACGGTGGAGTAGGCTCGCGCCGCGCGCCGCCCCCTCGGGGCCCTTCGGCGCGAGGCGCAGGCAAGAACATGGCCCCGGAACGCGGGCCGCGCTGAAAGGATTGAGGCATGCTGCGGGCGCTCGCGCGTCGGATCGGAACCGGCGTTCTGGGAGTGGGGATCGCGCTGGGGCTCGTCTCCTGCGGGGGGGAGCCGACCAAGAAGGTCTCCCTCGAGGACCGGGTGGTCAAGCCGGACTGCTACACGGTCGATCCCTACGACCCGATTCCCATCTCGGAGCCCGCCTCCGGGGTCCCCGACAGGATGAGCGCCTTCCTCGGCGCCTGGGGCGGGGGCGCCTGGGAGGGCGCGGTCTGCCACGACCTGTGGGTGATGGAGGTGGGGCCCGACGGCTCGGCGCTGATGTTCGACGCCCACGGCCCCGGCTTCCACCCCGACGCCACCGCCTTCACCCGCAAGGGCCGGATCACCGAGGACGGGCGCCTGCGCGTGCGCAAGGGCCGGGCCGTGGTGGAATACTGGCTCGACAACGGCCGCCTCTACGGCGAGCGGCGCATCGGCCAGCGCGTCCAGCGCATCATCCTCAGCCGAAAGTCGTGACGCCGCAGGCCGCGCTCGCCGCCCTGCGCGCGGAGGGCGACGCCGCGAAGGCGGCGCAGATGGCCCGCTGCCACAGGACGGAGCGCGAGGCGCTGGGCGTCTCCAACGTCCGTCTGGAGGCCCTCGCGCGCGCCTGGCGCGCCGAGACCCCCTCGGTCGAGGACCGCGTCGCCCTCGCCGCCGCCCTCTGGCAGAGCGGCGTGCTCGAGGCCCGCATCGCCGCCGCCAAGCTGCTCGCGCAGGCCCGCATCCGCGGCGACGCGCCCGTCTGGTCCCTGGTCGCCTCCTGGGTCCCGGAACTCGACGGCCGGGCCATCGCCGACGCCGCCGCCGAGGCCGGCCGCCGCCGCCTCGTCGCCGCGCCCGAACGCCTGGACGAGGTCGAGGCCTGGACACGCAGCGCGCATCTCTGGACCCGCCGCGCCGCCCTCGTCTTCACGCTCCCCTGGTCGAAGGGCCGCCACCCTTCGGCGGACGACCTCGCCCGGCGGGAGCGGATCCTGGGCTGGGTCGCCGGCTATGTCGACGACCGCGACCGCTTCATCCAGAAGACTGTCGCCGGGTGGCTGCGCTCGCTGTCGAAACACGATCCCGACCGCGTCCATGCCTTCCTGGACGCCCACGGCGCCCGCATGACGCCCTTCGCCGCGCGGGAAGCCGCGTCGCATCTGCGCTGAGGGCCGGTCAGCCCAGCCGCGCGCCCTCCATCGCGCCGAAGCCGCGCAGAAACGCCTCCGCCTCCTGCGCCCCGCGCCCCGCCCGCTGCAGCCTCAGCAGGCGCACCGCGCCCTCGCCGCTGGCCACCAGCAGCCGGTCGTCCAGCACCTCCCCCGGCGCGGCGCCGGGCCGCGGGCTCTCCTCCGCCCGGCTGAGCAGCAGCTTTACCCGCTCGCCGCCCATTTCCGTCCAGGCGCCGGGGAAGGGCGAGAGCCCCCGGATCAGCCGGTCCACCTCCGCCGCCGGCCGCGCCCAGTCCACCCGCGCCTCCGCCTTGTCGATCTTCGTGGCGTAGGTGACCCCCGCCTCCGGCTGCGGAACCGGCCCCTCGCCCGCCTCCACGGCCGCGAGCGCCGGGACGATCAGCTTCGCCCCCATCTCCGATAGCCGGTCATGCAGGCTTCCGGTGGTGTCCTCCGGCCCGATCGGCGTGCGCGCCCTGCGCAGCACCGGCCCGGTGTCGAGCCCCGGCTCCATGCGCATCACGCACACGCCAGTCTCCGCGTCGCCGGCCATGATCGCCCGCTGGATCGGCGCCGCGCCCCGCCAGCGCGGCAGCAGCGAGGCGTGGATGTTCCAGCAGCCCAGCCGCGGCGCCTCCAGGATCGGGCGGGGCAGGATCAGCCCGTAGGCCACCACCACCGCCGCATCGGCCTCCAGCGCCGCGAAGGCGCGCTGGTCCCCGGGGTCGCGCAGCCGCTCGGGCGCGCGCACCTCCAGCCCCAGCGCCTCCGCCTCCCGCTGCACCGGCGAGGGCCGCGGCTTCTTCCCGCGCCCCGCCGGTCGCGTCGGCTGGGTGTAGACGGCCGCGATGTCGTGCCCCGCCTGCGCCAGCGCGCGCAGCGCGGGAACGGAAAAGTCGGGCGTGCCCATGAAGATCAGGCGCATGACGGCGGCTCCCGGCGTTGCGGACGCCCTTCCCTCGCCGCGCCGGCGCAGCGGGTCAAGCCTCGCGCGCCCCGCCGGGCGGAGGCGGGGAGGGCGGGCGGGGCCTCCGCCCGGCGGGGCGCGCCGCCCGAAGCGGCGCTCAGAGGGCCGCCTTGGCCCGCTCCCGCTTCAGCTTCTTCATCTTCTGGGTGATCATGTTGCGCTTCACCGAGCCCAGATGGTCGATGAATAGTCGGCCGTCGAGATGGTCGATCTCGTGCTGCACGCAGGTTGCGCCCAGCCCCTCGAACTCGGCCTCGCGCTCCGCGCCCTCGCGGTCGAGGAAGCGCACCCGCACCTGCGCCGGGCGCGTCACCTCCTCGTAGACCTCGGGGATCGACAGGCACCCCTCCTCGTAGACCGCGGTCTCCTCCGACGCCCAGACGATCTCCGGGTTGACCACCGCCATCGGCTCCGGCGGCGCCTCCTTCTCGGAGATGTCCATCACGAACAGGCGCTTGCCCACCCCGACCTGGGGCCCGGCCAGCCCCACCCCCGGCGCGTCGTACATGGTGTCGAGCATGTCGTCGATCAGCTTGCGCAGATCGTCGTCGACGCCCTCGACGGCCTCGGCCGCCTTCTTCAGACGCGGATCGGGGTGGATGAGAATGGGCCGGATCGTCATGGCGATGCAGTTAGGCGAGCCGGGGGCCGAGCGCAAGCGGTTGCCGCCGCGCCCGCCCCGCCCTAGCCTCGCGCCCGTTTGCCAGTCAGGGAGCCCCGCATGTCATCGTCCGAGTTCGATTTCGACACGCCCGTCGACCGCCGCGGCACCCACTCCGCCAAGTGGGACAAGATGGAAGACCTCTTCGGCGTCAGCCCCGAGGACGGCATCCCCATGTGGGTGGCCGACATGGACTTCCGCGCCCCGCCCCCGGTGCGAGAGGCCTTGCGGCGCGCGGTCGATCACGGCGTCTTCGGCTATTTCGGCGACGACTCGGACTACAAGGCTGCGGTGGCCGGCTGGATGAAGACCCGCCACGGCTGGGAGATCGACCCCGACTGGCTCTCCACCACCCACGGCCTCGTGGCCGGCACCTCCCACTGCATCCGCGCCTTCTCCGAGGCCGGCGACGGCGTCATCCTCTTCACCCCCGTCTACCACGCCTTCCACAAGATCATCGCCGCCAACGGCCGGCGCATCGTCCAGTCCGAGATGGTCGAGCGCGACGGCCGCTACGAGCTCGACCTCGACGGCCTCGCGAAACAGCTCGACGGCTCCGAGCGCATGGTCATCTTCTGCTCCCCGCACAACCCCGGCGGCCGGGTCTGGAGCCCCGAGGAGCTGCGCGCGGTGGCCGAGTTCTGCGCCGAGCACGACCTGATCCTGATTTCCGACGAGGTCCACCACGACCTCGTCCTGCCCGGGGAGCCGAAGCACACGGTCGCCGCCCTCGCCGCGCCCGAGCATCTCGACCGCATGGTGATCCTACCGCCGCCTCCAAGACCTTCAACCTGGCCGGCGGCATGACCGGCGGCATCTTCGCCCCGAACCCGGAGCTGCGCTCGAAGATCGAGGCAAAGCGCGTCA
>JBNJGE010000024.1:0-25166 GCA_051747505.1 Pseudomonadota bacterium | reverse complement strand
CCGCGCCAGCGCCTCGCCCGCGATGGCGGGCCAGTCGGTCAGCACGCGGGTCTCGGCGAAGCCGCGTCTGGCCGAGGCCTCGCGCATCGGCCGGGCGGCGAGCGCGGAGGCGTGCAAAAAGCCCTTGGCCCGGGGCTGCGGAGCGGGAGGTTCGGACTTGGCGGTCTTGCGCGGCTTCGAGGGCGCGTCGGACGTCTCCGCCGGAGGCGCGGCGGCGGGTTTCAGCCGCTCGCCATGGGCGCCGGCCATGCCGCCCGACATGGCCGCGCGCGGCCCGCGGCCGGGACGGCGAGGGCGGCGCCTGGGCGGGTCTTCGCTCATGTCTCACGATCTCCGATGCGCGGGCGCAGCATGCCGTGCGCGGCCGGCGAAGAAAAGACGGCGCGCGCATCCGGGGAGGCGGGCGTGAGCCGCGCGGCGCCCGAGGCGCTCTCGGCCGCGCTGCTGGCCTGGTACGACCGCCACGCGCGCGCCCTGCCCTGGCGCGCGCCGCCGGGCTCGGGCGCCCGGCCCGACCCCTACCGCGTGTGGCTGTCGGAAATCATGCTCCAGCAGACGACCGTGCCCCACGCCGCCCCCTATTTTCTGCGCTTCACGGAGGCCTGGCCGACGGTGGGGGCGCTGGCGGCGGCCGAGGATGCGGAGGTCATGGCCGCCTGGGCGGGGCTCGGCTACTACGCCCGGGCGCGCAACCTGCTCAAATGCGCCCGCGTCGTGGCGCATGAGCTGGACGGCGCCTTCCCCGAGACGGAGGAGGGCCTGCGCGCCCTGCCCGGCATCGGCCCCTACACCGCCGCCGCGATCGCGGCCATCGCCTTCGACCGGCCCGCCGCGGTGCTTGACGGCAATATCGAGCGGGTCATGGCCCGCCTCTTCGCCGTCGAGACGCCCCTGCCCGCCGCCAAGCCGGAACTGCGCGACCTCGCCGCCCGCCTCACGCCCGGGGACCGGCCCGGCGATTACGCGCAGGCGGCGATGGACCTCGGCGCCACCGTCTGCACCCCGCGCGCGCCCGCCTGCGGGGTCTGCCCCTGGATGGAGGCCTGCGCCGCCCGCGCCGCCGGCATTGCCGAGCAGCTGCCGCGCAAGGCGGCGAAGGGGAAAAAGCCCGTGCGCCGCGGCGCGGTGTTCGTGGCGCTGACCCCCTCGGGCGAGGTGCTGCTGGAGCGGCGCCCCGACAGCGGCCTTCTGGGGGGCATGATGGGCCTGCCCGGCACCGCCTGGGACCGGCGCGGGGCCGAAGAGCCGCCCTCGGCCGGGGAGATCGCCGCCGCCGCGCCCCTCGCAGCCGACTGGCGGCGCATCCCCGCGCAGGCGCGCCACGTCTTCACGCATTTTCAGGTGATTCTGGACATCCATGTCGCCATGGCGGAGGCGGAGCGGGGGCCTGCGCGGGGAACCTTCGTCCCCGGGGCCCGCGCGCAGGCCGACAAGCTGCCGACCGTGATGAAGAAGGCCCTGCTTCTGGGCCTCTCGGCGCTGGAGGAGAGCGCCGCGGACTGACCGCCCCTTGTCAGACCCGATCTCGCCTCGCCCCGGGTCCGCGGCGTTCGGCGAGGTCAGGTCGGGGCTCGGCCGGTCGCCGGGCACGAAGACGATGCGCGGCCTCACCATTCCACGGGCTGGCCCTTCCAGTCCCGGAAGCAGCCCGACTCCCCCGGGCTCAGCCCGTCGAGGACGGCGAGCAGCCGCCCCGCGCTCTCCTCAGGCTCCAGCACGCCCTTCGCAGGCCGCCGCCCCTCCGTCAGCGGGGTGCGCACCGTGCCCGGATGCAGGGCCGCCAGCGCGGCCTTGGGGTGGGTGCGCGAAAGCTCGATCGCCGCGCAGCGCAGGATCTGGTTCAGGGCCGCCTTGGAGGCGCGGTAGCTCATCCAGCCGCCCAGCCGGTTGTCCCCGATCGAGCCGACGCGGGCCGAGAGGACCCCGACCAGCGCCCGCTCCCGCCGCGGCAGAAGCGCCCCGAAATGCTTGAGCGCCAGCGCCGGGCCCAGCGCGTTGAGCGCGAACTGGGCGGCCATCGGGCCGGGCTCGACCTGCCGGAACGCCTTCTCGGGCCCCGCGCCGTCGATCTCCAACGCCCCGGTGGCGATGAACAGCAGATGCACCGGGCCGCCCACCTCCGACGCCAGCCGCGCGAGGCTTGGCTCATGGGTCACGTCCAGCCCGTCGCGGGAGCGCGACAGCCCGATCGCCTCGCCGCAGCGCGGATCCTCCCGCAGCCGGGCCAGCACGGCCGACCCGACGCCCCCCGAAGCGCCCAGAACGAGGGCGCGGTATCCATCGCCGAGACTGTCCATGGCCGGCGAAGATGGCGCGCGGCCGCGAGCCGTCGAGGGCCCGAAACATCGAGGCGGCGGCAGGTCCCTCGTCCCCGCCGCCGCGCGTCCCCCCTCTGACGAATGGGGGATCGACCCTGACGCTACTCGGCCATCTCGCTACGCAACTGCTGACGAAGCCAGTCGATGGGCACCGGTTCGCCATTCCTCTCGAAGCACCAGTAGGTCCAGCCGTTGCAGCTGGGCGCGCCTTCCAGCGCCGCCCCCACCTGGTGGATCGAGCCGGCGGCGTCATGCGCCACCAGCGTGCCGTCCGCGCGCACCTTGGCGCGATGACGGCCGTTCGCCGAGGTCAGGAACTGGCCCGGGGTCAGCATCCCCCGCTCCAGCAGCCGGCCGAAGGGAATGCGCGGCGCCGCCCGGCGCGAGGCGGTCACCGTCAGCGCCTCCATGTCGTAGGGCTGCACGGCGTCGACGCGTGCGCGGGCGGCCTCGATATACGCCGCTTCCCGCTCGATCCCGATCCAGCGCCGGCCGAGCCGCCGGGCCGCGGCGCCCGTGGTCCCCGCCCCGAAGAACGGGTCCAGGATCAGGTCGCCCGGCTTCGTGGAGCCCAGGATCACCCGCTGGAGCAGCGACTCCGGCTTCTGGGTGGGGTGCAGCTTGCGCCCCTCCGCGTCCTTGAGCCGTTCGGCGCCGGAGCAGATCGGCAGCACCCAGTCGGAGCGCATCTGCACCCCGTCGTTGAGCGCCTTCATGGCCTCGTAGTTGAAGGTGTATTTCCCGCCCTCGTCGCGCGCCGCCCAGATCAGCGTCTCGTGCGCGTTGGTGAAGCGCCGGCCGCGGAAGTTCGGCATCGGGTTGGACTTGCGCCAGACGATGTCGTTGAGGACCCAGTAGCCCTGGTCCTGCAGCGCGGAGCCCACGCGGAAGACGTTGTGGTAGGAGCCGATCACCCACAGCGTGCCGCCGGGCTTGAGCACCCGGCGCGCGGCGGCGAGCCAGTCGCGCGTGAAGCGGTCATAGGCGGAGAAGCCGTCGAACCGGTCCCAGGCGTCGTCCACCGCGTCCACGCGGGAGTTGTCGGGGCGGTGCAGGTCCCCGCGAAGCTGCAGATTGTAGGGCGGATCGGCGAAGATCATGTCCACGCTCGCCTCCGGCAGGGCGTTCATCCGCTCCACGCAGTCGCCCGCCAGGATCTGCCCGACCGGCAGCTCCCCGCCCGCCGGCGCCCGGCGCGCGCGCGCCCGCCGCACGGGGGCCGTCGCCGTTCCGGTCGCGCCGTCCGCCGCCGCTGCGCTCGCCTTGCCGTTAGCCGCCATGGGACGTCCCTCTCTTCCGTCTTCGTCCTGGGTCGAATCGGAAGATGCGGGAAAGGCGAATCGGGGTCAATTTCTTTTTGAATCAGGAAGTTATAAAACGTCCTTCAAGCAAGATATTGTGTATGGGCCGAAACGATCTGCGATGATGTGGGGTGACCCCCAAGCGCTTGAGGGCCTCGCGGTGCTCGGCCGTCCCATATCCGCGGTTGCGCTCCCAGCCATAGCCGGGATGGGCCTCGGCCAGCTCCTCCATCAGCGCGTCGCGCGCCGTCTTGGCGAGGATGGAGGCCGCTGCGATGGACAGGCACAGCCCGTCGCCGCCCACCAGAGGATCCGCCGGACAACCGAGGTCGGGCGGCGCGCGCCTGCCGTCCACCAGCGCGTGGGCCGCGCGCCGCGGCAGGCCCGCCACGGCCCGGCGCATGGCCAGGTCCCCGGCCGGACCCAGCCCCAGCCCGTCGATCTCCTCCACCGAGGCGAAGGCCACCGAGACCTCGGCGCAGTCGCGCAACGCCTCGGCCAAGGCCGCGCGCCGCGCCGCGCTCAGGCGCTTGGAATCGTCGATCCCCTCGGGCGTCGCGTTGGGGTCCAGCGCCACGGCCGCGGCGCTGATAGGGCCGGCCCAGGGGCCCCGGCCGGCCTCGTCCACGCCGCAGATCAGAGCGCCCTCGCCCAGCCGGGCGCGCAGCGCAGCCTCGCGCAGGCCGTTTGGGGGCGGGCGGTCGGCGTGTCGCGGCATGGCGGTCCTCCCTGTCGGAGTCCGCCCAATAGCGCGCCGCGCCCTCAGAGCGCCAGCGCGAGCTGGTCCCCCGCCCGCGGGGGAACCCGGAAGAGGTCCGTGCGCAGGGGCGGCAGGTCGCCGTCCAGCCCCAGCCGCCTTGCGGCCGTTGCGAAGCGCCGGCGCAGCAGGTCCGCCCAGACCCCCTGCCCCGACATCCGCCGGCCGAACCTCGAGTCGTAGTCGCGCCCGCCATGCAGCTCCCGCACCCGGCCCATGACGCGGGCGGCGCGGTCGGGGAAATGGGCCTCCAGCCATTCCTCGAACAGCTCCCGCACCTCCAGCGGCAGGCGCAGGACGATGTAGGCGGCGCTGCGGGCGCCCGCCCGCGCCCCGGCCTTCAGCAGGCGCTCCAGCTCGTGGTCCGTCAGGGCCGGGATCACTGGGGCGACCAGCATGCCCGTGGGGACGCCCACGCGGGACAGAGCGGCGATGGTCCGCAGGCGGGCCTGAGGGGAGGCGGCGCGCGGCTCCATGGTCCGGCTCAGGCGATTGTCGAGGCTGGTGAGCGAGATCAGCACTCGCGCCAAACCCTGCCGGCCCATCTCTCCCAGTATGTCGAGGTCGCGCGTCACGCCGGCGCCCTTGGTGGTGATCGTCACCGGATGACGATGCTCCGCCAGCACCTCGAGGATCCCGCGCATGACGCGATGCTCGCGCTCCAGCGGCTGGTAGGGGTCGGTGTTGGTTCCGATGGCCAGCGGGCGGCAGTCGTAGGATTTCGCCCGCAACTCCTCTGCCAGCCGCTCCGGCGCGTCGGGCTTGAGGTGGATCTTCGTCTCGAAGTCCAGACCGGGCGAGTGCCCCAGCCAGGCGTGGCTGGGGCGGGCGAAGCAGTAGATGCAGCCATGCTCGCAGCCGCGATAGGGATTCACGGAGCGGTCGAAGGGGACATCGGGCGAGTCGTTGCGCGCGATCACCTTGCGCGAGGCGTCGCGCAGGATCAGCGTGCGCAGCGGCGCGGGCTCGTCCTCCTCGCCCGGCCAGTCGTCCCGGGCCGGGGCGCGGGTCTCGCGCTCGTAACGGCCCGAGCGGTTGGTCAGGGCGCCGCGGCCGCGGCGGGCGGCGTCCGGCGCCCGGGCGCGGTCATCGGCGCCGGGCGGGTCGGGGTCGGGGATCAGGTCGTCCATGGGTCGCTCCTGCGGCGACAGCATGTGGCAGGTGAAGGAACATTTCAAGAACATTCGGGACTGGGGGCGCAAACGCGCCGGGGCGATGGAACCTCCGAGGCGCTTTCGCGGTCATGAGGTGATGAGGCGACTCAAGATCAGGAGGATGGTCGATGACCGGATGGTCCTGGATGGCGGTTCTGGCCGCGATGTCCATGGCGGCGCCCGCCGCGGCGCAGACGACGAAGACCGCTCCCGAAACGCGGGTCGAGCATGAGGGGCCGCGGGACCACGTGATCGTGGACTTCCCGGAGGCCGCCTTCGAGGAGGAGCGACGCATCACGCGCATCGTCGAGGAGCTCTACGGCCCCGGCGCGACGGCCTCCGGCGGCGGCCGCGTCAGCGAGGAGGTGGAGGCGGCGCTGCAGGTCGGCCGCCCCCTGCCCGCGGGCGCGAACGAGCGCCCGGTCAAGCCGCGGCTGGCGGAACGGCTCCCGGCCGGCGTGCGCTGGGTGGCGGTGGGGGAGCATCTGGTCGGTCTCGAGCCCGACGGGCGAATCTCCCGCGTCTACCACGACATTCTGCCCTGAAGGGGGCCGGGCGCGCTCAGCCCGCCGCGCGGACGGCGGCCATGAGCGCGCCGAGGCGCCCCGCGTCGAGGCGCCCGTCGCAGTTGCGCACGGCCGAGCGGAGGTCGATCCCGTAGGGGCGCGCCGCGCGCAGGGCGTGGCCGACGCTGTCCGGGCGCAGGCCGCCGGCGATGAAGACGGGAAGGGGCGAGGCCTCGATCACGCGCCGCGCGAGCGTCCAGTCCGGCACGCGGCCCGCCGCGGTGCGACCGCCGCGGGCGGTGTGAACGGTCTCCAGCAGCAGCGCGTCCGGCCGTTCGGGGCCGGAGGCGGCCTCCCGCGCCGCGTCGAGAGCGCCGGCGTCCTCGACCGTCACCATGCGGATGACACGCACGCCCGGAAGGGCGGCGCGCAACGCCTCGATCGCCCCGGAGCGCGGGGGCGAGCGCAGCTGCACCGCCGCCGGGCGGCAGCGCAGGGAATCGGCGGCGAGCCGGTCGGGCTCGGTCTCGGAGGACAGGAGAACGGAATCCACGCCTGGCGGCGTGGCGGCGGCGAGGGCGGCAAGGTCCGCCTCCCCGACGGGGCCGCCCGGCCCGGACTCCGCCAGGCCGATGAGGTCCGCGCCCGCGCGCACGGCGAGATCGGCCTCCCGCTGGGAGGCGATGCCGCAGATCTTGACCCGGACGCGGGGGATCACCGGCCGCTCAGTCGCCGCCGCCGGCGGCGCATCTGCTGCAGACGGGGGTGTAGGGGAGGATGTCGAGGCGCTCCTCGCTGATCTGCTCGTCGCAGCGTTCGCAGACGCCGTAGGTCCCCTTCTCTATGCGCTCGAGCGCCGCGCGGATCATGCGGCCCGTGTCGATGGCGGAGTAGCCGAGCTCCTGGAGGACCTCGTCGTTCTCGCGCTCGGTCGCGCGGTCCTCGTAGTCGGCGCCGGGGGTCTCCTCGAGCGACTTGTCGATCTTGTGCGCGCGCTGGTCAAGGTCGGCGAGCTGGGCCTCCAGCACGGTCTTGTAGTGCGAAACGGGCTTCATCCGGGCCTCCCTTGCGCGGCTGCGGTGTCGGCGAGTCTGTGGGCCCCGACTCTATTTCACGGGGCGAGGCGTTGCGCCAGACCAACGGAACGCGGGCGGGCGGTCATTCGCGCCAGTCCAGAAGGCCCGCGGCGACGTCGGCGGGAGCGTACAGCGCGGCGGAAATCGCACGGATCCCGTTCTTCGTCTTCCTGGTTCGGTTCCGGATCACGCTTGTCGCCGATGCGTCCGGAGCATTGGGCGTGATCTCGCCCTGACCGTCGCGAACAGGTCCGGAATCGCGGAGCGACGAGCAACAGTCGGCCCGGCCGATCACGAAGCCGTGGCCACGTGCATAGCGGCAAGTTCAATCAGGTTCGACCGGGTCGCCACGCTCCGTGAGCAGGGGCGCGATCATCCGGGAACTTGCCACCAAATAACCCAGACGATTAAGGAACGCGCCGCGCCGAGTTGAGTTACATAATCAAGACATATCGGCAGCGCACTTAAAAACGCTGCAAAAGTAGCAGACAGGCGACCAAAGTACTGGAGGAACAACCATGACTGCAGCAACAAAACTTCGCATCCTGGCTGCAACGACTGCGCTGGTGGCGGTGAGCGCGGCCGGCGCATGGGCTCAGCAAAACGAGGCCCAGACGTCCGTCGACCTTTCGAGCGAGGCCCAGGCGCTTGAGATCACGACCTATGTCCGTGCCATGCACGGCATGCCGGTGGTGAACCACAGCGGAGAGCCCCTCGGCCAGTTCCACGACCTGGTCGTCGACTTTTCCGACAAGAGCGTGATCTACGCGCTGATGTCCACCACCGGCGGCGGGCGGAGGTCCGACGGCGAGGCCCGTGAAGGGTCCGGCGAGCAGGAGGCTGCCGATGACGAAGCGCAGCCCGAGCAGACCCAGCGGGGCCAGCAGGGCGAGCAGGCCAAGCGCGACCAGCAGGCCCGGATGGAGTCCGGCGCGCTCTACCCGATCCCGATCGAGGCCATCCAGATCGTCGACCGCTCCACGCTGCAGCCGCAGATGGCCCAGGGCCAGCAGCAGACCGGCCAAGGGCAGCAGAAGGCCCAGGGCGAGCAGCAGATGACCGACAGTCAGGACCAGGCGGCCCAGGGTAAGCAGCAGGCGCAGTCCCTGGCCGAGCTGACGGTCGAACAGGTCGTCGGCATGGAGGTTCGCTCCGACGCCGGCGAGAAGATCGCGGATATCGAGGCCATCGTTCAGGGAGCGGATCAGTCCCTCGCCGTTATCGGCGTGGGCGGCTTCCTCGGGATGGGCGAGAAGAAGGTTGGCGTTCCGCTTGACCAGTTCACCTATGATCCGGCGGAGGAGGCGCTTGTTCTGGCGATAAGTCGCGAGCAGCTGGAGAGCGCCGCCGGGCTTGATTACGAGGACGAGGATACGGCCTCCCCGGACATGCGGCTCGCGACGCTGATGGAGCCCGGTCAGCAGGCCCAGAGCGAAAAGGAGGCCCAGGGCGAAAAGGATGCCGAGGGCGAGCAGAAGGCCGCAGCAGGGGTCCTAGACACGGAGTGGCGCGGCGAGGTGAAGTCGCTCGAGGGCAAGGTGCTGATGATCGCCATCGACAAGGAGCGACTGCAGCAGGCGCCAAGCTTCCGCTACGGCAATTTCCCCGAGATCGCCGACGCGGAGTGGCAGAAGACCGTGCTCGCCTTCTACCAGGACCTCCTCTCCGGGGAGGACGCCGGCGCGGCCGAGTCCGGCACGGCGGCGCCCACGGAGGAAAACGCCGAGGAAAAGACGGCCGACTGAGACCGCGCCGTCAAAGGATCCTCTCTGCACGGCCCCGCTTCGGCGGGGCCGTTTTCCTGCGTGGCCCTGTTCGCCGGAACTGGCGCGCCAAGCCTTCCGATCCGCATTGTCGGTGTGGTGGTCGCTCTTCCTCCTGTTCGACCCGCAAGGCAAGCCTGCATTGGCAGTTCGTGAAGGGGCGCGAGCCTATCCCGCCCCAGCTCGATGTCGACATGCGCAGTGAGGCCCGCCTCGCAGCCGACGTTGGAGGCGAGAACCTTCTGGCCGTCGATTCCGGGGTCCTCCTGCAGAGCGCCGACGGCGACCTTCTGCTGCGCAACGCGGGCGGAGGCGCCCGGCGCAGCGAGGCCGGCTAGGGTGGAGCGGCGCGTGAGGCGGATGGTCATGGCGCGTGCTCGCTGTGCGCGGGCCCGGCCCTGCGGGACGGGCTGGCGGCGATAGAGGGGATCGGGGCGGGGGCTGCGCGGGCGGGAACCGAGGCCGGCGTCGCGCGTTGCGCTTGCGACATGAAACCATCACGACAGGAGGGCGCGCATGAGCCTGTTTTCGGGCAAGCGTATCCTGGTCGTCGAGGACGAGGCGGCGATCGCGCTGTCGCTCGAGGACATGCTGGACGATCTGGGCGCAGTGGTGGTCGGCCCCGCCGCGAGCGTGGAGACGGGCCTGGCGCTGCTGGAGGCCGGGCCGGTGGACGGGGGGCTTCTGGACGTGAATCTGGGCGGGCGGAGCTGCCTGCCGATCGCCCGCGCGCTGTCCGCGCGCGGGGCGCCCTACATCTACGCCACGGGCTACGGCGCGGTCGCGCGGGAGAGCGGCGACCGGGCGCCGGTGGTGGAGAAGCCCTATGACCGGGAGGGCGTCGCTGACGCCCTCGCGCGCGCCTTCGGGGCGCGCAGGCCGGATCCGAGGGCGGCGCTGGCGGAGGCGGGGCTCGCCCCCGCGCCGCGGGGCCCCTGGGGCCGCGGGGGGGGTTCACCCCCCCGCCGGGAGGGGGCGGAGGCCCCGACGGCCCCGCGCAGGGTCAATCCTGCCCGGCGGCCCCGAGATCGGGGAAGGCCTTGCGGCAGGAGCCGGCGAGGGCCTCGAGAAAGGGGCCGCGGGCCTCCTCGCCCAGGCGGTCGCTAACGAAGGCGGGGGTCCCGCCGTCGAGGATGATGCGGCAGCTTTCGCGGGGATTTTCGCGCGAGGCCTCGCGCAGCTCCGCCATGGTCCGCTCGCTCACCACCGGCAGGGCGATGCGGGTGACGTCCTGCGCCTCCAGCCCGGTGATCCAGGCCATGTGCGTGTCCTCATAGGGCTCGTTGAGCGCCTCGCCGTTTTCGTCCACCGCCTGCCGCGAATGCGTAGAGTGGACGCGGGCCACCATGCCGAGCGCGCCGATCTCCGCTTCCATGGCCGCCAGCAGCCGGGGGTCGCCATAGATTCCGTCCACGGCGAAGGGGGCGACGGACCAGGGCAGACCGGGGAGGATCCACAGGTCGCTTTTCAGGGTGGCCCGGGTGGCCGCCGAGTCGGTCTCCTGCATCGAGACGATCTCGGCCTTCAGCACGTGATGCTCGGCCTTCCGGCCGTCGATGGTCCGGTCGTCGGCGCCGCGGTCGAGGGCGATCTCGAAGCGGTCGTAGCGCAGAGCGTCGCCGTAGCTGGTCCAGCCTGTCGGCTCGGTCCAGGGGCGGTCGGGGTCGCGGACGGGGACGAAGACGCCCATGCGGCGCTCCCCCCGCGCGAAGGTCGCGCGGGCGGGGTCGGGGCGGCCCTGCGCGGGGCGTTCGCGCCACATGGCGGTGAATTCGGGCCCCTGCTCCACATAGCGGGTCGTGGCGTCGTCGTAATCGAGGGGGACGGCGTCGAAATCGGCCTCGGGCACGCTCGCCTGATGGAGCATGTAGCTGTGGCCGGGGACGGTGTCCTGCGCCGGGGCCAGCGCGGGGGCGCCCGCCAGGGCGAGGGCGAGGAATCCGGGGCGTGCGAGGGCCCGCAGCCGTCTGCGCATTCGCGTCTCCTTCTCTGTCCGCTCGGTCCGTGTCCGCCCGGGGGCCGCGACGGGGCGCCGGGTCCTTGAAACCCGGAACCTCTGAACACCGGGTCAACGGAGATCCTCCCGCGACCGGGAAAGTTGCATGCCGCTATGCGCCACTCAAGGGCGTCAGGCCGTCTCCGCGGTCCGCTGGAACACCGCCATCTGGGTCGCGCCGCCGAGATCGGGGTGGCGGCCGGCGATGTCCTCGACCGTGACGGCGTAGCGGGACGCCCCGGCGACGCGGGCGCACCAGCTGCGGAATTTCGCGCGGGGCCATTCGAAGCGGTGATCGGGGTGGCGGAAGCGGTGAGGGGGCACGCCCAGGAGCGAGTTGAACTCGGCGTTGGGGGTGGTGACGATGACCAGGCCGGGGCGCAGCCTGTGGAACACGGCGCGCTCCACCTGCGAGAGGCGGCCGGGGTCGATATGCTCGATGGTCTCGACCAGCAGGGCGCAGTCGAAGCCGGCGAGGTCGGGGGCCGGGTCGATCAGCGAGGCGGCGCGCAGGTCGATTCGCGGGGCGACGGGGCCGAGCTCCGCCAGCCGGCGGCGCGCGCGCTCGATCGAGGCGGCGCAGAGGTCGAGGCCGACGATCTCGTCCAGCCCCGGCGCCTGCGCGAGGCGCACCAGCAGGTCGCCGTCCCCGCAGCCGAGGTCGAGCAGACGCCTGGCGCCGGTCCGGCGGACCGCGGCCAGCACGGCCTGCAGCCGCTCCTCGTGCAGGCCGCTCGTCATGCGCGAGACCCGGCGGGGCGGCGCATCAGGACGACGTCCTTGGCCGGGATCTCGCAGGACCAGCCCCAGAGGCGGGCGAGATGGCGGAAGGTCTCCTCGCGGTAGAAGATCACATGCGTGGGGTCCTTGCGGTAATGCCAGCCGGCGAAGCGGGCGTCCTCGGTCTGGAAGCAGGTCATCAGCGCGAGCCAGCCGCCGGGGCGGACCAGCCCGCGCAGGCGCGCGAACTCCTCGGCGGGGCGGTGGAAATGCTCGGCCGTCTCGGTGCAGGCGACGAAGTCGTGCTGGCGGGCGAGGGGCGCGGGATCGGGCGCGAAGAAAGGATCGTGGAGCGCGACCTCGTGCCCCGCCTCGCGCAGCATGGCCGCCAGCGCCGGGCCGGGGCCGCAGCCGTAGTCGAGGCCGCGGGAGGCGGGCGGGAGCCGCGCCAGCAGGGGATCGGCCAGCTTCGACAGGAAGCGTCGGTAGCCGGGATCGTCGGGGGCGTTCTCGTGGAGGCGGTAGTGGGCGCGCTCCGCCTCGCGGGAGGGATTCTGGCCGGGATGCAGGAAGCGCGCCGCGCAGTCGGGGCAGCGGAAGTAGTCCCGGCCGCCCACGGAGAGAAAATGCGCCGCCCCGCCCCCGCAAAGGGGGCAGGCGCAGGTCCCGCCGGCCTCCGTCGGCCGTGGAGGCGTCATTGCGCCTCCGTCCGGGCGAGATAGACGGTCTGCGTGAAGGGGCGGCCGGTGAGCGGGTTGTCGAAGGTCACCGGCTCGGCCCGGGCCTCGGGGAAGGCCTCGCCGAGGCGGTCGAGAAAGCGCGGGTCGGGCCGGTCGTCCGACCACAGGCCGAAGACGCCGCCGGGCTTGAGGTGGCGCCTGAGGGCGCGCAGCCCCTCGGGCCGGTAGAAGGCCCCGCTGCGGGCGTCCAGCAGGCGCTCGGGCGAATGGTCGATGTCGGCGAGGACGGCGTCGAAGCGCCGTCCGGGGCGGTCGGGGTCGAAGCCCTCGGCGCCGGCGGCCATCGCGAAGAAGTCGCCCTCGACGAAGCGGCAGCGCGGGTCGTCCGCCAGCGCCGTGCCCATGGGGAGGAGGCCGGTCTCGTGCCATTCGATAACCGGGGCGAGATACTCGACCACGACCAGCTCGCGCACCGCCGGCGAGGCCAGCGCGGCCTGCGCCGTGTAGCCGAGGCCGAGGCCGCCGACCGCGATCTCGAGCCCGTCCCCCTCGCAGGCGTCGACGCCGAGCCGGCCGAGCGCGACCTCGGAGTCGGTGAACAGGCTGGTCATGAGGAACTCCTCGCCCAGCCGGATTTCGTGGACGTCCACGCCCAGGCGCAGGTCGCGCCGGCGCCGGAGGCTGAGGGGGCCGATCGGGGTCGGGCAGTAGTCGAGCTCTTCGAAAAGCCGGGTCATTGCGCCGGCCGCGTCGCGGGCGCGGCCGTCCTTTCGGTCGAAGGGACAGGATGGCCTTGTATCAGGCGCCGGGCCCGGGAACGCAACGACGGCCGGGATTTCCGGCCGCGGACGGGCCGCTGCCGACCATTGCGGAGGGGTCGGAAAAGGGCTGGAAGCGGCTTAGCTGTCAATGGCGGTGGGAAAGCCGGCCAGTCGGGCGCCGCAAGATCCAGCCACTGACGCGATGCCACGAGGCCCCCGGAATTCCGCGGGCCTCGTGGCTTTCGGGGGTCGCAATGGGATCAGCGCGTGCGGCGGGATCGACTCTGGGCGAGCCTGCAGGACTGGCCGTTCATCTTGAGGATGTGGACGTGATGGGTGAGGCGCTCCTCGCCAAAAGGTGAGCCATCGTGTCGCCATGCGTTCGAGACCGATGGCGAACGTCCACTCGTCGAAGGGCAGGTTCGAGGTGATGACGGTGGAGGCGCGTTCGTACCGCTGGCCGATCAGCTCGAAGAGCAGCTCGGCTCCGGTCTTCGAGAGCGGGACGAAGCCGAGCTCGTCGATGATCGGGAGCTCGTAGCCGGCGAGCTGGCGCTGGAGCCTGAGCAGGCGCTTCTCATCCCGAGCCTCGACGAGTTCGTGCACGATGGCGGCGGCGGTGGCGAAGCGAGTCTTCATCCCGCGCCGGCAGGCGGCGAGCCCGAGGCCGATGGCGACGTGGGTCTTGCCGACGCCGGAAGGGCCCAGGGCGACGACGTTCTCGCGGCGCTCGACGAACTCGCAACGGGCGAGGTCGAGGACCAGCCGCTTGTTCAGCGAAGGGATGGCGTCGAAGTCGAAGCCGTCGAGGCTCTTGGGGGCGGGGAACTTCGCAGCCTTGATCCGGCGCTCGATCATGCGGGCGCTGTCCGGCGTCAGCGCCCATGAGACTCCCGAGCTGATTTCATAACGGAGGGTTTTCGGCTCATCGTGCCCAGGGAGGCGAGACGATGAGACGGAAGACCGAGACGACGAAGCCGCCGGCCGAGAAGGTGGTGAAGGACATCCGGCGCAGGGCGCGCAAGCAGCACTCGGCGGAGGAGAAGATCCGCATCGTGCTGGAGGGTCTGCGCGGCGAGGAGAGCATCGCCGAGCTGCGCCGGCGCGAGGGTATCGCGACAAGCCTCTGCTACGGCTGGTCGAACGAGTTCCTGGAGGCCGGCAAGCGCCGGCTGTCGGGCGACACGACGCGGCAGGCGTCCGCGCCGGAGGTGAAGGAGCTGCGGGCCGAAACCTCGGCTCTGAAGGAGGCCGTGGCGGACCTCACCCTCGAGAACCGGCTGCTGAAAGAAAGCATGCTCGGGGATGGGGGAGACCAGGAATGAGATATTCCGCCTCCGAGAAGCTGGAGATCATCCGCCTGATCGAGGGGGCGCATCTGCCGGCGAAACGCACGCTGGAGAAGCTCGGCATCCCGCGCAGCACCTTCCACCGCTGACACGCCCGCTGGCGGGCCCTCGGAGAGGCCGGCCTCGAGGATCGCCGGCCCCATCCCGGCCGGGTCTGGAACCGCATCCCCGACGAGGTGCGCCAGGCGGTCGTGGATCTTGCCCTCGACGCGCCGGAGCTGTCGCCGCGGGAGCTTGCTGTGCGCTTCACCGACGAGAAAAGACACTTCGTGTCAGAGGCTTCGGTCTACCGCATCCTCAAGGCGCAGGACCTGATCGCCAGCCCGGTCTTCATCGTGGTCAGGGCGACGGACGAGTTCAAAGACAAGACCGTCCGTCCGAACCAGCTCTGGCAGACCGACTTCACCTACCTCAACCCAAGCAGCCGATCCCTCCAAAGCGATCGCGCGCTCGATGTCTCAAATCATCTGACGACGGACACTTCTGTCTGACCGCGAGTCAGCGACCGTCGCCGCCTGGCTGGCAGCACGGCCCACCATCGAGATCATCTCGCGCGATCGCGGCGGGGGCTATGGACCGGCAGCCGCGAAGGGGCGGCCGGAAGCGGTCCAGGTCGCCCAGCGCTGGCATCTCATGGAGAACGCGAGCGACGCCTTCCTGATCGCGGTGCGCCGCAGGATGCGCGATCTGCGGCGCACCTTCGGGCAGGAGACGGTCGACCCCGCGACGCTCACCACGGCGGAGCGCCTTCAATACGAGGGCTGGCGGCGGCGCGTCGCCGAGGCTCAGGCGGTGCAGGCCCTTCACGCCGAGGGCGTCGGCATCAAGCAGATCGCCCGCCGGACCGGGAGGTCGCGCAAGCTCGTGCGCAATGTCATCCGCGGTGGCGCGACCGAACCGTTCCGCCCGCGCGCCAGCTCCCTCGATCCCTGGCTCGACCGCCTGAACGCGGAATGGAGCGAGGGCTGTCGCAACGGCGCCGAACTGTGGCGCCGCCTGCGCGGGTCAGGCTTTCCGGGCTCGATCCGCGTCGTGACAGAGTGGGCGACCCGAAGGCGGCGCGACAATGCGACCGCCGCACCTGCGCGCTGTCTTGCGCCACGGGCGCTGGCGCGTCTTCTGACGTCCGCCCGCGACAGGCTCACCCGCGCAGAGGCGCTGATCGTCGCAACGGCCGAGCGCGCCGCGCCGGATATCGTCGCCGCCCTCGCCTCCCCGGTCGCCGGCATTGCCAAAGGCGTCGCCGCGGATCGCGCGGCGGTGACCGCCGCCATCGAGACGCCGTGGTCGAACGGCCAGACCGAGGGCCAGATCTGCCGCCTGAAGGCCCTGAAGCGGCAGATGGGCGGCCGCGCCAACATCGACCTGCTCCGCGCAAGGCTCATGCCGATGACGTAGACACCTGCATTGAGACTGCGACAGGCCCACGTTTGGTCCTGACTCACTTTCGATGCATTCCGGGATTCTGAAGGCGGCGTTTTCCCTTGGGAGCGCAGCGGATGATCGGATCGAGGCGGGAGCGGGCGTTCTCGCTCGCGGGACTGCGGGTGGAGCGCGTGGCGTTGGCGAACGGCGTGGTCCGGGTCGAGGCGCGATCCTGCACGCGGACTGCGTCGTGCCCGTGCTGCGGGCGACCGTCTCGGCGGCTGCACAGCCGGCGCCTGCGTCGGCTCCGCGATCTCCCTGCGCACGGCCGCCCGGTAGAGATCATGGCGTCCGTGCGCAGGTTCCGCTGCGACAACGCCGACTGCCCGCGCCGGATCTTTGCGGAGCGGCTCGATCCGACGGCGGCGGCGGTCCGCGCGCGGCGCACGGGCCGACTGGACGGCATCGTCCACCATCTGGGCATGGCGCTCGGCGGCCGCCCGGGCCAGGCGATCGCGCGGCGGCTCCTGCTGCCGGTGGGCAAGGACACGCTGCTGCGGACCGTGCGCCGGAGAAGCAGGCCGCCGGCGCCCGCGCCGCGGGTGATCGGGATCGACGACTGGGAATGGAGGAAGGGTCACCGCTACGGCACGCTGATCTGCAATCTCGAACGGCGCGAGGTGATCGACCTGCTGCCGGATCGCGAGCCGGGAACGGTCGCGGCCTGGCTGGCGGCGCGGCCGAGCGTCGAGATCATCGCCCGTGACCGCGGCGGCGGCTACGCGACCGGCGCGAGGCAAGGCCGCCCCGAAGCGGTCCAGGTCGCCGACCGCTGGCATCTGATGGAGAACGCGAGCGCGTCGTTCCTGCTGGCGGTTCGGCGCTGCATGAAGGATGTGAGGCGTGCGCTCGGCGCAGGCGCGGTCGACTCGGCGACCCTCACCGCGGCCGAGCGGCTGCAGCACGAGGGCTGGAAGCGTCGCGTCGAGGCGGAGGCGGCGGTGCGCGCGCTGCATGTCGAGGGCGTCCCGATCAAGGAGATCGTCCGGCGCACGGGACGCTCGCGGAAGCTCGTGCGCGAGGTCGCTCGCGGCGGCCGCGCCGAGCCTTTGCGTCCGCGCGCAAGGTCTCTCGAGCCTTGGCTCGACCGCCTGAACGCCGAATGGGCCGATGGCTGTCGCAACGGCGCGGGACTCTGGCGACGCCTCCGCGTCGCCGGCTTCGCCGGGTCTCTGCGGGTCGTGACGGAGTGGGCGACCCGAAGGCGGCGCGATCACGCGGCAACCGTCCCGGCGCGCTGTCCGGCGCCGCGGGCGCTCGCCCGACTGCTGACACTCGCTCGCGACAGGCTCAGCCGCGCAGAGGCGGTGATCGTCGCCACGGTGGAGCGCGCAGTCCCTCAGCTCGTCGCGGCGCGCGAGGCCGTGGACGGCTTCCATGCCCTGATCCGCGGGCGGGACCCGGGGCGGCTGCAGATTTGGCTCGAGGCCGCCTTGTCCTCGCCCGTGAGCGCCTTCGCGCGAGGCGTCGCCGCCGACCGCGACGCGATCTCCGCGGCCATCGCGCTGCCATGGTCCAACGGGCAGACCGAAGGTCGGATCTCCCGGCTGAAGACCGTGAAACGCCAGATGGGCGGGCGCGCCAGCATCGACCTTCTGCGCGCGCGCCTCATGCCGATGCCGTAGCCCCACGCATCGAGAATGAGACAGAGCCCTTATTCCATGCCGATCCACAACAAGCTGCACCAACCGGAAAAGAGACTCCTGAAAGTTGTAGTTGTAGCCGTGCACGAAGATGACGACATCTCTCGCGCCGGCCGGGCGTCCCGCATTGCCAGCGGCTATCGTTGCCGTGTCCATCTCCAGCGCCGGCAACATCTGTCGCTCCGTCACGGCGAAGCTTGTCGCCGGATCCGGGGCGCCCTCTGGCCATTCGATTTGCATGAGCTGGTGATCCGGCGGGACCAAAATCGTGAATCTCTCGAATTTAAGATCAGGAGAACGAAATTTGGAGTAGCCGCGGGATGTGGCGTCAAATTCTCGGTTCGTGACGACGGCGATTGTCACCAACCTGGCAGACGAAAGCTCCACAGGCGCAACGGCAAGAACCTCGGGACCGGGCCGCGGCGCACAGCCGACTGAAGCGAGAAGGAGCAGTGGAAGGAGTGGCTTCACCCCTCCAAGACCCCTCAACCGAATTGCTGAGCATGAGATCCGTCCGGCCCTTCCCCTCGTGGTTCTTGCGGACTCAGCGCACACGGGGTCAGCCGCCCAGGCTCATGGAACGGCGGAACAGCAGAAGGCTCGCCGCGAAGAATATGGCGCCGAGCCCCGCCATCAGCGCAAGTTCCACCCAGACCGAGCCGAGGCCGGCGCCGCGGAAGACGACGGCCTTCGCGAAGGCCAGGAAATGGCGCGAGGGCAACGCAAGAGTGAGGCGTTGCACGAGGTCGGGCTGGCTTTCGATCGCGCCCATTCCGCCGGAGAGCATGATGATCGGTATGATCACCATGATGACCAGCAGCGCATACTGCGCCATGCTGCGCGCCATTGTGCCAAGAAACATGCCGATGGCCGCCGCGGCCGCGAGGTAGACCGTGGCGCCGGCCAGAAGCAGCCCCACAGAGCCCTGCATCGGCACGTGAAGAAGTCCCTGAACCACAAAAAGAAGCGACAGCGTGAACGCCGCAAGCACGACGGCCACGTTGGCCAGCACTTTCGAGAGCGCGATCTCCAGCGGCCTCAGCGGCATCACCATGAGATGTTCGATCGTGCCCTGCTCGCGCTCGCGCAGCATCGCCGCGCCGGTCAGCACGATGGTCAGCAGGGATAGCTGGTTCAGAAGCGATGACACGGACTTGAACCAGACCGGATCACCGTTCGGGTTGAACGCGCGGCGCAGTTCCAGCCGCAGGGCCTGATCCGGCGCGTCAGGATTCCCGGTCAGGAAGGCGCGCGTTTCCGAGGCAAGGATATTGGCGATGTAGTCGGTTCCGAGTTGCGCCTGGCTGACGGCGGTGGCGTCGACGTTGAGCTGCGCCGCGGGGGCAAGGCCCGCGATCACATCCGCCTCGAAATCCGGTGGAAGGCCGAGGACGAACATGACCCGGCCCGCGTCCATCGCCCTCGCGGCCTCGTCGGCGCTCATCATCACCGGCGTCTGAAACCAGGGCGAGACGAACGCATCCGCGATCTGCCGGGTGAGATTGGAGCCGTCCTCGTCGATGATAGCGATGGCGGCGTTGTAAACCGTGTCACCGGCGCTGCCGGCCTCGAGGATCACGGCGACGATGAAGGACCACAGGATCAGCACCACCATCACCGGATCGCCCAGGACGCTCTTCAGTTCCTTTCCGGCAAGCCAGAAGATATTGACGAGTCCGCGCACCGTCACCTCTCCTGCTTTTTCAGAAGAAGTATGGCGAGCGCTGTCAGCACCGGGCCGAAGGCGGCGATCCGCATGAGATGGCCTGAGAGGTCCGACAGGCCCAGCCCCTTGGTGAAGGCGCCGACGCTCAGCCCCATGTACCAGGTCGTGGGCCAGAACGTGCCAAGGATGCGGGCGGGGCCTTCCAGCGACGAGACCGGCGTGATCATGCCCGAGAATTGCAGCGTTGGCATCACCGACAGGATCGCCGCCGCGAAGACCGCCGTGACTTGCGAGCTGGCGACCATCGAAACCAGAAGGCCATAGCCCGTGGCCGCCACCGCGTAGAGAGCCGCGCCGATTACCAGCGCCGCCGGGCTGCCCTTGAGCGGCACATCCAGAACCGTGACGACCAGCATGGTCAGGATCGCGAAATTCAGCAGCGTGATCGCGATATAGACCAGCTGCTTGCCGATCAGGAATTCTGCGCGGCCGGTGGGCGTGACATAGAAATTCGTGATCGTGCCGATCTCCTTTTCCCGCGCCACGCTGACCGCCATCAGGATCGCCGGGAAGAGCAGCAGCAGCAGGGGCGGAATCGACGGGCCGATGGCGGGCAGGCTCGCCATCGCAGGGTTGTAGCGAAAGCGCGGCTCGAGCTCTGCGGGCGGGCGCTGGTTCGCTCCGCCCGAGGTCCCCAGGTCTTTCAGGGGCAGCGCCGACGGCGCGCCCGACGACAACACATGGGCATGGGCGCCCTCGACGTAGCTTTCCACCGTGCCGGCGCGATTTGTGTCGGCGCCGTCGATCAGCGCGGAGACTTCCGCCGTCTCGCCGCGGCGCACGGCCCTGCCGAAATCGGGCGGAATCCGGAGCGCCAACGCCAGTTCGCCGCTGGCCATGCGGCGGTCGAGCTCCTCCGTGCTTGCGATGGCGGGCCGTTCGAGAAACCAGTTCGTGCTTTCGAAGCCGGACAGATAGGCGCGGCTCTCCGGGCTCCGGTCCTGATCGAGGGCCGCGAAGGAGATGTCCCGCACCTCCTGCGAGATGCCGAAGGACATGATCAGCAGGAGCAGCGCGCTGCCGACAAAGGAAAAGACCAGCCGCACCGGATCGCGGCGCACCTGCATCGCCTCGCGCGTCGTGAAGGCGAGAAGCCGCCCGAGGCTGAAGCGCGTCGCGGGAGCGGTCGCGGTCGGCGTTGCTTCGGCGGCCAGCTCGATTTGGTCTTCTGCCGAGCCTGGCGGCATCGCGTCGAGCATGTGGGCGACGAAGGCGTCTTCGAGCGTCTCCGCGCCACGATCCTCGATGATCTTCTGCGGCGCGCCCGTTACCAGAACCTTGCCGGCATGCATCAGCGAGATCCGGTCGCAGCGCATGCCCTCGTCCATGAAATGGGTCGAGATGAAGATCGTCACTCCGTCCTTGCGCGCGAGATCCGTCAGCATGTTCCAGAATGCATCGCGCGCCTGCGGATCGACGCCCGAGGTCGGCTCGTCGAGAATGAGGATTTCGGGCGCGTGGATCACTGCCACGGCCAGCGACAGGCGCTGACGGACCCCGAGCGGCAGAACGGCGGCGACCTGGTCGAGGTAGGATTCCAGCCCGAAGCGAGGCACCAGATCGGCCATCCGCTCATCCGTTGCAGACTGGCCGAGGTGAAAAAGGCGGGCATGCAGCAGGAGGTTCTCGCGCACGGTCAGCTCGCCGTAGAGCGAGAAGGACTGCGACATGAAGCCGACCCGACGGCGAGCATCGAGATTCTGCGCATCGACCGGCCGCCCGAAGATCCATGCCTCGCCGTCGGTGGCGGGCAGCAGCCCGGTCAGCATCTTCATGGTCGTGGTCTTGCCGCTGCCGTTCGATCCCAGGAAACCGAAGATCTCGCCGCGCGCGATCTTGAAACTCACCGCGTCGACAGCGGTGAAGTCACCGAAACGTCTGGTCAGATCTCGGGCCCTGATCGCGGGCGGCTCATCGTCGGAGATCCCGGTCGGACCGTGCGCCCGGGCGGCCGCGTTCGATTCCGTCGCATCGCCACCCAGCAGCGCGACATAGGCTGAACCGACCGTGGAGGCTCCGGTCTGCGCGATCATGTCGCTCGGGCTCGCCTCGGCCAGTATCCGGCCGTCGTTCATCGCGATCAGATGCTCGAATTCCTCGGCCTCTTCCATGTAGGCGGTCGAGACCAGGACGCTCATCTCGGGGCGGTCCCGGCGGATCGCGGCGATCAGGTCCCAGAACTGGCGCCGCGAGAGCGGGTCAACGCCGGTCGTGGGCTCGTCAAGCAGCAGGAAATCAGGATCGTGGATCAGCGCGGCGCACAGTCCCAGCTTCTGTTTCATGCCGCCCGAGAGCTTGCCCGCCGGACGGTCGAGAAACGGTGCGAGGCCGGTCGCGCATGTCAGGCGGTCGATGCGCGTGGCACGCTCGCCCCGGCCCTGGCCGAAGAGCTTGCCGAAGAATTCGAGATTCTCGCGGATGCTCAGGTCGTGATAGAGATTCTTTCCCAGACCTTGCGGCATGAAGGCGATGCGCCGCCCCATCCCTGTGCGGATACGGGCGCGGGACATGTCGCCCCCCAGCGTCTCGACGCGGCCGGTCTGCAACCGCTTGGCCCCGGCAACGAGTCCCATCAAGGTCGATTTGCCCACGCCGTCCGGCCCGATCAGCCCCACAATTCGACCCTTGGGGATGCTCAGCGTCACCTCGTCCAGAGCGATGACCTTGCCGTAGCGATGGCTCACCGCCGCAAGAGATGCGACGGCGTCAGCGTCTTCCGGCGCGGTCATTGCCCTGTCCCGGCGCCGGTTCCGCCGTCATCCGTCACAGGGGCGGGCAGGGCCGCTGCCACGGGCGGCGTCAGCCCTTCGGGCCAATCCGGCACGTTGCCGTCGGGCCCGACCAGCCGCACCCAGGCGACGCCGCGCACGCCGGTCTTGACCTGGGCGAGCCGGGCCCCGACCAGCTCCTGCGGAATGCGCACGCGCACGCGGAACATCAGGCTTTCGCGCTCTTCGATGGTTTCGACCTGCTTGGGCGTGAACTGCGCCTGCGGCGCGACGAAGCTGACGGTGGCCGGGACGGCGATGTGAGGCATGATATCGACAACGATGCGCGCCTCGTCACCCAGCCTGACGCGCGGCGCCGCGGTAGCTGGCAGAAAGAACTCCATGTAGACGTTGGCGAGGCTCACGAGCGTCAGCACCTTGCCGCCGCCGCCCAGAACCTCGCCGGGCTGCGCCAGGCGGTATAGGACACGACCCGCCTCGGGGGCATGGAGGGCGCTGTCGGCAATCCGCGCCTCGACCTCGTGCAGATTTGCGACTTCTGCGTCGACCGCGCGTTCCTTTGCGCGCATCTCGGCTTGTGCGGCGGCGACGCTTGCCTCGGCCAGCTGAACCTCCGTGCGGAGGATATCGAGATTCTCTTGCGAGATCACGCCGCGTTCATGCAGCGTTTCGCCCCTGCGCAGTTCGCTCCGGGCCAGCGCAAGGCTGGCCTCCGTCCTGGCCGCGCTGGCCTGGGCCAGCTCCACCGCGGCCTCGGCGCTGCCTGCCAAAGCCTGCGCGCGCGCCTTCTGCGCGGCGAGCTCGGCGGTGTCCATCCGCGCCAGCACCTCGCCCGCCGCGACGAGGTCGCCCTCCTGCACCGCGATCGTTTCGACACGCCCGGGCAGACGCGTCGAGACATCGACGAGGTCGGCTTCGATCCGGCCGTTGCCCCGCGCAAAACCATCGGGCGGCAGGCCGCTGGGGGCGAGGAACACCTTCCAGACCGCATAGCCTGCCAAGGCCGCCAGGACGGCGACGACAAGGGCGATAGAGACTTTTCGAGACATCGTGAGACAGCTCCTTGCACGCCGCGTCCCGGGACTCCCCCCGGTTCGTTCGATCGGCGGACGCTCCGGGTCGTGTCGCGATCACCCGGAAAGATTGTCCGCGTGGCCGCCTCATGCCTGCGTTGCGGTCCCGGGCGGCCTTGAAATGCCGCGCAGATAAATCGCGAAAACCCCGGGCGCGGCGGTGCGCATCCTTTCCATGTCACCCGCCATGAGGGATTGCATCACAAGGCCTTGTATCGTGCCGATGAAGAGCGTCGCCGCCGCTTCGACATCGAGGTCGTCGCGCAGTTCCCCGCAGGCCTTTCCCGCCTCGATCACCTCGCGCAGTCGCGCCGCGTATTGCGTCATCATGCCTTGCGCGAGGCGTTTGGCCGGTGTCTGTCGCACCCCCTGAAGCTCGCCGAACAGCATCCTCGGCGCGCCCGGATGGTCGGCCACGAAGGCGACATGGGCGAGAAACATCGCCTCCATCCTGCCAGCCGGCGACCCGACCTCACTGGCGGCGGTGTCGATGCGGCTCATCAGATTCCTCGCGACCCAGTCCATGGCCGCTTTCCAGATCGCATCCTTGTCCGGGAAATGGCGAAAGATTGCGCCCTGCGTCAGCCTCATGTGTTTGGCGATGGCCGCGGTCGTGATCGCGTCCGGGTTCGTGGACCCGGCCAGATCGATCACCGCCTCGACCGTGATGTTGCGGCGTTCGTCCGCTGGGATTCTTTTCCGCCTGGCTTCGATCAATGGAGAGCTCCGTCCGCCATGCCTGAAACGCATGTTGGTTTGATTTTGCATAGTAATCGATTACTATCTTGACTCGAAGGCGTCCGCCAGCACGAATGACCATCGCCTTGGAGTGGCCAATGGACTGGGCGCGACGGGCGGGCTTGGAGCCGAGCGTTTCAAGGAAAATCCGGAGAAGAAGCAGGCGGAGAACAGGGCGACGTCGAATGCAAACCAAGCGGCGCTACATCACGATCGCGGCGGTCGTCGCCGTTTTGTTCGGTCTTCTGACGGTGTTCTCCGGGGGCCGCGCGCTTTTCGGCGGTGCGGAGGCGCGCGCCGCGGTCGGGGAGGCTGTGCCGTTTGTGCTTTGGTTCAACTGGCTGGCGGGCTTCGCCTATGTCGCCGCCGGTGTCGGTCTGTATCTGAGGCGGTCCTGGGCAGCGGGGCTGTCGATCGTGATCCTGGTCGCAACGGTGGTGGCGATGATCGCATTCGGCGTCCACGTGGCGCTGGGAGGCGCATACGAGATGCGCACCGTCTGGGCGATGAGCCTGCGAACGGTCGTCTGGGGTGCGGTCGTCGCCATCGTGATCCGTGAGCCGGCGGCTTTCGGGCGGAAGACTGGCGGCGACCGCCGCTGAATCGGACGGCTGCAAGAAGCGAGGATCAGCATGACCGAAAGAAACATGAAGGGAAAAGGCTCGCGGATATCGCGACCGCTGGCCATTTCCGTGCTGGCAATCGGGCTCGGGCTGGCCGGCGGGGCGCCGGCATTCGGGCAGCAGGCCAATCCGGTCTCTCCCGATTTGACGCCGAAGCTGAGGGAATTGCTGCGCAAGGAGATGCTTTCAATCGAAGACGCCAGCAAACAGATCCTGTCCGCGCTGATCGCGGGCGATGATGCGCGCGTCGCCGAACTGGCGCAGAAAATCCATGACAGCTTCATACTGCAGCAATCCATGACGCCGCAGGACAAGCGGGATCTGATGGCCGCCGTGCCCGAGGGCTTCGTGCGCCGGGACCGTGCGTTTCATGAAACCTCCGCCGACCTGGCCAAAGCCGCGCGTGACGGCGACCGCGTCCGCCAGCATGAGGAATTCGGCCGGATGATCGAGGCCTGCACGGCCTGTCATGCCACTTATGCGACAGACCGCTTTCCGGGGCTCGCGAAGTAGGCAGCCGTATCTCGTGGAGAGACTGCATACGCCTCGCGCGAATGGCGGGGCGGGCAAGGCATCTGTTCGCGCCGGCTTCTCGGGCCTGCGGGCCGACAGTCGCTCCGCCGGCCTCAGCTGCAGTCCGCCGGAGGCCTGATGTAGCGCCCCCGGTTCGTGAGACGCCGGTTTGCGACTACGCGGCCAACGGCCGAGCGTCCAGCTGGTCACGTCTGAACTGGTCGTGTCCCGGGAGGTGGTGTATCTGGCGTGCGGCCTGACGGGCTTCGGCACGGCCGAGCTGGTCAGCCGGTCAGCGCGGCAGGGAGGCTGACG
>JBNJGE010000023.1:0-25605 GCA_051747505.1 Pseudomonadota bacterium | reverse complement strand
CGCCGGTCATCCCGCCGGCCGCATCGACGAACTCCCGCCCTGGAACTTCCAGCCGGCGTCAACCTGATCCGCTCAGGGCCCTCCCGCACCGCTTACCTCAAAAAAACCGACGTTGCTCGTGCAGTCGCCGCTGAGGGACGGTTCCCGATGAGGACCGTAGCCGAGACGCTCGGGGTGTCGCGCTCCAATCTGCACGACCGGGTGGCCGGGAGGACCAGGCCGCGTCGGCGCTACCACAAAGCGCAGGACGCGGCGGTCTTGCCGATGATCATGGCGCTGGTGGCGGCGCGTCCGACCTACGGATACCGGCGGATCGCGGCGATCCTGAACCGGCAGCTGCAGGCGCAGGAGCTGGCGCTTGTGAACCACAAGCGCGTCTACCGGATCATGCAGGCCAACAACCTGCTGCTGGCGCGACGGTACGCCGAGCGCCCGGCGCATACCCATGACGGCAAGGTCATCGTGATGCGCTCGAACCTGAGGTGGTGCAGCGATGGCTTCGAGTTCGCCTGCTGGAATGGCGACGTCATCCGCGGCGCCTTCATCATCGACGCCCATGACCGCGAGGTCATCGCCTGGTGCGCCGTGGCGAACGCGGGCATCAGCGGCTCGGATGTTCGCGACATGATGCTGGAGGCCGTCGAAGCGCGGTTCGGCGGCCACCGTGCGCCGCATCCCATCGAGATGCTCAGCGACAACGGCTCGCCCTACACCGCTCGCGACACGCGCATCTTCGCCAGCCAGATCGGCCTGAAGCCCTGCTTCACGCCGGTGAAGAGCCCGCAGAGCAACGGCATCTCGGAGGCCTTCGTGAACACGCTCAAGCGAGACTACGTCCGCGTCACGCCGCTGCCGGACGCCGAAGCCGCCCTCGGCCTCGTCGGCGGATGGATCGAGGACTACAACGAGAACCACCCGCACTCGGGGCTGAAGATGCGCTCGCCGCGCGAGTTCATTGCAGTCCAACCCGCAACCGCCTGAGTGTCTGGCGAAACGGGGGCAAGATCACTCCCTGACGCCCGAGGATGTGGCGGACGCGGCCTTCTGCCCGGCGCCGAACGAGCCGGACATTGACTGCGCCGCCGGCGTCGCGGAGGCGACCAGCTACAACCAGGCCATGACCGCCTCCGCCTCGGATCTTACGCCCGGCAAGGACTACGTCGCTGTCTTCACGCTCAGGGCGGCGGCGGATCTGACCAATGCCGATCTCGCCGGGCGCTTCTCGCCCGCCTATCGCGTGCCCTTCACGGCGATCGCCTGAGTGGGGGAAGAGCCATGCGGCTGAAGCTGGACGTCACGCCGGATCTCGCGACGCTTATGGCCGCCGAGTTCAAGGCCGGCGAGAAGGCGGTGACCGCCGCCATGCGCGAGGCCGGCCAGCAGCTCAAGGCCGACTGGCGGCGCCAGATCACCGGCGCGGGGCTCGGCCAGAGGCTTGCCAGGAGCATCCGCGCGGAAACCTGGCCCAAGGGGAAAACCAGCATCGGCGCGGCCTCGCTGGTCTGGTCGAAGGCGCCCGCCATCGTCGGCGCCCACGACACCGGCCCGCTGATCCGCTCGAAGGACGGGTTCTGGCTGGCGATCCCGACGCCAGCCGCCGGACGGGGCCTGCGCGGCGGCAGGATCACGCCTGGCGAGTGGGAGCGCCGCCGGGGCCTGCGCCTGCGCTTCGTCTATCGCCGGTGCGGCCCGAGCCTGCTCGTGGCCGATCGGGCTCGGATCAACACGCGCGGCCAGGCGGTGGTCTCGCGGTCAAAGACGGGCCGCAACCAGGTCACTGCGCCGATCTTCCTGCTGGTCCCGCAGGTCAAGCTGCCGAAGCGGCTCGACCTGGACCGGGACGCAAAGCGGGCGCATGACAGCGTGCCGGGGCTGATCGTGGCGAACTGGGTGGAGGGGAGGCTTTGAGTGCGCGGTGTATTGCGAAAGACTTAACCCTTTTGTGCGAAGCTGACGAAAACTCTTTTCAAGGGCTTCTGCATGCACGTCGACTCGCATCTGTATCGTAAGGCGTTCCAAGCATACCTGCGCAAGGGGACGCCCATCGAGTGGTCGATCAAGGAGGAGCGGCCGACCACGCACTACATCTGGCGCACGCGCGGGGATGACAAAGTCCGCCCAAGCCATGCTGCCAACAACGGTCGGGTTTTCGCATGGAATGACCCGCCCGAAACTGGCCACCCCGGTGAAGACTACGGCTGCCGCTGTACGGCCGAGCCCTACATGCCGTCGGTCAATGAGCACATTGAAATCGAGGTGTCCAACGTCTCGGATACCGGGGCTGCTTGGAGCAGCCAAGACTTTGTGGATCATTACTACAACGGAAGTGGACGCGGTGTCACCGTGCGGGAAACCGGACATCTGAGCAACATAGTCGCGCGGTACATGAATACAGTGAGGAAAAGCCTTCAGGATAACATTGCGCGGGTCGCCAGGAGGCACCCGAACGGAGCTTTCTCCGATGATTTCGTCAACATATACAACATGACCTGGATCGTTTTCAGCATAGGTGACACGACGATTGGTGGTCGCTTTATGGGGAACTGCGTTGCGGAGTTCGGAATTCTGACAGTCTCTGGGCAATTCGATTTCTACCTGGAGGATGAATTCGTGAATCCAGCCGATGTTGGTTTGGAGGTCATCGATCTCGGCGAGACAATCTACGAGAATATCCACAGGCCGCTTGATGACTACCTGCGTGGACGCCCGAGCGTAAGGCAAAGGCTCGGCATTCACACTGGCGAGCCGTATGCGATTACCGATCAGTGGGGCGGAAGTTTCTCCGGACGGATCTACGCTGATGCGGCACGCAGTGATTTCGGTTGAGCTTCGGCGTGGCGATCGTGAGAGCTGAGGGCTGACAAGGTGATCCGAGCCGCACTCGCCGTCGTTTTGCTGCCCTGTTTGGCAGTGGCGCTATGGGTCGTGCTTGTTTTCAACAACAGGTATCGCACCTGTGTGCATCTCGAGAACGGCGCGAACCTCGGCTACGAAGCGGTCTTCGATCTGAGCAGGTCGTACTTGAAGCCAATCGCGGTTCCGAAACTGCAGGATGGCGCCCCGATCGTGCGCGACATGCTTTGGTCGCTCAAGATCACGCCAACAACCATCTACGGTCTTTCCATGGCGCCGGCATCAGACGAACGTGGCTATCGGTTCGCTTGGCACAGCGACGTCGGGCTCGTTTTGGAATCCGACAATCCAGCCGAATACGAGCGTCTTGTTGCTGAAGCAGGCCATGCGAACTGGGACATCGAGATCAACAATGTCGGCGCCCAATGGCTAATGAATGAATTAGCCGGGCGTCCGGATTTCAACGTTGGTCGATGTCCGACCTCATTGATCACCTGGTGATTCCGTGCCCACCCCCCGCGAAACCATCCTCGCCGCGCTGCACGCGCAGCTCTCGGCGCTGCCCGCCACCACCCTGCGCGGCGAGGTCCTTCCCGAGCGCATCCCGCCGGGCGGCCTGCTGATCCTGCGCGACGGCGAGCCGGGGGAGCCCGAGGTGACGCTGTCGCCGCTCACATACCACTACCAGCACCGCGCCGAGATCGAGGCGGTCGCACAGGGCAGCGACCGTGACGCCGCCTTCGCCACGCTCTGCGCCGCCATCGCCGCGGCGCTCGCCGCCGACCGCACGCTCGACGGCCTCTGCGACTGGGTGGAGGCGCAAGCCCCGCAGCCGGTCGATCTGCCTATCGAAGGCGCGGCCGCGCTGAAGGCGGCCGTCATCCCGGTCGTCCTGCACTACGCCACGGCCGACCCGCTCAGCTGAGCCTTCTACAACTTCACGAGGAGCACGACATGGCACGCGCACAGGGCGCGCGGGCGCGGATGGCGCTTGCCTTCGAGAGCGCCTATGGCACGCCGCCGGCGAGCGGCTGGTTCCGCATGCCCTTCGCCTCGAGCACGCTCGGCGCCGAGCAGCCGCTGCTGAGCTCGGAGCTGCTGGGCTACGGCCGGGATCCCCTGCCGCCGGTGAAGGACGCGGTCACGTCCGACGGCGACGTGGTCGTGCCGATCGACGCCGAAGCCTGGGGCGTCTGGCTGAAGGCGGCCTTCGGGCAGCCGACGACGAGCGGCACGGACCCCTGGACCCACGAGTTACAGTCCGGCGGCTGGACGCTGCCGAGCATGGCGATCGAGCTCGGCATGCCGGAGGTGCCGCACTACGCCACCTATTCGGGCTGCGTGCTCGACCGCCTGTCCTGGCAGATGAGCCGCTCCGGATTGCTGACGGCCACCGCGAGCCTGGTGGCGCAGGGTGAGAGCGTGGCGGCGACGAGCGGGGCGGGCACGCCGAGCGAGTGGAGCCTCAAGCGCTTCGGCCACTTCAATGGCGCCGTCACCCGCGACGGCGCGCCGCTCGGGAACGTGATCTCGGCCGAGGTGACCTACGCCAACAACCTCGACCGCATCGAGACCCTGCGCAACGACGGGCGCATCGAGGGCGCGGACCCGTCCGTCGCCGCGCTGACCGGGCGCATCGAGGTGCGCTTCGCCGACCAGGCGCTGCTCAACCAGGCGCTCGACGGCGCGGCCTGCGAGCTGAGCTTCGCCTACGCGCTGGAAGGCGGCGAGAGCTTCGCCCTCGTCGCGCACGCCGTGCACCTGCCGCGGCCGCGGCTCGAGATCCAGGGGCCGCAGGGGGTGCAGGCGACCTTCGACTGGCAGGCCGCCCGCGACGCCGTCCTGGGGCGGATGTGCACCGCCACCCTCGTCAACGACATCGAGAGCTACTGACCATGCTGCGACTGGACCTCTCCAACGCGCCCGCCTGGCGCGACCTCGGCCACGGCGTGCGCCTGCGCCTCGCGCCGCTGACCACCGCGCTTATGGTGGCCGCGCGCCACGACCCTGCCGTCGAGGCGCTCGACGAAAGCGCGAGCGACGAGGAGCGCGCGCTGGTCTTCGCCAAGGCCATCGCCCGGCGCGCGGTGCTGGACTGGGAGGGCGTGGGGGACGCGGAGGGCGCGCCGGTGGCGCCGGAGCCGGCGGCGATCGACGCGCTGCTCGATCTCTACCCGATGTTCGAGGCCTTCCAGCTGGCCTACGTGAACCAGGGGCTGCTGCTGGAGCAGGAAAAAAACGCCTCCGCGCCCGCGCCGATTGGCTCTTCGGCGGCGGCGGGCGCTACTGCGAGGCCTGCGAAGGCGCGTGCCCGGACTGCCCGGAGCGGCTCGGCCGGCCGCTGACGCTCGAGGGCTGGCAGGTCTGGGACCTGGCCGAGCGGCTCGGCGGGCAGCTGCGCGCCGTCCCAGGCGCGGTGCTGGGCTGGGATCTGGGCGCGGCGCTGGCGATGGCCGAGGCGCTCGGCGTGCCGCCTGCCGCCGCGGCCGAACTGCTGCCTGTCATCGAGGCGGCGATGGTCTCGAAGCTCAACGAGCAGGCGCCGTCAGGCGGCCTCGAGGGGCGTGATGTCTGAGACGTCGACCGTCTCCCGCGCGCGGGCGAGATCCCAGGCGCGCTGCAGGTTCATCCAGTATTCCGGGGTCGTCCGGAAGAACTTCGCGAGCCGCACCGCCGTATCCACGGTGAGCGCGGTCTCGCCCTTCACCAGCCGCTCGATCCGCGTGCGGGGAACGTGAAGGCGCCTGGCGAGCGTGATCGGGCTCATGCCGAGCGGCTCCAGATACAGCTCCGACAGGACCTCGCCGGGGTGAGAGGGGTTCCTCATCAGTGTCATGTCCCGCCCTTTCAATGGCCGTTCAATGGTAGTCGACGATCTCGACATCGGCCGGTCCCTGGTCCGTCCACACGAAGCAGATGCGCCACTGGTCGTTGATGCGCACCGAATGCTGCCCGGCCCGGTCGCCCTTCAGCTCCTCGAGATGATTGCCCGGCGGAAACCGGAGATCCTCGAGGACCACGGCGGCGTCGAGCGCCGACAGCATCGCCCGGGTTCGCTTGACCAGGTCGGCCGGGAAGCCCTTGCCGAACCGGTCCGCGACCGCGTTCGCCGCAAGCTTGCCCTTCGTGCTGACGATCATGAGTTCATGTATCACGTCATGATACATACCTCAAGGGTGCCGCGGCGCCCGGAACGCTGACACGCCGTACACCACCTGGGCGCGGCGCTGACGATGGCCGAGGCGCTCGGCGTGCCGCAACTCGCCATGGCCGAACTGCTTCCCGTCGTCGAGGCGGCGATGGCCCGGAAGCTGAACGAGGAGCTGAGCGCGAATATCGGCCCGGGTCTCAGACCTTGATCTTCTCGATCAGGGTGACGCCGGGCAGACCCTCGAAATGCGCGTCGCAGGTCAGAAGCGTCGCACCCTGCCCGCGGGCGGTTGCGAAGATGATGGCGTCGGCCGTGGCGAGCTTGCGCTCGCGGCAGGCTTCCGCCGCCGCCAGCGCGATCTCGGTGTCGAGCGGGACGACGCTGCAGACCTGCGTGAAGGCGATGACCTGATCCGCCTTGTCCTCGCCGACCTCGCGGGTCAGCCATTTCGCCAACTCCAGCTGGACCATGGTCGGGACGAGCCACTCGCCCTGTTCGGGCAGATGCCCGGTCAGCTTCTCGCCTGTCGGCGAGCCGATCAGCCATTCGATCCAGGCCGACGTGTCGACGAGGATCATCAGACCCTGTCCGTCCGATCACGATAATCGGTGGCGGACGCGCCGCGCGCGAGGCCCTTCAGCGCCTCCCGCTCGGGCACCGGCACCAGCAGGACGCCCGTGCCCTTCGGGATGAAGGCGAAGGTCAGCCCGGCTTCCCAGTGCTGCGCGGCCCGGATCGCCTTGGGGATCGAGATCTGAAACTTCGAGGACAGCGTCGCGGTCTCGGCCATAATCGTACCCTAACTGGATCGATGCCGTAAACGTAAGACGCCAACGCGGCGAAAGCAAGGAGTCTGAGCGATGGCCGAGAAACGCGTCAGCGTCCGGCTCGCTGCGGTCGGCGGGCGACAGGTGCGCGCCGAGCTGGAGGGCGTGGGCGCCGCGGGCGAGCGCGGCTTCGGCCGGCTCTCGCGCGAGATGGAGGCCGCGAACAGGCGCCTCGCCGGCTTCGCCCGCGCCGCGCGGACGGGGGCCAGGATCGGCGCCGCGGCCGCGGCCGGCGGCGCCATCGCCATGGTGCGCTCCAGCCTGCAGGCGGTGGATGCGCAGGCGAAGCTCGCCCAGTCGCTGGGCACGACCGTGCAGTCCGTGCAGATCCTGGAGCGGGCGGGCGCGCTCGCCGGCGTCGCCATGTCCGGCGTCGAGCAGGCGACCAAGGACCTGACCCGCCGGCTCAGCCAGGCGGCGAGCGGCACGGGGCCTGCCGCGGATGCGCTGGCGCGGCTGTCGCTGAGCGCGGAGGACCTGCTGGCGCTGCCGCTCGACGAGCGCGTCGGGCGGATCAACGCCGCGATCGAAGCCTTCGTGCCGGCGGCCGAGCGCGCGGCGGTGGCGGGCCAGCTCTTCGGCGAGGAGGGTTCGATCGCGATGTCGCGGATCGACAGCGCCACGCTGCGCCAGGCGACGGCCGACATCCGCGACTTCGGCGTGGCGGTGAGCGAGGCGGACGCGGCGCAGATCGAGCGCACCAACGACGCGCTCTCGCGGCTCGGTCTGATCTGGCGGGGTCTGTCGAACCAGCTGACCGCCGCCGCCGCGCCGGCGCTGGAGACGGTGGCCGACGCCATGGCCGGGCTGAGCCGCGTCGGCGGGCCGCTCAACACGGCGATGACGGCCGTGTTCGCGAACCTCGAGCGCCTCGCCGCCATCGCGGCCGCCTTCGCCGGCTTCATGGCCGGCCGCTGGCTGGCGGCGCTCGGCGCGGCAGCGCTCACGGTGCGCGGCCTGGCGACGGCGCTGGTGGTGCTGCGGGGCGCGCTGATCCGCACCGGGATCGGCGCGCTGATCGTGGGCGCGGGCGAGCTGATCTACCAGTTCTCGCGGCTGGTGCGCGGGGCGGGCGGCTTCGGCGAGGCCATGCGCCGGCTCGGCGATGTGGCCCGCGGCGTCTGGGCGGGCATCGGGAACACGCTCGACGCCTGGCGCGACGGCTTCGCCGCCATGGGCGAGGATGTGGAGGCGATCTGGCTCCGCCTGATGCGCTTCCTGCAGGAGAAGTGGGCGGCGTTCCTGGCGCGCATCGCGCCAAGCTTCAACGCTCTGCCCGAGCGGCTGCGCGGTGGGCTGGAGCTGGATCCGCTCGGCGCGGCGGCGGCGGCCTCGGCCTATGACGGCGCCATCCTGCGCGCGGAGCGCGACGCGGAGGGGCTGCGGGCCAGCGAGGCGGCGACGCTTGCCACCGCCTTCGACGCGGCGCGGGAGGCGGTGGCGGCGCTGCGGGCGGCGATGCGCGGCTCCGAAGAAGAGGGCGCGGAAGGGCCCGCCGGCGCGCAGGCGGCGGCGGAGCGGCTGGAGACGGCGCTGGAGGGGGCGAAGACCGCGGCGAAGGGCGTCGCGGCCGACGCGGGCGAGGCGAGCCGGGAGGCGGCGCGGGGCTGGGACGCGGTGACGGAGTCCCTCTCTCGCTACGCCGAAGCGACCGCCGACCTGGGCCAGGGGCTCGGCCGCTCGCTGAGCGGGGCCTTCCGGAGCGCCGAGCAGGCCTTCGGCGACTTCGTGAAGCGCGGCAAGGTCGACTTCCGCGACCTGGCGAGCTCGATCCTCGCCGACCTCGCCCGCCTCTCGGCCCGGCGCTTCCTGCTCGGGCCCCTCGCCAACGCGCTGAGCGGCGCGCTCGGCGGCCTCTTCGGTTCGACCGCCCCTCTGACGAGCCCGCTGCCCGCCCCGCGCCCGGTGCTGCACGCCGGCGGCCTGGTCGGCGGACCCGCCCCGCAGCGCCTCGTGCCGGACATGGTCTTCGCGGACGCGCCGCGGATGCACGCGGGCGGCGTCGCCGGTCTGCGGCCCGACGAGGTCCCGGCCATCCTGCAGCGGGGCGAGCGGGTGCTCTCGCGCCGCGAGACCGCCGCCTACGGCCGCGAGGGAGCCGCGCCGAGCGTGACGGTGAACATCGTGGCGAGCGACGTGGAGAGCTTTCGCCGCTCGCGCACGCAGGTGGCCGCCGACCTCGCCCGGGCGGTGGCCTTCGGACGACGGGGGATGTGATGGCCTTCCACGACGTGCGCTTTCCCGACGACATCAGCCGCGGCGCCCGCGGCGGACCCGAGCGGCGCACCCAGATCGTGACGCTGGCGAGCGGCGACGAGGAGCGCAACGCTTCCTGGACCGACTCCCGCCGGCGCTATGATGCGGCCTACGGCATCCGCCGCGCCGACGACCTGGCGGCGGTGGTGGCCTTCTTCGAGGCCCGCAACGCCCGCCTGCACGCCTTCCGCTGGAAGGACTGGGGCGACTACCGCTCGGGCCTGCCCTCGGCGCCGATCTCGCCCACCGACCAGCTGCTGGGGACCGGCGACGGCGTCGCCACCGAGTTCCAGCTGGTCAAGCGCTACAGCTCCGGCGCGCAGAGCTGGACGCGCACCATCACCAAGCCGGTGGCCGGGACGGTGCGGGTGGCGCTCGACGGGGCGGAGCCCGACGGCGGCTGGTCCGTGGACGCGCTCACCGGCGTGGTCGCGCTCGATGCCCCGCCCGCCGCCGGCGTCGCGGTCACCGCCGGCTTCGAGTTCGACGTGCCGGTGCGCTTCGACGCGGACCGGCTCGACGTCACGCACGACCTGGAGCGGCTTGGCTCCATCGCCTCCATTCCCCTGATCGAGGTGCGCCGATGAAGACCCTCTCGCCCGAGCTGCAGGCGCATCTGGAAAGCGGCGCCACCACGCTCGCCTGGTGCTGGCGCGTGGAGCGCCGCGACGGCGCGGTCTTCGGCTTCACCGATCACGACCGGCCCCTGGTCTTCCAGGGCGTGATCCACGCGCCCGACTCCGGCTTCGCCGCCTCGGAGCTGCGCGCGGGCTCCGATCTCGCCGTGGATGCGCAGGAGGCGGAGGGCGTGCTGAGCGCGGAGACCATCACCGAGACCGACATCCTCGACGGGCTCTGGGACCACGCGGCAGTGCAGGTCTGGCGGGTGAACTGGCAGGACCCGTCGCAGCGGGTGCTGATGCGCAGCGGGCATCTCGGCCAGCTCCGCCGCGGCCGCGCGGCCTTCGTCGCCGAAGTGCGGTCGCTGTCGCATGCGCTGAGCCAGACCGTCGGGCGGACCTTCCAGCACGCCTGCGACGCGGCGCTCGGCGACGCGCGCTGCGGCGTCGACCGGGAGGATCCGGCCTTCCGCGGCGCGGGCGTGGTCGCGAACGTCGTCTCCGACCGCGGCTTCGAGGCCAGCGGGCTCGGCGGCTTCGCGGCGGGTTGGTTCGCGCACGGCACGCTGACCTGGACCAGCGGCGCCAACGCCGGCCGGACCGCGGAGGTGGAGGGCCACGTCCTCGTCGGCGGGGTCGCGGCCATCACCCTCGCCGAGGCGCCCGTGCGGGCGATCGCGGCGGGGGACGCCTTCGAGGTACGCGCGGGCTGCGACAAGCGCCTCGCCACCTGTCGAGACAAGTTCGCCAACGTCCTCAACTTCCGCGGCTTTCCGCATATCCCCGGCCAGGACGCGGTGATCCGCTACGCGGGTCGGGGCGAGGGAAATGGCGGTTCGGTGCTTTAGACGGAGCCGAGGCAGCGCTCCGGCCGCAGGCGAGCCGAAAGCCGCTGCTCGCGCGGAGAGCTGCCGTTCGGTGCGGACGGGATCAGCGTCGGTTGAGCGGACGTTCCTGCCGTTCGCCGCCGATGCGGCAAACTTGCTGCATCTGCGAATGGTGCAACACGATGATGCGAGAAGCCACGTACTGGCGTGCCGGGGGACCGGTCAAATCTCACTGTGGTTTCGAACGCCGGCGTCACGCCGTCTGCGTCGCCGGGACGTCGCGCTGCGGCGCCTGCTGCGCGAACCGGTCGCTGCGCGGGACCGCGGCCAGCAGCCTCCGGGTATAGGGGTGGCTCGGCCGTGACAGCACCTCGCGGGTGGGCCCGGTCTCGACGATCTCGCCGGCCAGCATCACCGCAATGCGGTGGCTCACCCTTTCCACGACAGCGATGTCGTGGCTGATGAACAGAAAGGAGACGCCCTCGCTTCTCTGGATTTCTGTCATCAGGTCGGTGATCCGCCGGGCGTTGGAGACATCGAGGGCCGAGACGGCCTCGTCCGCGATGATGATGCCGGGTCGCACCGACAGCGCACGGGCGATGCAGATGCGCTGGCGCTGGCCGCCCGAGAACTGGTGCGGATAGCGCTGGGCCGCGTCGGCGGGGAGGCCGACGCGGATCAGCAAGTCGGCCGCCATCCGCCCACGGTCGCCCCTCTCCACCATGCCGTTCAGGAAGGCGGGCTCTGTCACCACGTCCCGGATCGACATGCGCGGGTTGAGAGAGGCGTAGGGGTCTTGAAAGACCATCTGGATGCGGCCCCGGCGCCGTGTCAGCGCCGCTTCGCTCAGCCCATCGAGGCGGCGCCCTTCCAGCTCCACCTCGCCGGCCGAAGGGGTGACCAGACGCATGATCGACCGTGCCAGAGTGGACTTGCCGCAGCCCGATTCCCCCACGAGTCCGAGTGTTTCGCCCCGGCTCAGAGTCAGCGCCACGTCGTGCACCGCGGGCGCGGCCGCCTTGCCGGAGAAGAATCCGCCGCCGTCATAGGTCGTGGTCAGGCCGCTGACACGCAGAACCGTCTCGGCTCCATGCAGCGGCGCGGGCGCGCCCGCGCCAAGGCGCGGCGTCGCGGCCATGAGTTCCCGCGTGTAAGCATGACGAGGACGGGTGAAGATCTGCGCCGTGCGCCCCTCCTCCACCTTCAGGCCGTCCTGCATGACGACCACGCGGTCCGCAATCTCGGCCACCACGCCCAGGTCGTGTGTGATGAAGAGCACCGCCATGTCCATCTGCCGCTGCAGATCGCGCAGGAGCGCGAGGATCTCGGCCTGTGTCGTCACGTCGAGCGCGGTCGTGGGCTCGTCGGCGATCAGCACCTCGGGCTCGCAGGCGAGCGCCATGGCGATCATCACGCGCTGGCGCAGGCCGCCCGACAATTCGTGCGGATATTGGTCCAGCCGCCTTTCCGCCTCGGGCACCCGCACGCGTTCGAGCGCGTTCCGGGCGGCCTCGCGCGCGGCGCGGCGTGACAGGCTGCGGTGCAGGCGCAAGGTCTCGATCAGCTGCGCCCCGACCCGCATCACCGGGTTCAGCGATGTCATCGGCTCCTGGAACACCATGGCAATCCGCTCGCCGCGCAGGGCTCGCAGGGCCGCGGCGGACAGCTCGGTGATCTCGACCGGCTGCGCGCCGTCCAGCCGGATCCGTCCGCCGGCGATGCGCCCGCCCTCACGCTCCACCAGCCGGAGGATCGACAACGCCGTGGCGGACTTGCCCGAACCGCTCTCGCCCACCAGCGCCAACGTCTCGCCCCGGTGGATGTCGAAGGAGAGCCCGCGCACCGCCTCGTGCGCGCCGAAGGAGACGAGCAGATCCTTGACCGAAAGGATAGGAGTCTCGAGGGTCATTGCGCGGCAAGCTCCATCCGGAGGGGTGCGAGCGGCGGCGACCACCGCTGCACGGTGGGGGTGAGACGCGCCTCGAAGGGATCGTCGCCCCGGACCTTCCAGTGCAGCTGTTCGCCCAGCTCGATCATCCCCCAGGCGCCGGCGGGCTCTCCGGCAGTGGTGAAGCTTTCGGTCAGGCTCTGCTGGGTCAGGTGCGGGATGCCGTCGACCGTGGTGACGGTGTTCCAGTGCACGTGACCGGCCACGCAGGCCACCGGAACATGCGCCTGAGACAGCACCGCCAGCGCGCGTTCGTGCTGCGGATAGGTCGAGAGCTGCGGATTGCGCTGGAAATAGTAGTTTCCGATCTGCGAATGGCCTGACAGAGGCACGTGGCTGGCGACCAGCGTGGGCTTTCGCGCCGCCTGCGCCATTTGCGAGAGCCACAGCAGATCGGCCTCGGGCAGATCGAAGCCGGGGCGCGGCGGATCGCGGTGGATCTTCGCGTCCGCCCGCCAGAGGGCCAGCTGCCAGTCTCCGAGGTCGAGGACCTCGCTTTCCAGGGTCTGGCCCAGGATCTCGGCGTTCTGCGCCACCGACAGGTGATCACGGTCGTGGTTGCCGCAGAGGGAATGGAGAGGCGCGGTCAGCCCGGCCAGCACGCTGGCCACCTCGCGTTCGAGCCCCGGATCGGTCTCGGGGTCCACGTCAGAGATCCGGTCGCCCAGCTCGAGCACGATGTCGGGCCCCTCGGCATTGGCCCGGGCGACGAAATCGGCCAGCAGGCGGAGCGCCGTATCGCCTCGCTTGGTATGCGATGCGGCGCCGTGGTGGATGTCGGTGACGATGGCGATGCGGATCATGGCGGCGGGCTCCGGCTGCGGACAAGAAAAGAGGGCCGGGCGGCGCCGCGCGCCGCCCGGCCCGATGGGGATCAGCTGTCGGCCAGTGAGATGCTGCCGGCACGGAAGTCGAGCACGTAGGGGATATGCCCCGGCAGCGGCGCCCAGTTCACGGCGTTCTGCATGCCCCAGCTCTCGTAGGGGCGGTAGAGCGGCAGGACGACCGGGTCCTCCTTCATCTTCTCCATCAGCTCGGCATAGGCCTCCTTGCGCTCCTCGACGTCGGTGGAGAAGCGAAAGCGCTCCCAGATATCGGCGTATTCCTCGTCGGTGTTGAAGCGGCCTTCGCTTTCCGAGGGGCCGCCGGGCGCCCACATCACGCCGAAGCTGCCGAAGGGATCGGCGAAATACATCGGGTTCGACCAGTTGCGGGCCATCATCTCGGGATCGCCGCCGCTCCACTGGTCCTTCAGCTGCACCTCGCCGTTGATGCCCACGGCGTCCCACATCTCCATGATCGCCTGGGCGGCCAGCAGGCCGTTGGTATAGTAGGTCGCCGCGGTGTCGTAGGTGATGGTGAAGCCGTCATAGCCGGCCTCGTCCAGCAGCTCTTTCGCCCGCTCGGCATCGTATTCGAAGGTGGTGAGCTCGGGCATGTGCAGCGCGCCCATCTCCTTCATGGTGTGGGTCGAGGGGACCACGGCCTTGCCCAGCCACAGCGCCTGGTTCAGCGCCTTGCGGTCGATGGCCAGGCTCATCGCCTTGCGGATCCGGGGATCCTCAAGCTTGGGGTGGTTCTCGTTCATGATCATCACGTGGAAGAGCGCGGTGGCCGAGCCTTCGGTCTTGAGGCTCGGGTCGCTGTCGATCTGCGACAGCTGGTCGGGCGCCACGTTGGTGATGATGTCGGCCTCGCCGGTCTTCAGCGCGGTGACGCGGCTGGCGGTCTCGGCGATCTGCACGATGGTCGCGCGCTCCAGCGGGGCCCGGTCGCCCCAGAAGTCGTCGAAACGCTCCCAGACCAGGCGCTCGCCGGGCTGGAAGTCGGCGACCTCGTAGGGCCCCGTTCCCACAGGCGCCATCGAGAAGGCCTCGTAGTCGCTGTCCTCGGCCACATCCGGATCGCCGGTCAGGCCCTTGGTGTAGGCCTCGGGGATGATCATCACCTGCTGGAGCGAGATCAGCGTCTCCCACAGCGGCTCCTCGCGCTCGGCGTGGATACGGATGGTGTAGTCGTCCACCCTCTCGGCCCTGGTGAAGTTGCCCAGCCGGTCCTTGGCGCGCACCACGTAGGGTGGGAACGTGGCCTGGACCATGCGATTGAGCGAGAAGACCACGTCGTCCGCGGTCATCTCGGCGCCGTTGTGAAACTTGACGCCCTTGCGCAGCTTCAGCTCCATCACGGTTGGCTCGATCACTTCCCATTCGGTCGCCAGCGCGGGCTTCCATTCGGGCTCCAGCTTGGAGTGGTCGCGGTCGATCAGGGTGTCGAAGCTGTTGTAGTAGAACTGCGAGCCGACGTTGGAATGGTCGCGCCCTGGGTCGAGATAAGGCGCCACGTTGGCCGCGCCCACGGTGATCTCCTGAGCGGAAAGCGCGGGCGCAAGGCCGGCGACGATGGCGGTGGTCAGCAGAAGCCTGAACATGTCTGTCTCCCGTTCAGCTTGGCGGTTTCGAATCTTCGGGTCGGGACCGGTTCGTTCCGGCTCTTTGTCGGGTTATCTCTCGCGCAGGCGGACGTCGGCGCGGTCGCGCAGCCAGTCGCCGAGGATCTGCACGGTGAAGGTCAGCGCCACGATCAGCGCGGCTGGCGTCAGCACCACCCAGGGCGCCATCGGCATGTAGTCGCGGCCCAGACCCACCATCGAGCCCAGCGAGGGCTGCGGCGGCTGCACCCCCAGCCCGAGAAAGCTCAGCGTGCTTTCGAGGATCACGATGTTCGACAGCGCGAGAGTAAACTGCACCACCAGCGGCGAGACGATGTTGGGCAGGAGGTGGCGTCGCGCGATGTAGAAGGTCCCAGCCCCGGCGCTGCGCGCCGCCTCGATGAAGGGCTGCGCTGCGAGGCGGCGCACCTCCGCGCGCACGATGCGGGCGTATTGCTCCCACCCGGCGATGCCCAGCACCAGGACCAGCACCGTCAGGCTGGGGCCCGCGAGCGCCAGCACCAGAAGCGCGACGAGGGTGAAGGGAATGGCGATCTGCATGTCGACCAGCGCCATGATCGTGTCCTCCAGCCAGCCGCGACGCAGGCCGGCGACAAGGCCCAGCAGCCCGCCCACCAGCAGCCCGATGAGAGCCCCGGCGAAGGCCAGCGTCAGGGTCAGGCGCAGCCCGTGGAGCGCGCGGGAAAGAACGTCTCGGCCCAGCTCGTCTGTCCCCATGAAGTGCCAGGCGGCGGCGCGCTCAAAGCCCATCGGCGGACGCAGCCGCGCCAGCAGGCTCTGGCCGACAGGATCAAAGGGGGCGATCAGAGGCGCCAGGATCGCGCCGCCTGCCAGCAGCACCGCCAGGAAAAGGGCGATCTTCTGGATGAAATCGGTCCCGGCGCCGCGCGGCGCGCGGCGAGCGCGGCGCAGCGGCTGGAGGGGATCGGCGAGGTTTGCCATCTCGCGCTCCTTCAGCCTCGCGCCAGCCGGATCCGGGGATCGGCCAGCGCGTAGGCGATGTCGGTGAGGACGTTGATCAGAACCACAGCCACGGCGACCGCGATGACCCCGAATTGCAGCACGGGGTAGTCCCGCACGATCGCCGCGTTGACGAGAAGCTGGCCGATGCCGGGCCAGGAGAAGATGCTTTCCACCACCACCGAGCCGGCGGCGGCGAGGCTGGCGATCTGCAGCCCGATGACGGAGATCACGGTGACCCCCGCATTGCCCAGACCATGGCGCATCACCACACGGATCTCGGGCAGACCCTTGGCCCGGGCCGTGCGGATGAAATCCTGCCCCAGCACATCCAGCATCGCGTTGCGGGTGAAGCGGGTGAGCGCCGCGATCAGCACACCCGACATGGCGATGGTGGGCATGATGAAGTGCAGCGCGCTTCCGTTGCCGACGACCGGCAGCCAGTTCAGCCAGTAGGAAAAGGCCAGCATCATCGCGACGGCCAGCACGAAATTGGGCACCGCATAACCGCTGAAGGCCAGCACCATGACCGCCGATCCTATCCAGCTGCGGCGGTAGATCGCGGCCAGCACCCCCAGCGGGATCGAAACGGCGACGGTCAGCCCGATGGAGGCCAGCAGCAGCTGCGCCGAAGGCCAGAGCCGTTCGGCCACCACATGAGTCACCGGCCGCCGCTCGACGAAGCTCAGCCCGAACTCGCCGGAGACCACCCCGCGGAGATAGGCGAGGTATTGGCGCCAGATCGACTCGTCGAGCTGGAAGTAGGCGATCAGCGCCTCGCGGCCTTCGGTCGTCAGCCCCTCGCCCAGGAAGGTGTCGATGGGATTGCCTGACAGGCGCGTGGCGACGAAGGTGACCGTGACGATGGCGAAGAGCGTCACCAACCCCTTCGCCAGAACGCGCAGCAGGTAGGCGGTCATGGCGCGGCGCTCCGTTGCAGGTGAAGGAAGGACAGGCCCGCCGCCCGGGCGGCGGCCCCGTCGGTGGCGGCGTTATCCCCTACGAAGACGGCCTCTGCCTCCGGCAGCCCGGCGCGCTCGAGCGCCATGCTCAGCATCAGCGGGTTGGGCTTGCCCGGGCTCGTCCACCGAAGGCCGGGCTCGATGGCGCGCAGAGCGGCCAACAGGGCGCCCGTCTCGGCCACCGGGCGGCCGTCCTGCCCGGGATGCGAAAGGTCCTCGTTCGCGACCCAGAGCTGCGCGCCGTCGGCCACCAGCGACAGCAGCTCGCCCAGCGTCTCGACGGTAACCGAGGCGTCGCGGCACAGCAGCACCACCTCAGGCGCGCTGGTCACGGTCTCCATACCCAGCCCGCGGGCGCGTGCGGCCAGTGGCGCGGGGGCGCAGAGGCGCAGGCGGCGGACGCCAGCCCACACCAGCCGCTCCAGCGCGATCTCGCCGGCCAGCAGAATGCGCTCCGCCGGCACCGGCAGATCCAGTCCGGCCAGTTGCCTCGCCAATCCCTCCGCCGTGCTGTCGGAGCGGTTCGAAACCACCCAGAGCCGCACACCGCAGGCCGCCACGAAATCCGCCGCGTCGGCGAAGGCGGATCCCTCGGAGATCAGGCAGCCGTCGAGATCGCACAGCACCAGGCCGGCGTGCGCGACGGCTTGGGGATCAAGCCGGTCGTGGCAGCTTGTCCGAAGGTTGGATCTCGTGCTGGCGTCCAAGGCGTCGTCCTCCTTCCGGGGCCGGGCCGGTCGCCGTGAAGCCGCCGGTCCGTGATCTGACCCGGTGAATGGACGCTGGCTGTGACATGGTTGTAATGAAGCAAAGGCAGACTTGGGCCGAACCAAACTCCAACTGAGGAAGCGGGGATGTCCCTGTCCATTTCCAGGCTCGAAGCCGTCCGCCGGGTGGCCGAAAACGGCTCATACGCTGCGGCGGCGCGCGTGCTGGGTGTCAGTCAGCCGAATGTCTCGACTCAGGTCCGCGCGCTCGAATCGCATTACGGGGTGCGGCTGTTCCTGCGCGAGGCCGGGCGGCTTGTCCCAACGCCCCTCTGCGTGCAGCTCTGCGATGCGGTGGAGCGGATGGCAGGCGCCCGCGAGGACGCCGAGCGCCTGCTCCTGAGCCGTTCCTCGCTGAGCGAGGGACGGCTAGCCGTCGGGCTGGGGAATGTCATGCCCGGCATGGCGCTTCTGGCTGCCTTCCACCGCGCCTTCCCCGGGGTTGCGATCCGGGTCGAGACGGGATCGCACAAGAAGATCACCCGCGCGGTGCTGACCCATGAAGTTGACGTGGGCGTGCTCCCAGAGGTCGCGACGGACCGCCGCTTCCGCCGCGAGCACCTGGTGAGGAACGAGGTCGTGGCCATAGCCCCGCTCGACCATCCGCTGGCAGCGCAGGAGAGCGTCAGCCTCGCGCGTCTGCGACGCGAGCCGCTCATCTTCCGCGCCCACGGCTCCTCGACGCAGCGGGTGGTGGACCGGTTGTTCGCCCGTAGCGGCGCCCTTCCCGTCCCGTTCCTGACCCTCGACGCCCGCGACGGTCTGTACGAGGCGGTAGTCAACGGCCTCGGGATCGGCTTCCTGTGGCGCCACGGCACCAGCCGGCGTGACGGCGTCAAGCGCCTCAGGATCCAGGAGACGCAGGCCACCGACACGCATGAAACAGCGTTCGCCCTCGCCGAAACGCACGGACGGATCGTGGAAGCCTTCTTCAGCATGGCGCGAGCGTTCGACTCGGAGACTGCAGGCTAAGCCCAAGCGTGCGATGGACGTGGGGACACTCGACAGGCCCCGGCCCGGGCAGTTTGGGCTCGGACCTCAACTTCGCCGCAGGACGCATGAAGGTCGGCTTCGGCCGGGAGCCGCTGCGGCACGAAGGCGGCCGATAGGCTGACGCCGAGACCCCCGAACTGAGCGGCCAACCGCAGCCTGCAGATCAGCAGCGTCCGCTGCATCGGAAGCGAGCGCCACCGACCGCCTGGGGCGGCGGCTCCCGCGAGGATTCTTCATGCTCCCTACAAGCGCCGACCCCAAGGGCATCATCACCGCCGCCCGCTCCTGGCTCGGCACTCCCTACCACGACCAGGCGAGCGTTCGCGGCGTCGGCTGCGACTGCCTCGGCCTGGTCCGCGGGGTCTGGCGCGAGGTGGTGGGCCCCGAGCCGTTGCCGATGCCGCCCTACAGCCGCGACTGGGGCGAGACCGGGAGCCGGGAGGTCCTGGCGAAGGCCGCGCGCCGGGTGATGATCGAGCGTCCCGTCTCGGACCTCGCGCCGGGCGCGCTCGTCCTTTTCCGCATGCGCCGCGGCGCGCTCGCCAAGCACTGCGGCATCCTCTCCGCGCCCGACCGCTTCATCCACGCCTACGAGCGCACGGGCGTGATCGAAGAGGCGCTGACGCCGGCCTGGCGCCGGCGCATCGCCTACCAGTTCCTGTTCCCGACCTCCTGAGATCCCATGGCCTCCATCGTTCTCGCTTCCGCCGGCGCCGCGATCGGCGGCGGCATCGGCGGCGCCGTGCTCGGCGTGGGCGCCGCCACCATCGGCGGCGCGGTCGGCTCGATCGTCGGCTCCGCCCTCGACGGCTGGCTGGTCTCGCAGCTCGCCCCGACCCAGCGCATCGAGGGCCCGCGGCTGGAGAGCCTGCAGGTCACCACCTCCACCGAGGGCGCGGTCATCCCGCGCGTCTTCGGGCGCATGCGGGTGGGCGGCAACGTGATCTGGGCGACCGACTTCCGCGAGGAGACCCGCACCACCCGCCAGGGCGGCGGCAAGGGCGGGGGCGGCGGGGCGGAGGTCACCGAGTACGCCTACTTCGCCAGCTTCGCGGTGGCGCTCTGCGAGGGTCCGATCACAGGCGTCGGGCGTATCTGGGCCGACGGGAAGCCGCTCGACCGCGAGGGGGTGGCCATGCGCGTGCACCTCGGGGACGAGGCGCAGGAGCCTGATCCGCTGATCGCCGCGAAGATGGGGGCCGACGCGACGCCCGCCTATCGCGGCACGGCCTACGTGGTCTTCGAGGAGCTGGCGCTGGGGCGCTTCGGCAACCGCCTGCCGCAGCTTTCTTTCGAGGTCTTCCGCCCGCTGATGGAGGCGCGCTCGGTCGAGCGGATGGCGAGGGCGGTCACGCTGATCCCCTCGGCGGGCGAGTTCATCCACGCCACCGAGACGGTGCGGCGCGAGGAGGACGGCGCGACGGTGGCGGAGAACGTGCACGCGCGCGCGGACGCCACGGACCTGGTGGTGGCGCTCGACCAGCTCGAGGCGGCGCTGCCGAACGTGGAGGCGGTGTCGCTGGTGGTCGCCTGGTTCGGCGACGACCTGCGTGCCGGGGCCTGCAGCATCCGGCCCTGCGTGGAGACGGCGTCCAAGGAGACCGAGCCGCAGAGCTGGCGGGTGGACGGCGTGAGCCGCGCAGACGCGCGCCGGGTGAGCTTCGATGCGAGCGGCCGGCCCCTCTACGGCGGCACGCCGTCGGACGAGGCGGTGGTGCAGGCGATCCGGGAGCTGAAGGCGCGCGGCAAGCGGGTGACCTTCTACCCCTTCATCCTGATGGACGTGCCGGCGGAGAACGATCTGCCGAACCCGTATTCGGACGAGGCGGCGGAGGTCGGCCAGCCGGCGCATCCCTGGCGCGGCCGGATCACCTGTTCGCCGGCGGCGGGCTACGCCGGCAGCGTGGACAAGACCGAGGTTGCCGGCGACCAGGTGGCGGCCTTCTTCGGCGCGGCGACGCCGGGCGACTTCGCCGTCTCGGGCGAGGCCGTCTCCTGGACCGGCCCCGCGGGCGACTGGGGCCTGCGCCGGATGATCCTGCACTATGCGCATCTCTGCGCGGCTGCCGGCGGCGTCGACGCCTTCCTGGTTGCCTCCGAGCTGCGCGGCCTGACCTGGATCCGCGACGGCGCCGAGAGCTACCCGGCGGTGCAGGCGCTGCGCGATCTCGCGGCGGACGCGGGCGCCATCCTCGGCCCCCATGTGGCGATCAGCTACGCCGCCGACTGGTCGGAGTATTTCGGCCACCAGCCGCAGGACGGCTCGGGCGACGTGTTCTTCCATCTCGATCCGCTCTGGGCGGACGGCAACGTCGATTTCATCGGCATCGACGCCTACCTGCCGCTCGCCGACTGGCGCGACGGCGAGGGCCATCTCGACGCGCAGGCCGGCTGGCGGGCCATCACCGACCGCGGCTACCTCGCCGCCAACATCGAGGGCGGGGAAGGCTACGACTGGTTCTACGCCAGCGATGCCGACCGCGACGCGCAGATCCGCACGCCCATCGCGGACGGCGCGCACGGCAAGCCGTGGGTGTTCCGGCCCAAGGACATCCGGAACTGGTGGGCGAACCCGCACCACGACCGCCCGGGCGGCGTGGAGCGCGCGACGCCGACGGCGTGGACGCCGCAGATGAAGCCGATCCGCTTCACCGAGCTCGGCTGCCCGGCCGTCGACCGCGGCGCCAACCAGCCGAACGTGTTCTTCGACCCGAAGTCCTCGGAGAGCGCGCTGCCGCACTTCTCGCGGGGCTGGCGCGACGACGCGATCCAGCGCCGCTACCTGGAGGCGGTGCTGTCCTACTGGGGCGAGGCCGCCAACACCCCCGTCTCGAGCGTCTACGGCGGGCGCATGCTCGAGATGGAGGACTGCGCGCTCTGGACCTGGGACGCGCGGCCCTACCCGGTCTTTCCCGCGCGCGAGGACGTCTGGAGCGACGCCGCCAACTGGCGACTCGGGCACTGGCTCAACGGCCGGCTCGGCGCCGTGTCGCTGGGCGCGCTGGTGCGCGAGGTCTGCCGCCGCGCGGGGCTGGCTGACGATCAGATCGACGTCTCGGAGCTGGCCGAGCCGGTGCAGGGTTATGCGATAGGCGCCCTGGAGAGCCCGCGCGCCTCGCTCGCGCCTCTGATGCGCGTCTACGGCTTCGACGCCGTGGAGAGCGAAGGGCGCATCCGGTTCCTGCCGCGCGGAGGCAGCCGCGCCGCCGTGCTCTCGCAGGACGCGCTGGTGGCGCCGGACGACGCGGCGGCGGAGGCTTTCGAGCTGACCCGCGCGCAGGAGACCGAGCTCGACCAGGCGCTCAAGTGGCGGCTGCTGCGCGCGGACGAGGATTTTGAGGCGCTGAGCGTGGAGGCGCAGCGCCGCGTCGGCGCGGCCCTGCGCGTGAACGCCGAGAGCTTCCCGATCGCCGCCATCCCCAGCGAGGCCGAGCGCCGATGCCGCCGCGCGCTCCAGGAGGCCTGGGCCGCGCGGGAGACGGCGGTTTTACGCCTGCCGCCCTCGCGCCTCGCGCTCGACCCGGGCGATGTCGTGGCGCTCGAGAACGACGGCCGGCTGACGGAGCTGCGTCTCTCGGCGATCGCCGACGCAGAAGCCCGCGCGATGGAGGCGGCGCGCACCGATCCGGCGATCTACGATCTCGCGCCCGGCCCGGCACGCGCCTCCGCGCCGGCGAGGCCCGTGGTGCACGGGCCGCCGAGCGTGGCGCTCATGGACCTCCCGCAGCTCAGCGAGGAGACGCCGGCGCATCATCCGCTCGCCGCGGTGCGCGCCGCTCCCTGGCCTGGCGCAGCCGCCGTCTGGCGCAGCCCCGGCGCCGACGATTTCCGGCTCTTCGCCGCCGCCACGCGGCCCGCGCGCATGGGGCGGCTGACGGCCGAGCTTCACGCCGGCCCCGTCTCCCGCTTCGATCTCGGCAATGCGGCCGAGCTGGAGCTGAGCGGCGGGACGCTGGAGAGCGTGAGCGACCTCGCGCTCTTCGGGGGCGTGAACGCGCTGGCCATCGAGGGCGCGGCGGGGGTCTGGGAGGTGCTGCAGTTTGGCCGCGCCGAGCTGCTGGCGCCGGGGCGGTATCGCCTCTCGCGGCTGCTGCGCGGCCAGCGCGGCACGGAAGAGGCGATGGGCGATCCGGCGCCCGCAGGCGCGCGGGCGGTGATCCTCGACGAGGCGCTGACGCCGCTGCCGGTCTCGCAGGCCGAGCTGGGGCTGCCCTTCGCCTGGCGCGTCGGACCTGCCTCCCGCGCGCCGAGCGACGCCGTCTTCGTGGAGCGCAGCTTCGCCGCCAAGGGCGCGGGACTGCGGCCTTTCTCGGTGGGCCATGTTCGCCAGCCTTGGCGGCACGCCCGCAGCCCGGGCGATCTCGAGATCCGCTGGAGCCGGCGCTCGCGCGCGCTCTCCGCCGACGGCTGGGGCGCCGTGGATGTGGCGATCGCCGAGGAGGTCGAGGCCTACGAGGTCGAGATCCTCGGCGGGCCAGGGGTCTTGCGCACGCTCTCGAGCGCCGAGCCGCGGGCGATCTACGCCGGCGCCGACCAGGTCGCCGACTTCGGCGCGCTGCTGGGCCCCGGCGACCAGCTCGACCTGCGCATCTTCCAGCTCTCCGCCCTCGTCGGCCGCGGCGCGCCCAAGGCCGTCACCCTCTTCTTCTGAAGGTCCCCATGTCCGACGCCACCACCCATCTCCAGCTGCCCTGGCTGCTCGCCAGCCAGGCGCAGAAGCACGTCACCCACAACGAGGCGCTGCGCCTGCTCGACGGGCTGGTGCAGCTCGCCGTCCTCGATCGCGATCGCACGGCCCCGCCGGCGAGCCCGTCCGACGGCGACCGCCACGTCGCCGCCGCCGGCGCGACCGGCGACTGGACCGGCTGGGAGGGGAGCGTCGCCTATTACGTCGACGGGGCCTGGATGCGGCTCGTCCCACGCCCCGGCTGGCTCGCCTGGGTCGAGGCGGAGGCGACCCTGCTCGTCTGGACCGGCGCCACGTGGACGCCCCTTGAGGCGGCGCTCGGGCTCGTCGCCCTCGGCGCCACGACCCGGCTTGCCGAGGCGCCCGCGGGCGCGGCCACCGACATGGCCGTCTTCGAGGAGCTGCTCTCGGACCTCTCCGGCCCGAGCGTCGATTCCACGGCGCTCATCCCCGACCGCGCGCTTGTGCTCGGCGTCTCCACCCGCACCGTGACGGAGATCGCGGGCGCCACCTCCTACGACTGCGGCCTCGTCGGCGAGCCGGGCAAGTTCGGCGGAAGCCTCGGCGTCGCCGCCGGCAGCGAGAACGTCGGCGTCATCGGCCCGACGGCTGTCTACGTCCCCACGCCCGTCCGCCTCACCGCCAATGGCGGCGACTTCGCCGGCGGCGCCGTGCGTATCGCCATCCACTGCATCCTGCCGCGCGCGCCGCAGGCCTGAGGGCGGCGCAGCGCAGACCCCCGCGCCAGCCTTGAAGGAGATCCGCCATGACGCCGCCGCAGTTCGAGAACGGCTTCGTGCGCATGTCCGAGCCGGAGTTCGAGCTGATGCTCGCCCGCGCCGCCGAGAAGGGCGCCCGCCGCGCGCTCGCCGATGTCGGGCTCGAGGGCGAGGGCGCCGCTCTCGACGTCCGCGACCTGCGCTCTCTCGTCGACTGCATCCGCTTCGTTCGCCGCACCGCGGTGCGCACCGCGGTGCGGCTGCTCACCACCGGCCTGCTGCTGGCGCTGCTGACGGGAGCAGCCGTCAAGCTGAGACTCTTCGGCGGCGGACCCTGAGCCGCCGCTGCTCGCATCACGTCCGTCTGTTTCCTCGGCCCGCCACTCGGCGGGCTTTCTCGTTCCGGACCTTCCTCATGCCGACGACCTTCCACCGCCACTGGCGCGACGTGCCCGCGGGCGCGTGGCGCTGGCCCGACTTCTCCCCCGCCGAGATCGCCTGCCGCGGCAGCGGAAGCCTGCTGATCGACGAGACCGCGCTCGACGCCCTGCGGGCGCTGCGCGAGCGGCTGGGCCGGCCGATGATCGTGCGCTCGGGCTACCGCAGTCCCGCCCACAACCGCGCGGTCGGCGGCGCGCCGCGCTCCAGGCACATGAAGGGCCAAGCCTTCGACATCGCCATGGCGAACCACGACCCGCAGGCCTTCGAGCAGGCCGCCCGCGAAGCCGGCTTCGAGGGCTTCGGCTTCTATCCCGAGCCGCATCACGACTTCATGCATATCGACCTCGGCCCGGCCCGCGAGTGGGGCGAGCGGTGGCCGACGGGCGCGCCCCGCTTCTCGCCCGAACCGCCGGCGCGCAAGCCGCTCAGCCGTAGCCGCACCATGAAGGGCGGCGGGGCCGCGGGCGTCGCCACGCTCGGCGCGGCGGGCGTCGAGGTGGTCCAGGAGGCGGTCGCGGAGACGCAAGCAGCCCTGCAGCCGCTGGTTCCCTATCTCGACGCGCTGCGCTGGATCCTGGTCGTTGTCGCGCTGATCGGGCTCGGCGTCGCGCTCTACGCGCGCTGGGACGACTGGCGCGGGGGGCGGCGATGACGAGCGCGCTCATCGGATGGCTGGTCGCGCGGCCCTGGGCGCTGCGGCTGGCGCGGTGGGCGGCGATCGCGTTCGCCGTCCTGCTCTTCCTCTTGGCCGTCCGCCGCGCCGGCGAACGGGCGGGACGGCTGGCGGAGCGTCTCGAACAGCTGGAGAGGAACGATGCGGTGCGCAAACGCATGCTGGAGGCCGCGGCGCGTCGGCCTCGCGATCGGGGCGAGTTTGCTCGGCGAATGCGCGACGGGCGGTTCTGAGCCGGCCGTCGCGGTGTGTCCGCCGGTCGTCGAGTACGATCCTGCGTTCCTGGCGCGGGCGGCCGAGGAGGTGGAGGCGTTGCCGGAAGGCTCGGCTATCGCGCAGATGCTCGGCGACTACGCGGTGATGCGGGAGCAGGGTAAGCGTCCGACGGAGGACACGTTCTACGAGGCGGGCTGGGCCCATGGCATGAGTTCGTCGATGCGGCTCTGGGGATGCCCTCCGACGATGCGCTCGA
>JBNJGE010000022.1:0-26466 GCA_051747505.1 Pseudomonadota bacterium | reverse complement strand
GCCTCCGCTTCGGATTTCGAGACCTTTCTGTCGCTGCTGACGGCCCAGATGCGGAACCAGGACCCGCTCAAGCCCATGGAGTCGACGGAGTTCGTGGCGCAGCTGGCGAGCTTCTCCTCCGTGGAGCAGCAGATACGTTCCAACGAAAAGCTCGACTCGATCCTCGCCGCGCTTGATGGCGGCGCGGAGGGAGGACTTGCGGACTGGATCGGCCGCGAGGTCGAGAGTTCGGCCGCCGTCCGTTTTGACGGCGCGCCGCTCGATATCTCGGTGACACCGCGCCCCGGCGCGGACCGCGCAGTGCTCGTCGTCAGGAATCAGGAGGGCGGCGAGGTCGCGCGCCTGGCCGCCGATCCCGCGGCCCAAAGGCTGGAATGGAACGGTCAAATCGGCGCCGGAGAGGCACCGCCGGGGCGCTACGCATTCTCTGTCGACTACATGTCGGGGGATGAAGTCCTCGGCTCCGCGGAGGGGCGGACCTACGCCAGGGTCCGCGAGCTGCGCCTCAATGAGGACGGGCCGAGACTGGTTCTCGAGGGCGGATCGGAAGTGGCAGCCGATGACGTCGCCGCTCTGCGCGCGCCCGCTTCGGGTTGAAGGCGGCGAATGTCCGGCGCCTGGGGGCGTGGCGCGCCGCCGGTTGAAGGCAGGCAGATCCTGTTAATGTCGATGCGTCTTGAACTTGCGGACGGCAGGCGCCTCTTGGTGTCCCGACAAGGACCTCTCCTTGGTATGCGCTCCTCTGCTCCATGGCGCGCTGTCGCGGTCCTGCATGCCGGCGTGACGGACGACGAGGCCGACCAGCAGGCCGAGCGCGTCGGTCAGCGCATGGCGCTTGCGTCCCTTGATCCGCTTGCCAGCGTCGAAGCCGCGAACCCCGCCGCTCTCGCTGGTTTTCGCCGAATGGCTGTCGATGACGCCCGCCGTGGGGCTGGCCTCGCGGCTCTCCGGATCCCGGCCCGCCATGACCAGCGTTTTGCTGATCCCCTGCCATAAGGCGCGGTCCCGCCAGTCGTAGAAGTAGCGCTGCGCCGTCGAGGGCGGCGGCAGGTCCCTGGGCACCATGCGCCACTGTCCGCTCTGGCCGGCCACAAGCATCGAGGAGGAGCAGCCATGAAGCATTCTGCCGGGCGGGACGTGTCGCTGGAAGAGACCGCGATCTGCATCGTGGACGAGACGGGCGCCGTCGTTAAGGAGATGCGTGCGCCCAGCGAGCCCGAAGCGCTGGCGCCGGCGCTGGTAGCGGTAGACGTGCCGCTGGAGGAGAAGGTCGGTCTGGACGCCGGCTCGCTGGCGGCATGGCTGCATGACGGCCTGCGCGAAGCCGGGTGGCCCGTGGTCTGCATCGAGGCGCGGATCGCCGAACGCCGCGATGAAGACGATGCCGAACAAGACCGAGAGAAATGACGCCCGTGCCCTGGCGCAGATCATGCGGACGGGCTGGTTCCGGCAGGTGCATGTCAAGTCGCGCCAACCCCGTTTGCAGCGCTCGCTGCTGGCCTCGCGGCGGAGCCTCCGCAACGGGATGCGCTCCCTCGAGAACATGGTGCGTGCCGTCCTGCGCGAAGCCGGCTTGAAGCTCGGCCGCCCCGACCCGACCGCGAAGAGAAGCGAGTGACCCATGGGAGCGAAATCGAAAAGCCGGCGGGCGCCGATGAAGGACCGGAGCAGCTTGACCGCCGAGAATCTGATCAGAGCGGCATTCGGGTTCCGGGGCAGGCGCTTTGGGCTGGCAGGCGGCTTCGCGTGCAAGCGGGTTTCAACGCTGGCGTGGCGGTCCGCGGTTGCGGACAGGACAGCCTGAAGACCAGCGCGGGCGGGGCCGGCGGCGGTCGCGCCAGACCCGCGAAAATGCTGGCGCAGCGCTAGGTTTGCGCGACCCAGGGGGCGGATCATGGCGCACCCGATAGGATTCGAACCTATGGCCTCTGCCTTCGGAGGGCAGCGCTCTATCCAGCTGAGCTACGGGTGCGTCAGGGCGGGTCTATAGCCGACGCGTCGCAGCGGCGCAACGCGCGAAATCCTTCAGCCGCGGGGGCGCGAGGCCTTCTCCTCCAGCCCGGAGGTTCCTTCGCGACGCGCCAGCTCCTGCATCACGTCCGACAGCGTCACGTCCCGCGCCGCCAGCATGACCAGCATGTGGTAGAGGACGTCCGCGGCCTCGCCCGCCAGTTCGGTCCGGTCCTGCGCCGCGGCGGCGATGACCGCCTCCACCGCCTCCTCCCCGAATTTCTGGGCGCATTTCTCGACCCCGCGGGAGAGCAGCGCGGCGGTGTGGCTCGAGGCCGGGTCGGCGCCGCGGCGGGCCCGAACGGTCGCCTCCAGCCGCGCGAGGACCGAGAGGTCGGGGGCGTCCGTCATGCGGCCGCCTCCGCGGGCGCCGGGCGGACCGGGATCCCGGCCGCGGCCATCGCCGCCTTTGCCTCGGCGATGCTGTGCTGGCCGAAATGGAAGATCGAGGCGGCCAGGACGGCGGAGGCATGGCCCTCGGTCACCCCTTCCACGAGGTGGCGCAGCTCGCCGACGCCGCCCGAGGCGATGACGGGGATGCCCACGGCGTCCGCGACGGTGCGGGTCAGCGCCAGGTCGTAGCCCTGGCGGGTGCCGTCCCTGTCCATGGAGGTGAGCAGGATCTCGCCGGCTCCCCTCGTCTCCATGAGACGGGCGAACTCTACGGCGTCGATCCCGGTCGGGGTGCGGCCGCCATGTGTGAATATCTCCCACCTGCCCGGCCCGACCTGCTTGGCGTCGATGGCGACCGTGATGCACTGGGCGCCGAACTTCTCGGCCGAGCGCGCGACCACGTCCGGGTCCGCCACGGCGGCGGTGTTGAAGGAGACCTTGTCGGCGCCGGCCAGCAGCAGGGCGCGCACATCCTCCGGCGTGCGGACGCCGCCCCCGACGGTCAGCGGCATGAAGCACTGCTCGGCGGTGCGCGACGCGATGTCCAAAATCGTGCCGCGGCGTTCGTGGCTCGCCGTGATGTCGAGGAAGCAGAGCTCGTCGGCGCCGGCGGCGTCATAGGCGCGCGCGGCCTCGACCGGGTCGCCCGCATCCACGAGATCCACGAAGTTCACCCCCTTGACCACTCGGCCGCCGGCGACGTCGAGGCAGGGGATGATGCGGGTCTTGAGCATGCGCGGGGTCCGGATGCGTGGCAGGGGACGGACGCGTGTTTCGCATGCGCGGCGCATGGGGTCCAGAGGCCCCGCCTCCGGCCGCGTCGGGGGAGGGAGGGCGGGCCGCGCGGCCGGAGGCGGGGCGCCGGGGTTGCGCCCCCAAGCTCAGCTCTTGAGGAAGGCCGCCGCTTCCGCCGGGTCCAGCCGCCCATCATAGAGCGCTCGGCCCGAGATGACGCCGTCCAGCGGCGCGCCGCAGCCCTTCAGCGCCCGCAGGTCGTCCATTGAGGACACCCCGCCCGAGGCGATGACCGGGATCGACACCGCCCGCGCCAGGGCTGCGGTCGCCTCCACGTTCGGGCCCTGCATCGCGCCGTCCCGGTCGATGTCGGTGTGGATGATCGCCGCCACGCCCGCGTCCTCGAAGCGTCGGGCAAGCTCCACGGCCTCGATCTCCGTCGTCTCGGCCCAGCCCGCGACCGCCACCTTGCCCTCGCGCGCGTCGATTCCCACGGCGACGCGGCCGGGGAAGGCGCGCGCGGCCGCCCGCACGAAGTCCGGATCGCGCACCGCCGCCGTGCCAAGGATCACCCGGGCCACGCCTTTCGCAAGCCAGCCCTCCACGGCGGCCATGTCGCGGATGCCGCCGCCGAGCTGGGCGGGGATGCTCACCGCCGCGAGGATCGCCTCCACCGCCGCGCCGTTGGCCGAGCGGCCGGCGAAGGCGCCGTCGAGATCCACGATGTGCAGCCAGTCGCAGCCCGCCTCCTGAAAGGCGCGGGCCTGGGCAGCGGGGTCGTCGTTGAAGACCGTCGCGGCCTCCATGTCGCCGCGCAGCAGGCGTACGCAGCGCCCCTCCTTCAGGTCGATGGCGGGATAGAGGATCATGGTCAGGCTCCGCGCTCGGCCCGGCCGGCCCGTTCAGGGCCGCCAGGCGAGGAAGTTGGCGATCAGCCGCAGGCCCGTGGCCTGGCTCTTCTCGGGGTGGAACTGCACGCCGGCCATCGCGTCACGCGCCACCATCGCGGTAACCGGCCCGCCATGGTCGACATGGGCGACCACCTTGCCGGGGTCGCGCGCGACGAGGTGGTAGGAATGGACGAAATAGGCGTGGTCGCCCTCCGCGATCCCGTCGAGCAGCGGGTGCGCCCGGTCCAGGATCAGCTCGTTCCAGCCCATATGCGGGATCTTGAGCGCCGGGTCGGCGGGGCGGATGCGCTCGACCTGGCCGGCGATCCAGCCGAAGCCCTCGTGTTCGCCATGCTCCAGTCCGCGCTCGGCCATCAGCTGCATCCCGACGCAGATGCCGAGGAAGGGGGTTCCGGCGGCGACCCGCTCCTCCAGGGTCTCCCACATGCCGGGCACGGCGCGCAGACCCTCGCGGCAGTCGCCGAAGGCCCCGACGCCGGGCAGCACGATCCGCTCGGCCCGGCGCACGGCCTCGGCCTCGGCGGTCACCACCACCGGGCCGCCGCGCCCCGTCTCCGCGGCCATGCGCTCGAAGCTCTTGGCCGCCGAATGCAGATTGCCCGAGCCGTAATCGACGATCGCCGTGGTCATAGCGCGCCCTTGGTCGAAGGCACGGCGTCCGCCGCCCGCGGGTCGCGCTCCACCGCCTCGCGCAGGGCGCGGGCGACGGCCTTGAAGGCGCTCTCGGCGATGTGGTGCGAATTCAGGCCGTCCAGCTTCTCCACATGCAGCGTCAGGCGCGCGTTCATGGCGAGCGCCGTGAAGAACTCGCGCACCAGCTCCGTGTCGAAGGCCCCGATCTTCCCCGCGGGGAAGTCCACCTTCCACACCAGGAAGGGCCGGCCGGACAGGTCCAGCGCCGCGCGGCACAGCGCCTCGTCCATCGGCAGCAGGCAGGACCCGTAGCGGCGGATGCCGCGCTTGTCCCCCACGGCCTCCGCCAGCGCCTGGCCGAGCGCGATGCCTACATCCTCCACCGAGTGGTGGTCGTCGATGTGCCGGTCCCCCTCGCAGCGCACGGTCAGGTCGATCAGCGAATGCCGCGCGAGCTGGTCGAGCATGTGGTCGAAGAAGCCGATCCCGGTCGCGCAGTCATGCCGGCCGGTCCCGTCGAGCGCGATCTCGACGGCGATGTCGGTCTCGTTGGTCTTGCGGGCGATCCGGGCGCTGCGCATGGGCCTGTCCCTTCCGGCTTGGGCGACGTGGGCGGGTATAGCGGGGCGGGCGGAGCGAGGAAAGCCGTGCCCCGCCCGCAGGCCCGGATCGCGGGCCGGGCCTCGTCAGGGGATCAGGATGGCGCGGAAGTCGTTGACGTTGGTCAGCGTCGGCCCGGTCTCCACCAGGTCGCCGAGCGCCTCGAAGACAGTGAAGGCGTCGTTGTCCTCGAGCCGCGCGCGAAGGTCGAGGCCCGCCGCCTCCGCCCGCGCCAGCGTCCGCGGCCCGATCAGCGCGCCGGCGTTGCGCTCCACGCCGTCGATTCCGTCCGTGTCCGCGGCCAGCGCCCAGAGGTCCTCGGCCGCCGCCCTCGGGCCAAGCGCGAGGGCCAGGGCCAGCAGGAACTCCGCGTTGCGCCCGCCGAGGCCCGTTCCGCACACCGTCACGGTCGTCTCCCCGCCGGAGAGCAGGACGCAGGGGCGAGGCAGGGGCTGGGCGTGGCGCACGACCTGCGCGGCGATCCCGGCGAGGACCTGCGCGACCTCGCGAGCCTCGCCTTCGAGCGAATCCCCGAGGATCATCGGAGCGATCCCCTTGGCCCGGGCGACCTCCGCCGCCGCCTCCAGCGCCTGCTGGGGCGTGGCGATCAGATGGAAGGGCGAGGGGCCGACCTCCGGCGTTGGGTTGGCCGCCATCGCCTGCGCCAGCCGCTCGGGCAGCGTCACCCCGCGCCGGGCCAGGATCGCCTCCGGCGCTTCTCCCCCGGGCAGCGGGACCGTGGGGCCGGAGCCGATCACCGCCGGGTCGTCCCCCGGCACGTCGGAAATGGCGTAGGTCACGATCCGCGCCGGCGCGGCGGCCGCGGCCAGCCGTCCGCCCTTCACGGCCGAAAGCGCCTGGCGCACCCGGTTCATCTCCCCGATCGGCGCGCCCGAGCGCAGCAGGGCGCGCCCGATCTCGCGCTTGTCGGCGAGGCTGACCCCCTCCGCCGGGACCGCCAGCAGCGCGGAGGCGCCGCCGGAGATCAGCGCGACCACGAGGTCGTCCGGCCCCGCCCCGCGCGCGAGGTCCAGAATCCGGCGCGCGGCCGTCTCTCCGGCCTCATCGGGCACGGGATGGGCGGCCTCGGCGACCTCGATGGCCCGAGTCGCCGTCGCATGGCCGTAGCGGGTGATCACGAGACCCTCGGGCAGGGCGCCGGCATGGGCCTGCCAGGCGTCCTCGAAGGCCGCGGCCATGCGGGCGGCCGCCTTGCCGGCGCCGATCACGATAACCCGGCCCCGGGGCGGCGGAGGCAGGTCGTGGAACCGCCCCTCCGGTCCCGCCGCCGCCAGCGCGGCGTCGAACAGCTCCGTCAGGAAGGCGCGGCGGTCCATTCTCTGCTCCGTCTGCGAGAGGCCTCGCATCCTCGCCCGGTCCCGTGCGCGGGCGCAAGGGCCGCCCCGACGGGGCGGCTCCGGCTGGCGTCTCGCCCGCCCCGCGCCTATATCGGGGGCCGCGCCGCGGGGCGGAGAGGCGGCCCCGCCCGGCCCTGACAGGCGAAGGAGACCTCCATGAGCGCGACCGACTTCCCCGGCTGGCACGGCACCACCATCCTCGCGGTCCGCCGGGGCGGGCGCGTGGTGGTGGCGGGCGACGGCCAGGTCAGCCTCGGCGACACCGTGATCAAGGGCGGCGCGCGCAAGGTCCGCCGCATCGCGCCGGGCGGCGAGGAGGTGGTTGTGGGCTTCGCCGGCTCCACCGCCGACGCCTTCACCCTGCTCGAGCGGCTGGAGGCGAAGCTGGAGGCCCAGCCCGGCCAGCTCATGCGCGCCTGCGTGGACCTCGCCAAGGACTGGCGCACCGACAAGTATCTGCGCAACCTCGAGGCCATGCTGATCGTGACCGACGGCGCGCAGCTTTTCGTCATCACCGGCGCGGGCGATGTGCTGGAGCCGGAGCATGACGCGGCGGCTATCGGCTCGGGCGGCAACTTCGCCCTCGCCGCCGCGCGCGGGCTGATGGAGACGGATCTCGACGCCGAGGCCATCGCGCGGAAGGCGATGGCGATCGCCGCCGATATCTGCGTCTACACCAACGGCGTCGTGACGGTGGAAACGATCGGCGGCTGAGCGCACGGTCCGTCCGCCCCTCTTTCGCCGCGCCGTCCAGCGGCTTATGTCCCGCCCCGATCCCGGATCCCGCACTTCCCCCCGCGAGAGGCGCCCGATGACCGACCTGACCCCGCGCGAGATCGTCTCCGAGCTCGACCGCTTCATCATCGGCCAGCAGGAGGCCAAGCGCGCCGTCGCCGTCGCGTTGCGCTCCCGCTGGCGGCGCCGTCAGCTGCCGGAGGCCATGCAGGCGGAGGTCACGCCCAAGAACATCCTCATGATCGGGCCGACGGGCGTGGGCAAGACGGAGATCTCGCGCCGCCTGGCGAAGCTCGCCAAGGCGCCGTTCCTCAAGGTCGAGGCCACCAAGTTCACCGAGGTCGGCTATGTCGGCCGGGACGTCGAGCAGATCGTGCGCGACCTGGTGGAGGCGGCCATCGTGATGCTGCGCGACCAGCGGCGCGAGGAGATGAAGGCCCGCGCCCACGATGCGGCGGAGGAGCGGGTGCTCGACGCGCTGGCCGGGGACGGCGCGCGCGACTCCACCCGCGACATGTTCCGCCGCAAGCTGCGCTCCGGCGAGATGGATGACACCGAGATCGAGGTCGAACTGCAGGACCAATCCAACCCTTTCGCCATGTTCGACCTGCCCGGCGCCCAGCAGGGGCAGGCGATGGATCTCGGCTCCATTTTCGGCAAGGCGCTGGGCGGGCGCACGACCAAGCGGCGCGTCAAGGTGCGCGACTCCTACGACCTGCTGATCGCCGAGGAGGCCGACAAGCTGGTGGATCAGGAGAGCCTCGCGCGCGACGCGCTCGCGAAGGTGGAGAACGACGGCATCGTCTTTCTCGACGAGATCGACAAGGTCTGCGCGCGGGAGGGCGCGAAGGGCGCCGACGTCTCCCGCGAGGGCGTGCAGCGCGATCTGCTGCCGCTGATTGAGGGCACCACGGTGACCACCAAGCATGGCGCGGTGAAGACCGACCACATCCTGTTCATCGCCTCGGGCGCCTTCCACGTCTCCAAGCCCTCGGACCTGCTGCCGGAGCTCCAGGGCCGGCTGCCGATCCGGGTCGAGCTGACGGCGCTGAGCGAGCGGGACTTCATCCGCATCCTGACCGAGACTGACAACGCGCTGACCGGACAGTACTCGGCCCTGCTGGAAACCGAAGGGGTCAAGGTCGGGTTCGAGGAGTCGGGCGTGGAGGCGCTGGCCGAGATCGCCGCGCAGGTGAACCGCAGCGTGGAGAACATCGGCGCGCGCCGCCTGCACACCATCCTCGAGCGGGTCTTCGAGGAGCTCAGCTACGAGGCGCCAGACCGGGCGGGCGAGAGCGTGACCATCGACCGGGCCTATGTGGAGGACCGCGTGGCCGACCTCGCGCGCTCGGCCGACATGAGCCGCTACGTCCTGTAAGCCGGGCGCCGCGCCGGGCCGCGCGCCCCGTGGCGGGCGGCGCGCTCGCGGCGCGCGGCCGGGGGCGGGGGACTTGCCGCGGACGGTCGCCCGGCCCGGGCGTGCGTCCCTTTGATCCGGCGGCCAGTTCGCGGCAATCTGCCTCGATCCCGCCCCCAGGAGCCGCCCGATGACCCGACAGACGGCCTTCGAGCCCGCCCCGGACGTCCTCTACCAGCCCGACAGTCCGCCGCCCTCGCTGGAGAGGCTGGGCCGCTCCCGCCTGCTGCGGCGGATCAACATGGTGCGCACCATCTGGCGGGGGTCGAAGAACCTGCTCGACCTGGTGCATCCGGAACTGGCGGAGCGGCGCTGGTACGTCTCCCGCGTGGGCAGGGAGACGGTGATCACCGTCAACGACGCGGACTTCGCGCGCCACGTCCTGCAGGCCAACGCCGACAACTACGTCAAGGGCCGCTTCTACGACGTCGTCTTCGGTCAGTTCCTGGGCCGCTCCTCTCTCACGATGGACGGCGAGGAGTGGCGCCAGCGCCGCCGCCTGATCTCGCCGGCCTTCAACGCCCGCGCCATTCGGGGCTGCGAGGCGGTGGTCTCCCGCCACGTCGAGGGGATGCTGGCCGACTGGGCGGAGACGGCGGGCGAGACCGGCGGCGAACGCGACCTGACCGCCGATGTCGCGGCGCTGGCCATGCGGGTGGCCATGGAGGCCTTCTTCTCCTCCGACATCGGGGAGGAGACGGCCCGCATCGGCCACCTGATGGACAAGGTGATCACCGATGCGGGCTCTCCCCCCTTCGCCGACATCATGGGCCTGGGGCGGTGGGCGCCGCGCCGCTCTCGCCGCAAGGCGCGCGGCTGGCTGGCCGAGCTGGACGCCTGGCTCTACCCGCTGATCGACGCCCGGCTGGCGACCCGCGAGGCGGGGGAGCCGGAGGCGCCCGACCTGCTCGACATCCTTGTCCATGCGCGGGACGCGGAGACGGGGGAGCTTCTGGATCGCGTCTCGATCCGCAACGAGGTGCTGACGCTGTTCGCCGCCGGGCACGAGACCACGGCCCTGTCGCTCGCCTGGGGTCTGGACCGGCTGGCGCGGGAGCCCGACTGGCAGGAGAGGCTGGCCGGGGCCGCTGCGCAGGCGGAGCGGGAGGCGGGCGGTCCGCTGGACCCCGCCGCCGCCCGGGAGGTCGCGCTGCTGCCCGCGGCCTATGACGAGATGCTGCGCCTCTACCCGCCGGCCGTGAATATCGGCCGGCAGGCCATCGGCCCGGACCGCATCGAGGACATGGACATTGCGCCGGGAACCCGCGTGCAGATCGTCATCGGCCACATCCACCGCAATCCGCGCTACTGGACTGACCCGCCGCGCTTCGACCCTGCGCGCTTCCTGCCGGAGGGGCGCAAGGGCCGGCATCCCTTCGCGCATATCCCGTTCGGCGGCGGCCCGCGCATCTGCGTGGGCCTGGCGCTCGCGCGGCTGGAGGGGTTGATGACTCTGACCCGCGCCCTGCCGCGCTTTCGGCTGGAGCCCGCGGGCCCGCCCCCCAGGCCACTGGGCAAGATTACCCTGCGCACGGAAGAGCCCGTGAAGATCCGGGTCGTCCCGCGCGCCTGAGCGTCACTTGCACAGATCCGCCCACTCCCCGCTCGTCAGCTTCGCCAGACGGGCGGTGGAGAGGCGCACGGCGGCGTTGGGCGCGCCGGCGGCTGGGATCACCTCGTCGAAGGGGCGCAGGGATTCGTCGAGATAGACGGGCAGGGGGCTCGCCAGGCCGAATGGGCAGACGCCGCCCACCGGGTGGCCGGTCGCGGCCTCCACCGCCTCCGCCCCCGGCATCTTCGGCTTGGCGGCGAAGCGGTCCTTGAACTTGCGGTTGTCGAGCCGCGCCGTGCCGGCGGCGACCACCAGGATCATACCGTCGCCCGCCTGCACGCAGATCGTCTTGGCGATGCGCTCGGGCTCCACGCCATGCGCGGCGGCGGCGAGCTCCACGGTGGCCGAGCTCGCCTCCGTCTCGATCACCTCGATCTCCGGGGCGCGCTCCGTGAAGAAGCGGCGGACCGACTCCAGGCTCATCCGGTTTCCTCCCTCTGACGGCATGGCCCCTTGCAAGCGCCTTCGCGCGCCCGCGTCAATGGCGCGCCGCCGCTTGCGCCGGCCGGCGCGCGAGCCTAACTTCCCCGCCATGTCCCGACGTCTCGTCATGACCGACCGCGCCCGCCTGCCTTGGCGCTTCTTCGGCCGCTTCGCGGAGCTTCCCGCCGCGGGCTGAATCCGCGCGACCGCTCCCCCTTTACCGAGACGAATCCCACAGCCGGAGACCTTCCGATGTCCGCCCCCAAGACCCTCTATGACAAGATCTGGGACGCCCACCTGGTTCACGAGGCCGAGGACGGGACCTGCCTGCTCTACATCGACCGGCACCTCGTTCACGAGGTGACCAGCCCTCAGGCCTTCGAGGGGCTGCGCATGGCCGGGCGCAAGGTGTGCCACCCCGAGGCGACCGTCGCCGTGCCCGACCACAACGTGCCCACCGACCCCTCGCGCCTGAAGGGCATCGACAACGAGGAGTCCCGCATCCAGGTGGACACGCTGAAGGCCAACGCCGAGGCGGCGGGCATCGAGTACTACGATGTCTCCGACGTGCGGCAGGGCATCGTGCACATCATCGGGCCGGAGCAGGGCTGGACCCAGCCGGGCATGACGATCGTGTGCGGCGACTCTCACACCGCCACGCACGGCGCCTTCGGGGCGCTGGCCCACGGCATCGGGACCTCCGAGGTCGAGCATGTGCTGGCCACCCAGACCCTGATCCAGCAGAAGTCGAAGAACATGCTGGTGAAGGTGGAGGGGGAGCTGCCCGTCGGCGTCACCGCCAAGGACATCACGCTGACCATTATCGGGCGCACCGGCACCGCCGGGGGCACGGGACATGTCATCGAATATGCTGGCTCGGCCATCCGCGCGCTGTCCATGGAGGGCCGCATGACGGTCTGCAACATGGCCATCGAGGGCGGCGCGCGGGCCGGGCTGATCGCGCCGGACGAGAAGACCTTCGCCTATGTGAAGGGCCGCCCGCATGCGCCCAAGGGCGCGGCTTGGGAGATGGCGGTCGAGCACTGGAAGTCCCTGCGCTCGGACGAGGGCGCGCATTACGACAAGGTGGTCGAGATCGACGCCGCGGAGATCCAGCCGGTGGTGACCTGGGGCACTTCGCCCGAGGACGTGCTGCCGATCAACGGCGTCGTGCCGGCGCCCGGGGACTTCCAGGGGCCGAAGCAGGCCGCCGCGAAGCGCGCGCTGGAATACATGGGGCTCGAGCCCGGCACGAGGCTGTCGGACATCGAGATCGACACGGTCTTCATCGGCTCCTGCACCAACGGGCGGATCGAGGACCTGCGCGAGGTCGCGAAGGTCATGGAGGGGCGCAAGGTCAAGGACGGTATCCGCGCGATGATCGTCCCCGGCTCGGGCCTGGTGCGGGCGCAGGCCGAGGAGGAGGGCATCGCGCAGAAGCTGCAGGAGGCCGGCTTCGAGTGGCGGATGGCCGGCTGCTCGATGTGCCTCGGGATGAACCCCGACCAGCTGGCGCCGGGGGAGCGCTGCGCTTCCACCTCGAACCGCAACTTCGAGGGGCGGCAGGGCCGCGGCGGGCGCACCCACCTGATGTCGCCGGCCATGGCGGCGGCGGCGGCGGTGACCGGCCGCCTGACGGATGTGCGCGAGCTGCAGTGAGATGCGGCCGGCGCGGGGGCCGGTTTCGCCCTCGCCCCGCCCCGCTGACGCGGGGCGCGCCTCGCGCGAGGGCGGCCCCGCCCCCGCCCCCTGACGCCGCCCGCCGCTTCGCGGCCGGGCGGCGTTTTGCTGGCGCGGGCGCTTGAGGTGGCCGGCGTCGGGGCCTTTGGCTGGTTGGCGCGTTCTGCTGAGAGGTCCGCCGGGGGCGGACCTGTCCGAGCGTGCGCGGGCTTGCGGGCGCGTCAAGGGCGAGCCGCGCTGGCGCGCGGTCCTGGCGGACCCTTGACCCGCCCGCAAGCCCGCGCCTCCCGGCGTCAGACGGCGGCGGCCTCCCGCCTCGCGCGGGCCATCGCCCAGGCGAACATGACCGCCATGGCCGCGGCGTAGCCGGCCATGCCGAGGAGCTGCGTCTCGAACCCCACGCCGATGTCGAGCAGGGCGCCCGACAGGCCGGGGCCCAGCGCGGTGGCGAAGACCATCGCGGAGCTCGCCGTCGCCCGGATCGCGCCGAGCGAGCGGGTGCCGTACATCTCCGGCCAGAAGGCGCCCGACATGGCGGCGCCGAAGCCCTGCATGGCGCCCAGAAGCGCCATCGCCGCCGCCGCCGCGGGCAGCCCATTGCCGAGCGCCGCCATGCCCAGCCCCGAAGCCAGCAGCAGCGGCCAAGCCGGCAGCACGCGCCCCACGCCGAAACGGTCCGCCGCCCAGCCGCCCACGAAGGTCATGGGCACGGCCATTGCCACGTAGAGCGGGAACAGCGCGGCGAACTCCGCCAGCGTCCAGCCCTTGATCCCGGCCATGTGCACCTGCTGGAAGAAGAAGGCGGTGGAGAACACGGGCTGGGCCAGGAAGCCCGGGAAGGTCGCCCAGAACAGCCAGTGGCGCAGCGCCTCTGGCCGCGTCCAGTGCCGGCCTCCGAGGCCGGGCGTCGCGTCCGTCTCCGCATGGCTCTGCGGCGTGCGCTCGCGCCTCAGCATCAGAGGCGCCAGAGGGACCATCAGCAGCGTCAGCGCCGCCGCCGCCTGCCAGGCCCCGCGCCAGCCCAGCCAGCCGATCAGGGCGACGAAGACGAAGGGCAGCACGGCCTCGCCGATCGCGATGCCCAGATTGGCCACCGCCACCGCCCGCCCCCGGGCGGCGGAGAACCAGCGCCCCATGCTCACGATCGCGGTGTGATAGAGCATCCCCTGCCCGCAGAAACGCAGCCCGAACACCGCCGCGATCAGCGAGGCCGGCCCCCAGGCCGCGGAGGCGAACAGGCAGACGCCCGCGAACAGCCCCAGAAGGCCCGCCGCCAGCGTGCGGGAGCGGAAGCGGTCCGTCAGCCCGCCGGCCCAGAGCATCAGCCCCGCGGAGATCAGCGTGCCGGCGGTGTAGATGCCGCCCCATTCGCCGTGGCTGAGCCCGAACTCCGCCCGGATCTCCCCGGCGAACAGCGCGATGAAGAAGGTCTGCCCGAAGCTGGAGGCGAAGGTCATCAGCGCGCCCGCCCCCAGCCAGGGGGCGTTGGCGCGCAGGAAGGCGATCAGTCCCGGCGCGGCGGCCGGGGCGGCGGGGGCTCGGGTCATGCGGGATCTCCCGGAACGGGACGCAGACAATCACGCCCGACGGCGGGAGGCCAGCGCCGCGGCGCCCAGCCCGCCGAGGATCAGCGCGGCGGCGGGCCAGAAGCGGGGGCCCGGGCTCTCGCCCAGGAACACGACGCCGCCCGAGAGGGCGATCAGCGGCACGCTCAGCTGGGCGACGGCCGCCAGCGTCGCCTCCAGCCGGGGCAGGGCCGCGTACCACAGCGCGTAGCCGCAGCCGGAGGCCAGCGCCCCCGAGGCGACGGCGAGGCCGGCGGCGGTCGGGCTAAGCCCCGGCGCGGCGTCCAGCCCCGCGGCGGCGGCCCAGAGCAGCAGGCCGGGCGGGGCGGCCAGCAGAAAGGCCCCGGCCGTGTCCGCCAGCGGCCGGGCGGAGCCGCGCCCGTGCAGCGAATAGACGCCCCAGGCCGCGCCCGCCCCGGCCATCATCAGAGCGGAGGGGAGCGGCGGGGCCGCGGCGCCGGGAGCGGCGAGCCAGGCGAGCCCCGCCAGCCCCGCCGCCGCGCCGAGCCAGCGCAGCGGGCCCGGCCGCTCGCCCCCGATCAGCGCGCCCGCGAACATGGTCACCTGGACGGCGGCGAACAGGATCAGGGCGCCGAGACCGGCGTCGAGGCCGAGATAGGCGAAGGAGAACAGCGCCGCGTAACTCAGCAGCGCGGCGGCGGCGAGCGGCGAGGCCCGGCGCATGGCGGCCCGCGCCTGCCCGCGCAGGCCGGTGAGCAGGGCGAGCATCAGGGCGCCGGATGCCAGCCGAAGGGCCGTGAACGCCGCCGGGTCCGGCGCCCCCTGCGCGCCCGAGAGCGCCCCGCGGCAGAGCACCGAGTTCGCCGCGAAGGCGACCAGCGCGGCGAGGGTCAGGAGGGCGGCGCGGCCGGTCATGGCGCTTCGGGGGGCGGGGACTCGAACCGGTCCGCCGCCGTCTCCGCCCAACCTTCCGGCAGCCCGCGGGCGCGGCCGGCGCGCCCGCTCAAGCCATGGAGCCTCATCATCGCCGGGTGCGCCCCCGGCTCCTCGGGCGGCGCGAGGGGATATTCACCTGCGCCGCGGTCGCCAGATACGAGGCAGGGCGTCTCCGCCCCCGGGCAGGCCCGGGCCGCCGGCGCTGCGGCGAGCAGGAGGCGGGACAGGGCGAGGCGCATGGCGACGGCTCCGGGCTCCGCGGCGGTTAGGCAAGCCTGGCTCGGCCGGACGCCCCGCGGAACGCGCCGGCCGATCATTCCTCAGCAGGGCCCCCGAACGAAAACGGGCGGCCCGCCGGGGCCGCCCGCCTGAAAAACCATCCGGCCGCGCCTCACTCGGCGGTCGGGATCGCCCGGCCGCCGGACATGCCGTCCTTGGCCTTGTAGTTGGTCTTCTCCGCGATGCGCGCGGACTTCCCACGGCGCGAGCGCAGATAGTAGAGCTTCGCCCGGCGCACCTTGCCGCGGCGGATGACCTTGATGTTGTCGATGTTCGGCGAATGGATGGGGAAGACGCGCTCCACCCCCTCGCCGAAGGAGATCTTGCGAACGGTGAAGCTGGCGCCGATGCCGTTGCCGCCCCGGCGCGCGATCACCACGCCCTCGAAGGCCTGCACGCGGGTGCGGGTGCCTTCGGTCACCTTGTAGCCGACCCGGACCGTGTCGCCGGCCGAGAAGTCGGGGATATCCTTGCCGAGCTCCTGCGCGTGCTCGCGCTCGATCTGCTGAAGAAGGTTCATGGCCTTCGATCCTTTCCTGGCCGCCTGTCGGCGATCTCGTCCGCGACCGAGCGCTCTGGGCTTCCTTCCGGGTCCGGTCCGCCTTCGCCGCGGAGCGCCCGCCAGAGATCGGGTCGTCTTTCCTTGGTCAGCCTTTCGGCCTGTTCGCGCCGCCATTCCGCGATCCGGGCGTGATGGCCGGAGAGGAGCACCTCCGGAATCTCGCACCCTTCCCAGACGGCGGGCCTGGTGTAGTGCGGGGCCTCCAGCAGCCCGGCGGAGAAGGACTCCTCCTCCGCGGACGCGGCGTTCCCGAGGACGCGGGGTATAAGCCGAACCGTCGCGTCAATCAATGCCATGGCGGCGATTTCGCCGCCCGTCATGACGAAATCCCCCAGCGAGACCTCGATCATGTCGCGCGCCTCGATCACGCGCTGATCCACGCCCTCGAAACGCCCGCACAGGAAGGTCGCGCCAGGGGCCTCAGCCAACGCGCGGGCCATGCCCTGGTCGAATCGCCTCCCCCTTGGCGAGAGACAGATGACCGGCCCGGGGCGAGGGCGCGAGTCGATCGCCTCTGCGATCACGTCGGGGCGCATGACCATCCCCGGCCCGCCGCCCGCGGGCGTGTCGTCCACCGCCCGGTGCCGGCCGATGCCGAAGCCGCGGAGGTCGACCGTCTCGAGGTTCCACAGCCCCTCGGACAGCGCCCGGCCGAGCAGGGACTCGCCCAGCGGCCCGGGGAACATGCCCGGGAACAGGGTCAGCACGGTGGCCCGCCAGGCGCCCTTGACCTCGCTCGCCTCCATCAGCTCGCGCGGCCGGGCGGAGGCCGAGATCGTCAGCCGCCCGTGGGAGCGCGAGGGGCGCCCCGAAGGCCCCTCCCCGACGCCGCTCATGCCTCCCGCGCCTCCGCCCCGCCGGGCGGCTCGGGGAACAGCCCCTCGGGTGGGTCGGCCACGATGCGTCCCGAAGCGAGGTCCACGACCGGCACGGTCTCCCGCGTGAAAGGCAGCATGACAGGCTCGCCCGTCCCCAGGTCGGCGACCTCCAGCAGGTCGCCTGCGCCGAAGTCGTGCACCGCGCGCACCCGGCCGAGCGTCCGCCCCCCGGCGTCGGCGACCGTCAGGCCGATCAGGTCGGCATGGTAGAATTCGTCGTCGGGCAGGGAGGGGAGACGCTCGCGCGGGGCATAGAGGCGCACGCCCTTCAGCGCCTCGGCCTGCTCGCGCGTCTTTACGCCGCTCAGGCGCGCCGCGTAGCCGCCCTTCAAGGGCCGGTCGAGCGTCACGGCATACTCGCGCCCCTGCGGGTCCGTCAGGGGCGCGTAATCCTCGATCGCCTCCGGCTCGGCGCAGAAGCTCTTGAGGCGCACCTCTCCGCGCACGCCGAAGGCGCCGGCGACGGCGCCTACGCAGACCTTGCCCTCGGGTTCCTTGCTCACGCCTCGTCCTCCGCCGCTCGCGCCCCGAAGACGGGGCGCGCGAAGGGTCCGGGGGCGCGGCGCCGGGGCGGGCGGGCGGGGGCGACGCGCCCCCGGACCCGGCCCGCCGCCGAGCGCGCCCCGGGCCGGCTCACTCGGCAGCCGGCTCCTCGGCCTCGGCCGCGGGCGCCTCGGCCGGCGCCTGGGCGGCGGCCTTGGCCTCCTCCTCGGCGGCCTTCGCCGCGGCGGCCTTCTCCTCGCGCTCCTTGGCGCGCTCGAGGGCCTTCTTGCCCGGCTGGGCCTTCTTGGGGTTGTTGCGCTCCGCCTTCGGGCGCACGCCGGCGGCCTCCAGGAAGCGGGCCACCCGGTCGGTCGGCTGGGCGCCGTGGTCGATCCAGGCCTGGATACGCTCCAGGTTCAGCTTGACGCGCTCCTCGGAGTCCTTGGGCAGCAGCGGGTTGTAGGTGCCCAGCTTCTCGATGAAGCGGCCGTCGCGGGGCATGCGGCTGTCGGCGGCCACGACGCGGTAGAACGGGCGCTTCTTGGAGCCGCCGCGGGCGAGACGGATCTTGATGGACATGGCTCTTTCTCTCCTTCGCGGATGTCCGGGGCGCGGGGGCTCAGCCCCGCAGCTTCTCGTGGTGACGGATGACTTCCTCGATGATGAAGGCGAGGAATTTCTCGGCGAATTCCGGGTCCAGCTCGGCGTCCTTCGCCAGCCGGCGCAGGCGGGCCACCTGGCGCGCCTCCCGGTCGGGGTCGGCGGGCGGCAGGCCGTGCTCGGCCTTCAGCCGCCCGACGTTCTGTGTGGCCTTGAAGCGCTGGGCCAGCGTGTAGACGAGGATGGCGTCGAGGTTGTCGATGTCCCCGCGCAGCCCCTCCAGGATGTCCCGTGCGCGCGTCGCCTCTTCCGTCTGGTCCATGGCCGTCCCCTCCCTCGCTCAGGCCGCGGCTTCCGCCGGCGCGGGATGGCGCCAGATCTCGCCGCGCCAGCCCGCCGGATGATCGAATTCGCCCTCTCGCCAGGCGCCCAGCCGCTCGGCCACCGCCTTGCTGGGCGCGTTGGCGACGTCGATCAGGCTGACCGCCGTCGGCCAGCCGAGCATGTCGTAGGCGTAGGTCCGCGCCGCGCGCGCGCCCTCGGTCGCGTAGCCCCGCCCCTCGAAGCCGTCGAGCAGCGTCCACCCCACCTCCGGTTCGGGCCAGCCCTCGGGAAACCACAGCCCGACCCGCCCGGCGCAGGCGCCGGTCTCGCGCAGCTCGATCGACCAGAAGCCGTATCCGCGCAGCGCCCAGTGCCCGATCACGGCGGCGAAGCCGCGCCAGACCTCGTCGCGCCGCAGCGGCCCGCCCACGAAGCGCGAGCGCGGGCCCGCGTAGAAATCGACCAGCGCCTCGAAATCCGAGAGCGCCGGGGCGCGCAACCGCAGCCGATCAGTCTCAAGCTCGGGAATGTCGAGCGCCAGAGTCATTTCTTCTTGCCCAGCCCCGACAGGCCCGGAGGCAGGGGCTGGCCGCCGCCGCCAAGGCCCGGCAGCCCGCCGCCGCCGCCCATGCCGCCGGGCAGCTTTGGCGCCTGCTGGCCGCCGCCCCCGCCGGCCGCCGCCCCGGGAGGCATCGCGCCGCCGCCCTGGCCGAACAGCGCGCCTAGGCCGCCGCGCATCAGCCCCTTCTTGCCCATCTTGCCCATCTTCTTCATGGCGTCGGCCATCTGACGGTGCATCTTCAGCAGCTTGTTGACCTCCGCCACCTCGGTGCCGGACCCGGCCGCGATGCGCTTCTTGCGGCTGGCCTTGAGGAGCTCGGGGCGCTTGCGCTCCTCCTTGGTCATGGACTGGATGATGGCGATCTGGCGCTTGAGGACCTTGTCGTCGAGCCCGGCCTCGTCCATCTGCTTCTGCATCTTGCCCATGCCCGGCAGCATGCCCATCAGGCCGCCCATGCCGCCCATGGAGATCATCTGCTCGAACTGGGTCTTGAGGTCGTTCATGTCGAAGCGGCCCTTCTGGAACCGCTTCATCATGCGCTCGGCCTCTTCGGCCTCGATCGTCTCCTGGGCCTTCTCGACCAGCGAGACGATGTCGCCCATGCCGAGGATGCGCCCGGCGATGCGCTCGGCGTGGAACTCCTCGATCGCGTCCATCTTCTCGCCGAGACCGACGAACTTGATCGGCTTGCCGGTGACCGCGCGCATCGACAGCGCCGCGCCGCCGCGCCCGTCGCCGTCCATGCGGGTGAGGATCACGCCCGAGACGCCCACGCGCCCGTCGAACTGCTCCGCGACATTTAGCGCGTCCTGCCCCGTCAGGCCGTCCACGACCAGCAGCGTCTCGCGCGGCTTCACCGTGTCGCGGACCTGGATGACCTCGTCCATAAGCGCGTCGTCGACATGCAGCCGGCCCGCGGTGTCGAGCAGGTAGACGTCGTAGCCCCCCAGCGTCGCCTGCTGTTTCGCGCGTTTCGCGATCTGCACCGGCGTCTCGCCCTGCACGATGGGCAGCACGTCCACCCCGACCTGCAGGCCGAGCACCTGGAGCTGCTCCATCGCCGCCGGGCGGCGGGTGTCGAGGGAGGCCATCAGGACCTTCTTGCGGTCCTTCTCGTGCAGGCGCTTGGCGAGCTTGGCGGTGGTCGTGGTCTTGCCCGAGCCCTGCAGGCCGACCATCAGGACGGGGGCGGGCGGGTCGTCCACGCGCAGGCGGCCGACATCCTCGTCGCCGTCGCCGGCGAGCACGCGGACCAGCTCGTCATGGACGATCTTGACCACCTGCTGGCCGGGGGTGACGGATTTCGTCACCGCCTGGCCGGTGGCCTTCTCCTGCACCGACTTGACGAAGTCGCGCGCCACGGGCAGCGAGACGTCGGCCTCCAGCAGCGCCACGCGCACCTCGCGCAGGGCGGCGCTCACGTCCTGCTCGGACAGGGCGCCCTGCTTGGTGAGCTTGTCGAAGACGCCGGAGAGGCGTTCGGAAAGGCTCTCGAACATGCCTGGCGGTCCCGTCTCTTCCTCTGCTCCGCCTGCGCGGAGGGCCAACCGAATATGCTCCGGCGGGCGCAACGCGCTGGCCGGAGGCGATCCCCGCACGGCGGGGACCGGAAGCGTGGTGCTTCCGTGGATCTGGGTGGGAGATAAGCGGGCGCGCGCCGCGAGTCAATCTCCCGCCGGCCCCGCCCCCGCGGGCGTGCCGCCCCGCCCTCCCCCGCGCGCCGGGGCGGGGCCTTGACCCGGCCGCGCGCCCGGCGTTCCCTGAGGCTCCAGCCGCAGGAGGTCCGCCTGATGTCTCGCCCCGTCCGTCATCTGCCCGCACTCCGGCGCGCGGCCCTCGCCACGGCCGCGCTGGCCCTGGCCGCCTTGCCCGTGTCCGCGCAGGAGCGCGCCTCCGACGCCGAGGCGGCCGCGGGCGTGGAGATCGCCGAGACCGTCCGGATCCGCGCCGGGGTGCTGACCGTGGACCGCGAGGCCGGCCACATCCTGATGCGCAACCTCGATACCGGCGAGGTCTTCGTCCACAAGCCGCCGCGGCAGATGACCGGCGCGCTGGGCGTGGAAAGCGGCGACGTCATCGAAGCCGTCCTGACCCGCGGCGTCACCGCCCGACTGCCCGAGGTCGGCGACGTGGACCGCACGGAGACCGACCTGGTCTCGACCCCAGCCCTGTCCGGGTCCGGCCCCGGCTTCATGGGCGGCAAGCTCACCCGCTCGGTCGTCACGCTCGAGGCCTGGAACGCCGTCACCGACGTCGCCGTCGTGCGCTCGCCGGAGGGGCGGATGACCCGCTATCACGTGACCACCGACGCGGCGCGCGAATTCCTCGACTCGCGTGAGCCCGGCGACCGGATCGAGGTCGAGTTGTCGGAGACCGTGATGGTGAAGCTGGTCGAGCCCGCGGGCGACTAACGCGGCAGGCGCTGCCCGATCCCGGCCTCCAGCGCCCGCTCGTAGCACAGCGCGCCCAGCGCGAGGTCGCCCAGCGCCAGCCCGCGGAAGGCGAAGGCGGTGACCTCCTGCGCGTCGCGCCGCCCGTCCAGCTTGCCCGTGGCGAGGTCCACAAGGTCGCCCTCGATCAGCTCGTAGGGCAGCAGCGGGTCCTCCATCTGCGCCTCCTGCTCGCGGTCGTCCACGAAGACGCGAGCGCGGCCGTCGAGCCGCTCCACCTGCCAGGCGCGGGCGAGCTCGACCATGGTCGCGAAGGCGCCCGGCGCCAGCCAGGCCGGGTCCATGAAGCGCGGCAGCTCCGGGGTGGGGGTGACGGAGGTGACGACGATGTCGGCGCCCTCAGTGGCCTCGCGCGGGTCCTGCGTCTCGGTCACGCTCAGCCCCAGCTCGCGCGCCTGGGCGCCGAGGCGGTCGAGATTGGGCCGCCCGCGCCCCAGCAGCCGCACCTCGCGCAGCGGGAACAGCTCGGAGAAGAGCTGCAGGTGGCACTGGCCCTGTACGCCGGTCCCGATCAGCGCGATGGAGGCGGAGTCGGACCGCGCCAGCGACTGCGCCGCCAGCGCCGACAGCGCGGCGGTGCGCACGCCGGTGATCCAGTCCGCGTCCATCACCGCCAGCGGATGCCCGGTGCGGCTGTCATGGAGGCAGACCAGAGCGCCGATGGAGGGCATTCCCGCATCGGCGTTGGAGGGCGAGAGCCCCAGCGACTTGATCGCCATGTAGGGCGGGTCCTCGGCGCAGGAGAGCATGGCCATGAACAGCCGCCCGTCGGGCCGGTTGATCGCGCGCTTGGGCGTGTTGACCGTCTCGCCCGAGACCCGCCCGCGCAGCAGCCGGGCGAGCATGCCCGTCATGTCGGCGGCGGAGAGGCCGAGGCCCTCGAGCTCGGCGCGGGTGAGATAGAGCAGGTCGGCCATGGTGTCCTCCGCGTTGGTCCCGGGCGCGGAGACTGCGGCGCTCGCGCGCGCGGCGCAAGGGCTGGCCCGGGCGCGATCAGGCGGGCGTGGAGGAGGCCGCGTCCGCCCGCGCCCGGCTGCGCGCCGCCGCGACCAGAAGGATCAGCGCCCCCGCCGCCGCCCCGGCGCCGGCGAGCGCCGTCACCGCCAGCCCGGCGCGCCCGATCGCCAGGCCGCCGAGCGCTCCGCCCATCGCCTGGCCGAGAAAGACCATGGAGCCGTTGAGCGCCAGCACCACGTTGCGCGCATGGGCCGCCCGCTCCGCCAGCCGGCGCTGGATCGTGGGCATGATCCAGAACATCGAGGCGCCGTTGAGGAACAGCAGCAGGCCGAGCGCCGCGACGCCTGCGGGCCCGGCCGGGGCGGTCCGCGTGGCCGCCATGAGCGCCGCCAGCCCCAGCAGGCTGGCGATCAGGACCCAGTAGGCGCGCAAACAGGCCCGCTCCGGCGCCTCGGCGTCCGCGTTGCGCCCGCCCAAGGTCACGCCGAGGATCGCGCCGAGGCCCGCGCAGGCCTGCATCGCCCCCACGCCCGCGCCGTCGAAGCCCGTCACGCGCGAGACGATCGGGGCGATGTAGGTGTTGATGCAGAACGCCGCCGTCAGCGAGGCGAAGGTGACCAGCAGGTGCAGCAGGATCGGCGGGCGCAGCCCCACGGCGATCATGCCGAGCCCGGGGCGGTCGTCGCTCGGCGCCCGGGGCAGCACGGCGGCGATGGCCAGCGCGCCCGCGCCCGTCACCGCGGCGGAGAGCAGAAAGCACGCGCGCCAGCCGAACAGCTCCCCCACCAGGCTTCCGAGCGGCAGTCCGGCGACCAGCGCCACCGTCACGCCGCCCAGCATCACGGACATCGCGCGCCCGCGCGCCTCCGGGGCGGCCAGGGAGGCGGCGGTGGCGGCCGCGATGGGCACCGTCAGCGTGGCCAGGAGCCCCGCGACCACTCTCAGCCCCGCCAGCGCGGCGAAGCCCGGCGCGAAGGCGGCGGCGAGATTGACCAGCGCCACGCCCGCGAGCGCGGCCACCAGCACGCCCCGGCGCTCCAGCCGCGCCACGAGGGCCCCGGTCAATGGCGCAGCGAGCGCGAAGGTCACGGCGTAGAAGGGCACCAGCTGCCCGGCGGTCGCCACCGAGACGCCCAGATCCTCGGCCAGCCGGTCGAGCAGCCCGACGAAGGCCAGCGCCTGCGTGCCCACCGCAAAGGAGGCGAGGGCCAGGATGCCGATGCGCGGGTTCAGGACGTTCTCTCCGGTCCGCGGAAACGCCGCCGCGCCGACCCGCGACGGCGGCGCGCAGGCTGGTCAGCTGGACCGGATCGGGCGCGTATCAAGCCCGCGCTCAGCGCGGGCTGCGCTTGGCGAGGATCCGCTGCAGGGTGCGGCGGTGCATGTTGAGCCGCCGCGCGGTCTCCGAGACGTTGCGGTCGCACAGCTCGAAGACCCGCTGGATATGCTCCCAGCGCACGCGGTCGGCGCTCATCGGGTTCTCCGGCGGCGGCGGCTTCTGCTCGCCCTTCGAGAGCAGGGCGGCCTCCACGTCGTCGGCGTCGGCCGGCTTGGAGAGATAGTCCGTCGCCCCGATCTTCACCGCGGCGACCGCGGTGGCGATGGCGCCGTAGCCCGTCAGCACCACGATGCGGCTGTCGGGGCGCGCCTCGCGCAGGGCCTCCACCACGTCGAGGCCGTTGCCGTCCTCCAGCCGCAGGTCGATCACCGCGTAGGCCGGGGGCGCGCGGCGCACCATGGCCATGCCCTCGCCCACGCTCTCGGCGGCCGTGACCTCGAAGCCCCGCTTCTCCATCGCGCGGGCCAGACGGCGGCGAAACGGCTCGTCGTCGTCGAGCACCAGCAGGGAGCGGTCCGGGCCGATGTCCTGCATCTCCGGGTGTTCCTCGCCGTCCGTCATCGCTTGGCGCTCCTGCGTGTGTCTGGGCTCGGCGGGGACAGTAAGAATTTCCGCGCGCGTGTCAAAGCCGCGCGACGATTTGCCGAGCCGACAGAAGCGGAGAATCTGCTCCGCGCCGCGATTCGGGAGGCGTTACAGGCGCTCGACGAAGCACTGCACCCGGTCGGCCATCTCCTCGGGCGTGGTCTCGCGGCGGAAGACTTCGAGAAAGCCGTGCCCCGGCGCGGCCAGGTAGGTGAAGGTCGAATGATCCATCAGGTAGTCCTGCGGATCGTCCCCCGCCTTGGCGTAATAGACCTTCCAGGCCCTGGCGGCCGCCGCGATCTCCTCCGCGCTGCCGGTCAGCCCGATCATCCGCGGATGCAGCGCGCCGACGAAATCGGACAGCGCCTCGGGCGTGTCGCGCGCGGGATCGATTGTGATGAAGACGGGCGTCACCTCGATCCCCCGCTCCTCGAGGATCTCGGTCGCCATCGCCATGTCCGAGGTGTCGAAGGGGCAGACATCGGGGCAGAACGTGTAGCCGAAATAGAGCAGCGTGGGGCCGTCGATCACCTCCTCGGAGGTCATGCGCTCGCCGGTGTGGGCCGTCAGCTCGAACGGCCCGCCCAACTCCATGCCTCCGCCCGCGACGGTCGTCGTGCGGCAGTCGGCGAAAGGGTCCGCCTCGCCCGGCCCGAAGGCCTTCCAGAGGCCGTAGCCCAGCCCCGCCGCGACGACCACGGCCCCGGCGACAGCGGCGATCCTGACGGCGTTGGGCATGCGACTCTCCCGCGTTCCTGGCGTCTCACGCGACCCATATGACGCAGCCGGCGCGGCGGCGGAAGCCCGCGCGACGCCGGGCCGCGCCCGCGCTTCCGCACCGCATCCGCGCCTGCTATCGCTTGGACATGGCCGAGACCTCCCTTTTCCGGGGCGCCGGGGCGGCGCGCGGCGACTGGGTGCGCCTGCGCACCCTGATCTCCCTTCGCTGGCTGGCGGTGGCGGGTCAGGCGGCCACGGTGCTCGTGGCCGAGTTCCTGCTGGACATGGTCCTGCCGACGGGCCTGTGCTTCGCCGCGATCGCGGCCGCCGCCTGCCTCAACATCGTCGCCCAGGCGATCCACCCGGCCAACAAGCGCCTGTCGGAGCGAGGCACGGCCCTCACCCTGCTTTTCGATCTCGTCCAGCTCGGGGTCCTGCTGTTCCTCGCCGGGGGCCTGACCAACCCCTTCGCGGTTCTGGTCCTGGCCCCGGTGATCGTCTCGGCCACCGCGCTCACCCTTCGCTCCACGCTGGTTCTCGGGGCCTTCGCGGCGCTCGAGGTCACGGTGCTCGCGCGCGTCTATCTTCCCCTGCGCTTCGAGGACGGCTCGGTCGTCGCGCCGCCGGATCTCGTCGTGCTGGGCAGCTGGACGGCGCTGATCATCGGGCTCGCCTTCGTGGCCGGCTACGCCCGGCGCGTGACGGCGGAGCTGTGGACGATGACCCAGGCGCTCTCGGCGGCGGAGGACGCGCTGGGGCGCGAGCAGCGCCTCACGGCGATCGGCGGGCTCGCGGCGGCGGCCGCGCATGAGCTCGGCACCCCGCTGGCCACCATCAAGCTCGTCAGCGGAGAGCTTGCGCGGGAGCTGCGAGACGAGCCCGAGCTCGCCGAGGACGTCGCCCTGATCCGCGACCAGGCCGAGCGCTGCCGCGAGATCCTGCGCGAGCTTTCCGCCACCGGAAAGGACGACCGGCAAGTGCGCACCACCCCCATCGCCCAGCTGGTCGAGGAGGCCGCCGGCCCCCATCGCGCGCGCGGCAAGCGGGTTCTGCTGCGCCTTCAGGGCGCGCCGGTCGGCGACCCGCCGCCGCCCCAGCCGGAGGTCCGGCGCAGGCCCGAGGTCATCCACGGCCTGCGCAACCTGGTCCAGAACGCCGTGGATTTCGCCGAAACCACCGTCTGGATCGACGTGGACTGGGACGACGTCCAGATCCGCATCCGGGTCGGCGACGACGGCCCGGGCTTCGGCGCCGACACGCTCGGCCGGCTGGGCGATCCGTATGTGCGCAACCGTCCGCGGCCCGCGACGGAGACCGAGGCGCCCCCGCCGGAGGCCCGCGCCGGCTACGAGGGGATGGGCCTCGGCCTGTTCATCGCCAAGACCCTGCTCGAGCGCACCGGCGCCCGGCTGAGCTTCGCCAACGGCGCCGACGCCGAAGGTCGCGAACGTGCGCGCTCGCCCGATCCGGAGACCGGCCGCCCCACCGGCGCGGTGGTCGAGGCCGTCTGGCCGCGGGGCGAGCTGGACCTGCCCGAAGGCCGGCCCAGGAGCGCTCTGGGGCCGAACCCCCCCTATTCGCTCGATACCGTTTAAGTTCGCCACACTTTCGTATAGGTTGAAACGCATTGCGCCGGCTCACCTCAGGTCGGGCGCGCGGCGAACAGGATTCCGCGACATGCCGGATGCTTTCTGGCTGACAGACCTCATCGCGCCCGGATCGGGCGGCCGGGCGCTGGCGCTGGCGCTGCTGGGCGGC
>JBNJGE010000021.1:0-27356 GCA_051747505.1 Pseudomonadota bacterium | reverse complement strand
AACGTCCGCTCGGGGTTCGCATCAGACGATCAGAGGGCCGTCCATGTCCGTCGCGGGTTTCGCCCCGACATGCTCCACGCGCCGCCGCCATTCCCGACCCAGCATGTAGAACCGGAGCGAGTCCTGCGCAGGATCGATCTCGTCGATCAGGCGCGCGCGCAGGCCGGTCCAGAGGGCGGGATCGAGATCGCATTCGAACACCGAGAACTGGACGCGCTGCCCATAGTCCTCGCAGGCGCGGGCGACACGGCGGAGCCGGCGCCTGCCTTCCGCCGTATCCGTGCGCACGTCGTATGTCACGAGCACCATCATCCTGTCAGCTCCAGATCCAGGCGGGATAGGCGTCCACGTCGCCGCGGAGATGGCGCGCCAGGAGCTGCGCCTGCACCATCGGCACGAGGCCCAGGGCCATCCGCTCCTCCGTCCAGGCGTGGCGCATCTCGACGCGCTTGCGTTCCTGATACGCCTTCAGAACCGTGTCGCGTCCTTCGTCCGAGAGAAGGACGGCCCCCGTCTCCTCGCGTCGGAAGTCGCGCGTCGCAAGCTGACGGCGATTTATCAGGTTCAGGCAGACACGATCGGCGACAGGCGCGCGCAGTTCCTCCATGAGGTCGAGCGCCAGCGACATCCGCCCCGGACGATCCCGGTGCAGGAAGCCCATCTGAGGATCGAGGCCATGCGCCTCGCAGGCGGCGCGCGCATCGAGCGCGAGGAGAGCATACAGGAACGACAGGACAGCGTTCACCGCGTCCCGCGGCGGCCGGCGGCTGCGCCCGGAAAAGGCGAAGGCTGGCTCCTGCGACCGGACAAGACGGGGAAACGCGCTCCAGTAGGCATGACCGGCCTCGCCTTCCTGCCCGCGCAGGGCATCGAGGTCCGGCGCCGCCAGCGCCAGGCGCGCCGCGTCGGAAAGGCGGCGTTGCGTCTCGTCGACCTCATCCGCCCCCTCGGCGTCCGGGTAGTCGCGCAGGTGACGGCGCAGCACGGCACGCTGGTTGGCGATCTTCGCCGCGGTCACGGCGCGGGCCACGGGCAGCGCCGCCATGGACGCGCGTGTGGCCTCGTGCTGGGCGCGGCGAAGAAGCACGTTGCCGCTCTGCGGCCCCTCCACTCGGGCGAGAAGCTTGCCTGCGTAGCTCAGGAACGCGATCGAGATTCCGGCCCCCGACGCGAAGCCCATCAGGGCAGGGGAGACGGCGACCTGCCCGAAGCACACGATCTGTCCCAGAAGATGCGCCGGAGCCCGCGCTCGCGTTGCGCCGTCGATATCGACGGCGATCGTCTCGCCGTCCTTGCGCAGATAGGCACCTTCGGAGGTGACGTAGAGCGTGTTGAGAAGCTTCTTCAAGTGCGGATCATTCCGGGATGGAGGCGGCGTCCAGCCGGCGCGCGAGCCAGGCGTCGCCAATCTCCCGCCGGCCACGGGGACGGCAGAGGTCCTGCAGGGAGCAGGCGCCACACCGCCGCTCTTCGAAGGCCGGCGGAGGAAGCTGGCCAGAGGTCATCACCCTCCGCACATCTTGCGTCACCTCCAGGGTGAGCGCGCGCAGCTCCGGGTCCATGGGGACACGCTTGCGTCGCCGGTTGCGTCCATAGAACAGCGCCCCCTCCGGCACGTCCTGCCCGGTCATCTCTTCGAGGCAGAGCGCCTGGGCGCAGAGCTGCACCTCGTCAGCGCGGTGGGGCTTCGGGCGGCCGCGCTTGTATTCCACCGGGTAGGGGTCGCAGCCGTGCATCTCCACCACGTCGGCGACGCCGTGCAGGCCGAGCCGGGAGGAGCCGATCTGCACGGCGCGCAAGGTTCGCACCCCATCGCGGCTCTCTGGCCGGCCGGCGTCGGGATGCTCGTGCAGTATGCGTCCCTCCGCGGTGAAGCCGTTCTCGGCCCAGAGCCGCTCCACATGGATCAGCGCGCATTGCCTCGGGCAGAACAGCCAGTGCTGCAACGCGGAGATGGGGACGCTGTCCTCAGAAGGGCTCATGGATCGAGACGCCTTCGGGCAGGTTTTCCCGATCAACCTCGATCCGGTAGTCGGAGAAGGCGCGAGCCGGCGGCCAGTTATGCGTGCGCGGATCGCCGGGCCTCGCCGCCTCGCCTTGATGGAGGCGGGAGACGGTGACCCGCTCGAACAGCTTGTGCGCCTGCGCGTTGCCCAGCGGACTGTCGTGCCGGAATGCGATCAGGCGGCGCGCGGCCATCTCGCCGCGGCTCGCGGAGCGGTCGAGATCGAGCGCGTCGCGAAACGCGGTCCAGAGCAGATCGAGATCGGCCTGGGTGAAGCCGGTGCGCTCGGCCAGCTTGGCGTTGATGAAGCCGTGCACGCGATAGAGGCCATAGGGCACGATGTGCTTGCGGCCCATCGTGCGCTCTTTTTCGCGATCATCCTCGTTGGTGACCGAGGAGCGGGTGATGGAGATCTCCAGCGGCATGATCGGTTCTTCCGAGCGCGCGAAGGAAACCTGGACCGGCCCACGGACCTGGCCGGCGTTCACGCCCGTGGTCATCACTGCGCCGAAGGTACGGATGTCCCAGAAGTTGGCGCACATCCAGTCGGTTAGCTTGCGCGCCTCGGCCTCGTCTCTGGGCAGCTTCGAGTAGTCCTTCGCTTTCTGCGGCGTCACGCCGGTCGCGTCCCACGCTTCCTGATGCGCCGCGTTCAGCACGGCGCGCTCGGTGAAATAGATCCGGTGCGGCGGCTGGTTGCCAAAGACCTCGTTCACATAGTTGCGCAGCTTTCGCTTGAGCGACACGTCGGACATCAGTCCGAGATTGGTCTCGGGATCCATGCGCGGCATGTTTCCGGCGTCCGGGTCGCCGTTGGGATTGCCGTTCTCGACATCGAGAAACAGGACGAAGTCGTAGCGGTTGGCAACCGGAGTTGTCGCCTTGTTCGCCATCGCCTGGTCGTTGGCGCTCATTCCCCGTCCTCCTCATGATCTGCGGAGGCGAGCGCCTCCTCCGCCTCCTTCGGGCTTTCGAAGAAGGCATTGAACTGGTGGTAGAAGCCGATGAAAAAGCGGCCCTGGTCTTCAAGCGGCAGAGCGGCGGGCAGCGCGCGCTCGGAATCGCCGCCGGAAAGCCTGGCGATGATGGCGCTGACGGCGCGGTCCGCCTTCACCCCGGCGCCCGCCTTGTTCCCCCCGGCCTTGCGCAACGCCGAGAGGTTGTGCTCGTAGCCGCGCATCAGGACGGGAAAGACCCGCGCCGGCGTGGCCGAGGCCGCCGCCATGTATTTGTCGCGCAGGCCGGCCCCGCGCGCCTGGTAGCTTCTCTCGGCGTAGGCATAAGCGCCGAACAGGCGCCCGAGCAGATAGGCGACGTCGGTCGAGTCCTCATCGAGCGCCATGGGCGCCACCTCCCTCTTTTCCGAATGTCTCGCGTCGCGGAGCAGAACGGCGCGGATGATCGCCGCGCGGCGTCCGTCGCTGTCCCGCTGCTCCCACGGCTTGTCAGGATTCTCCCGGTCGGCCCGGATGCGCCCGATGACGCCGGAGAGCAGCGTGCGCGGATAGGGGGCGCCCGTCAGCACCGCCCGCATCAGGCCGCCGCCGAGCCGTGGAGGGATGTTCTTTGCCTCCCGCCGCGCCGCCAGCTCGTAGAGCAGCGACCAGGGGCGCGGCGGACGTATGACGCCGTCGCTTCCCCGGAACGGCGAGGGTTCAATCGCGCATTCCTGCCAGAACCGGTCCACGTGCTGCGCGAATTCGCCCAGCGTCCCAGGATGCCAGAACCGGACCGAGAGCCGAGCGGCGTTCGGCGCGAGGCCCAGAAGATAGATATTCGTGGCGGGGTCGAGCCCGGTCTCCGTTGCAGGACGCCCGCGCGCTATTTCCACCAGGTGGGCAAGAAGACGACGCTCCGCCGCATCATCGTCTTCGCCGCGCGCCCCGCCCTGCAGCGCGGCCAGAACCGCGTCCTCCGCAGCGCCTTCGCCGGCGCCTCTGGCCCAGAAGGCAACGGTCGTGTCGCCGACTTGCAGGGAGTTCTGCGAGCCCTTCGCCAGAAGCGCATTCAGCGCCGTGCCGTAGGCGAAGGCTGCGGTCTCCGATACGGGCGCGTTGTCGCCTTGCGTCTTCCCGTGGGATGTATCGGCATCCTTGTTGAAGGAAACCAGCGTGGCTCCGGAGGACTGGGCGCCCCTCACTCCCTTGATCTTGGGATGGAGGGCCGCAGTAGGTCCAGGGCGGCCGGTTACAAGGCACGGCCCTTCCCCATCAGGCCCCTTCCATAGCAGAACCCGAGCCTCCGGTAGATCGTGAAGGTATTGGTCTTCGAAGCGGAAGACGATGTTCCGGTCGATGACGGACGCTGGATACCCGTTTCTGACGAAGTCGCCGGCATCCCAGCTTTCGATGAAGCGGCGCAGTGCGATGAGCCCGGGGGCTTTCGCGTCATGCAGAAGCTCCAGATGGGCTTCCCGAAAAGCCTCGTGTTCTTGCGCCGTCCGTTTCCCCGTTCCCGGGATCAGGTCCCCTCGGGCGTCCTTCAGCGGAGTTCCCGCCGCATCCGTCGCCGCCGTTACGCCGAGCGCATAGGCGGTCTTATCCCAGAACATCCCAGCCTTGATGCCGGACGTTCGATTGACGGCCGGCACGGCCATGCGCCGGGGCTGCATCCGGCCTTTGGCGTCGGGCGAAAGCAGCGGCCGGATCGTCTCGACCCGTCCGTTCGGGGCCAGCACCACCTCCCCACCGATATTCTCCACAGAGAAGCCGGGAGCCGGCCAGCCCTCCTTCGCCGAGCGGCGCTCGTAGAGGGCCGTGAGCTCGGTCAGGATCGTCACGAGGCTGCCTCCGCCGCAAGGCAGCGGGCCACGTCGATCACGCCGTTTTCCATCCGCGCGCGGAAAAACACCGACCGGCGGTCATTGGCGTAGTCGATGTCGTGCAGCATCCAGCCGAGATCACGGTCGCGCGCGTCCTCAGGCAGTTCGCTTGGCGGGAATTCCTCGACGAGCTCAAAATCGGCCGGGAACTCCCGCACGCCGAGGCAGGGGCGATGGAAGCACTGCCCCTTCAAGGCGCGCCGGCGGAACATGTCGGCATGCTTGCCGGGATTGTCCTCCGGTCCGGCGCGCGGGGTCATCTCGAAATGAGCCTCGATGCCGTAGGCCACGTCGCGCAGGCACAGCATCGCTCGCTGATGGCGGTCCTCGTCCACCGAAAGCCCCAAGCCGGAGACGTCGCTGGCCTTCATGGCTGACTTTGCCTTGGCCGCCGGGATCTTCGACGCGATCTCGTTGCGCCGGATGCTGTCGAATCGGATCGGCTTGAGAACATGGATGCGGTTGATCACCCACCGGATCGACGGCTTCCAGTGGATCGCCTCGAGGATGCCGCGCGCCGCCGAAGGGGTCATCACGTCGTAGGAGACGCGCTCCACCTTCATCTCCGGCCGCGTGAAGCAGGCTCGCTCGCCCCAGACGAGCAGACTGATGCCGAAATCGCCTCCGCTATCGGACTCAGTCATCAAAATGACCTCCCCTCAATGGTCACAAGCAAACATGAACGGGAAGGCCGGGGGCAAGTTTTTTCTAAACACGCCGCGGTTCAGACATTGAGAAACCCCGCGTCCTCAAACCCCTCGACCGCCAGACCCGCGCGGTCGTCGTAAAGCGCGGCGTTGTCGAGCACGAAGAACTGCTCGTCGAAGCGTTCCGGTCGCCAGGCAGAGATGGCCCGCGCGGCGCGAAGCGAGCGCCATATGCCGTAAGGGACGTTGATCGAATAGCCCTGCACTCCACGGGCCACGGCTCCGGCCCCGGCTTCGCCGAGCGCCTCCAGGCGGTCTTCCGGGATGCCCCATCGCCCGCCCCGCACGACAAGGGCGCGCTGCCCCCCCTCAATGATCTGAAACGCCTCGGCGATATCCTCGAAGGGCACCTCGAGTCCTGCGCGCGCAATCGCGTTCAGGATCCCGCGGATGGGTGCCTCGCGCGGGCCCACCTGGACGGAGTCGAGGGCTTCGACGCCGCGCTGGGTGTAGAGTTCGCGGAAATACGCTTCCATCGCTTCAAGCGACAACGGGTCGTCGCAACGTTCGAGAATGTCCTGGCCAATCCGGGCGAGCTGCTCCAGCTCCTGCGGCGGCGGCTGTTCCGGCCGGAAGATCTGGACCTCGCCGAACCCCTCCTTGAGCCCTTCCCGATTGCAGCGCCCGGCGGCCTGCGCGAGGCTGTCGAGCCCCGCCTCGGCCCGCAGAACGAGCGGGAAGTCCACGTCCACGCCTGCCTCGACCAGCGAGGTGGCGACGAGGCGGGCTGGCCTGCCCTCATTCAGACGCGTTCGCACCGTCGCCAGCGCGACGCGCCGATGGGTCGGTGTCATCAGCGTGCTGAGATGTGCCGCTCCGTCCGCCTCCGCGATCCTGTCGAACAGGGCGCGAGCCTGCTTCCGGTTGTCGACAATGAGTAGCGCCTGGAGCGTTTCTCGCAGTCTCTCGGCGAGCGCCGCATCCTCCTGAGCGCCGATATGGCGGAGGCGGGTCCGCCGCAGAGCGGCATAGAGCCCTGGCGGGTCGGGCGCCAGTTCCCGCGAGGCCGGAACGTCAAGGGCTTCCGGCGCTGGAAAGCCGGCCTGCTTTGTGAGCGCGGGCTGGGTCGCGGTGCACAGGACCACGCTGGCGCCATAGCCGTCAGCAAGTTCTCGCAGCGCGGCGAGACAGGGGCGCAGCAGCCTGCGCGGCAGGGTCTGGGCCTCGTCGAGCACAATGACGGCCTCGGAAAGAGCGTTGAGCTTCCGGCAACGCTTCTTTCGGTTGGCGAAAAGACTCTCGAAGAACTGGACCGCCGTCGTCACCACCACCGGGGCGTCCCAGCTCTGCGCTGCGCGCCGCAGCCGCTCCGCCTCATCGTCGTCGCCCTCGGCCGCACCGAACCAGTCAAAGGTCGAATGGTGCTCGAGCACCGCCTCCTCGCCCAGCAGGTCGCGGAAGACGGCGGCGGTCTGCTCGATGATCGACATGTAGGGAATGACGTAGACGAGCCGTCTCAATCCATGCGCCGCCGCATGCTCAAGTGCGAAGCCAAGCGACGCGAGTGTCTTGCCCCCGCCGGTTGGGACCGTCATCGAGAACAGGCCGGGAGGCTCGGACGCCCGCGCGCGGGAATGCCGGACGATCTCTCTCCGCATACGGTTTATTTCGCCCCCTGAGGAGAGGCCCGCCAGATAGGTGTCGAACGCCCTGAGCATCCGGGGCGGGTCGAGCGTCAGATCCTCGGGCTCAGGCGTCCGGCCTTCCAGCCCGGCATAGTAACGCGCGGTCTCCCGGTCGTCCGCCTCGACCAGACAGGAATAGATCATCCGCATCAGGAACTGACAGCGGAAGGCGCGGGTCTCCGCCGTGATATCCCGATCGCTCAACCGCTCGGGCAGGGCGGGCGCAGGAATCTCCGCCCAAGGCGGCGGATCAGGTGCGGCGACGCCCGCGAGGCGCGCCTCCAGCCCCTCCGCTCCGAAGGTGTTGGGCATACGGCCGTGATGGCCCGCGATTCCGAAGGCGAGAAAGCGTCCCGCTATGCCGAGCCGGTCCATGGCGAGCCGGGCACCGTCGGCGGCGTGCGGAACCTTTATTGAACTGTCCAGCAGCCGCGCTTGGAAAGCGTCCTTCATCTTCCCGAGGTCGTGGAAAAGTCCTGCGGCGGCGGCCAGCTCGCCGGCGCTGAAGGCGTTCCCCCGTCGGCGGGCCGCTTCGGCCACGTTTGCGGAGTGGGTCTCCAGCAGCTCCCAGTCCTGCTGATCATCCCTTCTTCCTGAATGCGCATAAATCGGGATGTGCGGTCCTCCCCTCCGGTCCGGCAGACCCGGCGCGGTTCAACCCGCTGCGCCCGGAGCGTCTCCCTTTCGGTCAGCCGACCTCAATCTGAGCCTCCTGTCTCGTATTCAGCAAGACTTCAGCTATATCGTAGCGACCCACTTGGGGGCCGGAGAGCCTGACGCCCACCGACAATGCCCTGAGAACCTCGGATGTGATAGTCAGACTTCGACCGTCTCAGCGGTGTGGCCTTCTGCGGGTTTTCGCAGGATCTCGTCGATCACGTAGCGTCGGAACGAGTCCGGCGAGGAGAAGCAGCGAAAGTCGGCCTCGCTGGCCAAGGCTAAGATGGCCTCATCCTCGTTCAGGAGGACCGCGACAGGCTCGGTCAGCTCCTCCTGCAAGCCATTGAGCCAGACCAGGACGAAGACGGCGAGTTGTCGTCCTGTCCACTCATCGGCGAAGTCATAGCTAACCTCGCCGGGCTTGAGCCCCTGCTCAGCGACCCAGACGTTGATCTCGTGAAGCTCGGCCTCTTCTTCAGGGCCGGAGATTCCGCCGACGATCTGCGGCATTGGTCCGACCTCCTCCGCCAGGCTCTCGCTGAGCCAGGCGTCTTCTCTATGCAGCAGGCGGCCGAGGCGACGGTTGGGCCGGGCGTCTGCGATCGACGCAAACCTCCGTCACGCCCTGGACGCGCTCACGTTTCGAGGCCGAGTTCCGTGGCCAGCCTGCGAATGGCCGGCTCCTCGATGCTGCGGATCTCCGCCACCATTTGCTCATAAGTTGTCGTGTGCATCTGCGGGGGCTTCCAGGGCATGCGGTTCAGCATGCCGACAGGACCTCCGAGGCGTTCGCGGAGCTTGTTGGCGCGGCGCAGACGTCGCTTCCATGCGGTCTCTGCTTGGCTCTCGTAGACGAGGCCGTGGCATTGGCGGCAGAGAAAGCGATGACCCGACTTGAAAAGCTTCACGACGCGTCGTCCGCATCCGAGCTTGGGGCATAGGAAATAGGGACGGGACCCGCCGTAGCGGCACGGTTCGCGGGTGATCGCTACCGACTGTTCGATGTCGACCCAAGCGCCGCCCGTCTCGGGGGACCGGAAGGAGAGCACCAGTCGGTCCGTTTCTGTGTGGAGGCCGATGCTCGCCGTTCTGCGCCCATCACGGAGCGAATACCAGACGCGCTCCCCAATGAAGCCGGGCTTGAGGGATCCATCGCGGTTCAGCTTGTTCACGTTCAAGCAGAGGCAGTCGTCGACATATCGGCGACGCCTTGGTCTTCCCGATCCCGCTCCGCCCATGTCAGCCTCCGCGAATTTTCCGAAATCACTTAGAAAATGTTAACAAATGTCAACATTTTGGGCCAGATCCGACATGCTCGGAGGACCTGCAAGGCCACCTCGGGCGCCGCTGCATGCTACGTTCGTGGTCTGCGTGGTTGAGGTTGTGACGCCACCGGCATCGAATCCGACAGGTCTTTCGGGATCAAGCGCCCCAGTGCGTCGAGTGATGCATGCCCCAGCGCCTCCAGGTGTGCAGCTGCTCGCCATGCGCGAGACGCTCCCCAAGTGAGGTCGGCGCCAGCTGCTCCGTAGGTCGCGGGGCCGGTCTCGCGCAGATACGATAGAAGCACGTCGGCGTCAGATTCAGAGACCGAAGACTTTGTCACCGGGCCTGTATCCTTCCTGCCGCGCTGGGTGGTGTCGCATTGCCGGCGTCCCGGCGCCGCTGGAGTGCGCAACCGTTCGCCCTCAGGTCTCCCTCCCCCAATTCCCCCACTTCCCCCAGAATTGTCGTCGTGTTGGCATTGTGGGGGATCTGGGGGGAAATCGGCGGCCTCGCCGTCCAGGCCCAGGATTTCTCGCCAGCCTTTCATCCCCAGCCCTCCGAAAGATCAGGCCGGACAAAGACCATCGGGCTCGGCTTGCGGCCGGCGCCACCACGGACGTCCTCTTCGATGCGGAGGTAGCCGCGCTCGGCGAGGTGCTCGAGAGCCGCCATCACATCGGCCATCTTCGAGAACCGCCCCGGGTTCTTGAGGTTCTGCCAGACGTCGCGCGCGCGGAAGGCCGTCTGGCGTCGGCGTTCGATCCAGCGCCACACATGGCCGGCTGCTGCGAGGTCCTCATTGGCAGCCATCAGCCCGAACACGGCGCGAGTATGCTGGGCGGACACCCCGACGATGGCCAGCGCCTGCTCCATGGTCTCGAGCTGGATCTCGACTTCCCAAGGCCGGCCGAAGGCATGCGAGGCGGCGTGCAAGTTGAGGGCCACGCGGGCGGCGGCGCCCGGCGCCTTGCCGGCCCAGTCGGTCATGTGCTCGAACTGGCCTCCCGGCCGCATCTTGGCTTCCAGCGACTTGGCGAAGGCCCACCACTCTTCGTAGGCAGGGCGCGAGAGTCGGACCACATGCATGCGCGGCTGACCGTCGGCATCCACCGCGCGGGGCCACTCGAGCATGGCCCGTAGACCGCTGGCATATGCCGTCTTCACGCTCTCGGGCAGCGGCGGACCGTCGAGGGTGCGGAAACCGAGCGGCGAAGGCGGCAGGAAATATAGAAAGCGCCCCAACAGGCCCCGTCCCCGGAACCCCGGCTTCGCCATCAGGCCGCGAAGCAGATCGGGCTGAGGCGACATGGCCACGGTGAGCAAGGGCTCCGTCAGATAGACGGGCGGCCGCCCAATCCGGTCCACGCGTTCCGGATCTCCCGAATGCGCCTTGAGCATGAGGTCCAGGTTCGGGACGCCCTTCGTGTAGCGGCCTCCGATCGTCTCGAAGAAGCCGCCTTCCGCGGAGATCCAGGCCATCCGCTCGTCGTTCTCAGCGAGCCGGACGCCGAGATTTTCCGGCGTTGCGTCGGAGGTCCAGAGCTGCGGGGGGCTCGGAATGTTTGGGACTTGCTGCTCGATTTCCGCGGCCTGCCGGGCGAGGTCCCGCGCCTCGATATCGTCTTTGACCTGCCCGGCTTTCTTCTTCACCTCTTTTGCACGGTCCTTGATAACGTCGGTCTCGGCCGTCGCCGCGGCGATCGCCGGAGCGAGCGCCTCGGCCTGCTCGCGCTCCCACACGCGCAGCGGGTCGGCGGTCGCCTTTTCCACGGCCGACTTCCGGTTGCCCGGCGCCAGCGACGGCATGATCCAGAGATTCGCCGGTTCGGAATAGTCTGGCTTGATCTCAACACGCAGGCGTCGGGCGGCCGCCGCCGAGACGGCGCCGAGGCTGAGACCGACAGCGAGTTCGACGGGAGTCTCCGTTGCATCGGCGAGGGCCTCAGCGAACTCACCCAGCCATCCGCTTACCATATCGGGCGTCAGGGCAGGGACCTCACCTCCCTCGAGCGGTATGAGCTCCGGCCAGTCATCTCCCGAGGCCGGGTCGCGAGCAGTCGTGTTGCTGGTCATGCAGCGTCCTCCTCGCGGATATGGGTGAGGAAGCGGCGGCGCTGCTCGGGAGTGGCGTCGTCCCAGCCGGACATGAGCCGCTGGAACGGATCCTCGAGGATCTCCTCCAAGACGTGCTGTCGGAGCGGAACCAGGGACTCGAGCGCGACACGCCTGTCGCAGGGCGAGAGAGCGGCAAGAGCCGTCACGATGATCGCGAGCAGCTGGTCAAAGCTCTTCTTCGCCTTCCAGTCGCGGGCCATCTCGAGAATCTCTCCGGCCGTCGGTGCGTGCCTTTCTTTGCGGGTGTTCAAAGATTCCATCACGGGGCCTCCGCAATCGCCGGGAGAGGCAGCCGACGGCTGGCTCGTGTCCGGCGCTTGATGTGTCGAGAGGTGACGCAGGCCCTGCCGCATGGCGGGCCGGACGCGGAGGAGCTTGCGCTCGCGAGTGATGGGCGTATCTTCAGATTGGTCGCAGCAGGCAGCTTTCGACCAAGTCTTCGAAGCCCCCGGCGTCACCAGCGCCGGGGGCTTTCTTCTGAAGCTCACGCCTTCTCGTCCGCGTCGTTGTCACGGTGGTGGATGGCGCGCCTGACGACGTTGTCGATCTCGGCCTCCGTCCACCTGGAGGAGCTGCCGATCTTGACGGGGCGCGGGATCAGGCCCGCGGCTATGTCTCGATAGAGCGAAGCGGGGGAGCGGCCGAGACGGTGGCAGACCTCGTCGCGGGTCAGTAGGCGGCCGAAGGAACCCTCCGCGGAAGGGCCGGGGGGCTCTGGCGCTCCGCTAGCCGATTTCCGGCGAGAGGGAGAGTGCTCGATAGACATGTGGTGACCTCATGCGGTTCGCGATGAGGTCGGAAGGTAGGGGCCCTTCAGCGATCACGCGTCAGTAATAAAATACGCGTGCCGGCACGCGGGGACGAAAGCTTCCGCCGCGACGTGCCTCAATTGTTGCGATGCGCGCCTGCAAAGATGCGCAGGATCTCCATCGCATGAGGTTTTTGGAGCCTCGATAGATCTCCTGCTTGACCAAGGGTGCCGAACTGCCATAGCAACTCTTCAATATCGATGCGGCTTATTTCGAGTCCCATTTCTCGTGCCGTTGGAAGCAATTCGGCCGCAATATCACGAACGTGTTCATTCGCCTCCAAGACTGCAGAAGTGCAAAGCTTGGCTATGCCATCATAGCTTGCTGGCTTGAGTCCGTTGAGGTGATTGGCGCGAGCAACAGCATCACATGCACTAAGTCTTCGATCTGTCGAGTAGTTCCTCCTCAAATGTAGGGCGAACATTCTTGGTATTAATAGGGTAACCCTTGCTATCTCGCGATTTCGTGTATCTAGCATATTTACAGGAGGACGCTTTCTTGGCCGCTTTCTTGGCGCATGATACCAGTTAGCCTCCTGTTCCGTGAGCGATAGCCCTCTTTCCAGCTTTGTTTCTAGCTCGCGTTTGAGTTCATTTATTGCCTTGGTCGTCTGGGGACTGCCGCTTGCCTGCAAGAGGCGACTTGGCGGCAGGCCTCTCGCAAGTTCTCGCCCCTCATGAGCTGACTGCAGGCGTAGACGGGCCCATTTCACAGCGGCGTCGAAATCTTCAGCTTTCGTCGTCATCAGCAGCCCCGCCGGCTCGAACAACAAAGCCGCCCCACTCGTTCATCATCTTGCACCTCTTCTCGAAAAGGTCGCTGCGCCGGTAGGCCCGCTCCGTCTTGCCCTTGACCGCGTGCGCCAACGCGGCCTCCTTCACCTCATGCGGATAGGAGGTCGCTTCCTCGGCCCAGTCGCGGAAGGTCGAGCGGAAGCCGTGCACCGTCACGGGCACCTCCAGCCGCTTGAGCACGGAGGCGAGGGTCATGTCGGAGAGCGCCTTGCCCTTCTTGCCACTAGGAAACACCAGGGCCTCCGATTTCGCCCGCAGAGGCCGAACCTCGCGCAGAACTGCGAGCGCGGGTTCCGAGAGGGGAACGCGATGCTCGCGCTCTGCCTTCATCTTCTCCGCCGGGACGGTCCAGACGCCTGCTTCCAGGTCGATCTCGGACCATGTCGCCGCCCGGACCTCCCCGGAGCGCGCTGCGGTCAGAATGCAAAAGCGCAGGGCCTTCCCGCCCATGCCGCGCGCACGCTCTAGGCGCGGCCAAAGGTCGGGCAGGTCCTGCCAGGGCAGGGCGGCGAAGTGCTGCACGCGGGCGCGCTGCTTTGGAAGGCCCTTCTCGACGCCCTCCACCGGGTTGATCCCTTCGCGATGTCCCGCCGTCCGCGCCCAGTCGAGCACCGTACGGAGACGCTGGCGCACCCGCCGGGCCGTCTCCGGCTTCTCGGTCCAGATCGGCGCGAGGACGCGCAGAACGTCGGCTTGCTCCACGGCGTGAACAGGCCGCGTTCCCATCGTCGGGAAGGCGTAGGCTTCGAGGCTGGAGAGCCATTGCGCCGCCGCCTTCTCGTTGCGCGAGCTCGGCTTCACCTGCTCCGCGTGCACCCTCTTGGCCGCGTCGGCGAATGTGAGGGAGGTCCGCTTGTCCTTGTCGCGCTCCGCCACCGGGTCGCCGCCCTCGCGGGCGATCTTGCGGAGCGCGCGCGCCTTCTCACGCGCCTCCGCGAGCGAGACGAGAGACGCCCCGCCAAGCCCGATGTCGCGCCGCCGGCCGTGGACGGTCGTCCGCAGCACCCACCGCCGCGCGCCGCTGTCGTCCACATGGAGATAGAGACCGTTGCCGTCCGCATGGCGCCCCGGCGTGGCATTGCGGACCGTCGGGGCGTTCAGAGCCTTCTCGGGGTGGCGGCCTCGCCGCTTCCGGGTCTGCCCGGACTCGGGCTTGTTCGCGTCGTCTGCCATACTCCTGCACCACACGTTTTATCCCACGAAATTTATGAGATAGGACGATACACGCGGAGACGGCTTGCGCCAAGCGCATCACGCAAGTGGCTGATTGTGCAGGAATTATGGGGCTGTGAGAGACGCACTGAGAAGGACAAGTGGCGGAGAGGGTGGGATTCGAACCCACGGAGGGGTTGCCCCCTCAACGGTTTTCGAGACCGCCCCGTTCGACCGCTCCGGCACCTCTCCGCATGTCCGCGGCGGGACTTCGGGTGATCTAGCCGCCGCGCCCGCGCGACGCAAGGGGGGCGGGGGGGCGGGCGGATGCGCGGGGCGGGCGCGGGGTGTAAGCAGGAGCGGGGCGCGATTCAGCGGCCCGAGTGAGGGGAGGGCGCGCATGATCATCGATGTCTGGACGGTGACGCTGGCCGCGCTGGTCACGGCGATCATGACCGGCGTCGGGGCCCTGCCGTTCCTGATCGTGCGCCGGATCAGCGCCCGCTGGCTGGGATGGTCCAACGCCGCCGCGGGCGGGCTGATGCTGGCGGCAAGCCACAGCCTGATCTCGGAGGGGGTGCAGCTGGAGGTCACGCTGACGCTGCTGGGGGTGCTCGCGGGGCTGGGCGCGATCGTGCTCAGCGACCGGGCGCTCGGGGGCGCGGGCGACATCGAGGTCGGCGAGCTGGCCGGCGCGGACGCCGCCAAGGCGCTGCTGATCCTGGGCATCATGACGGCGCATTCCTTCGCCGAGGGCGTCGGGGTGGGGGTGTCCTTCTCCGGCTCCGACGAGCTGGGGGTCTTCATCACGACGGCGATCGCGTTTCACAACGTGCCGGAGGGGCTGGCGATCGCGCTGGTGCTGGTGCCGCGGGGCACGCCGGTCTGGCAGGCCGCGGGATGGGCGGTGTTCACCAGCCTGCCCCAGCCGCTGATGGCCGCGCCCGCCTTCCTGTTCACGGAATGGTTCGAGCCCTTCCTGCCGGTGGGGCTGGGGCTGGCGGCCGGCGCGATGATCTGGATGGTGTTCGCCGAGCTCCTCCCGGACGCGCTGGCGAACGCGCAGGCCAGATCGGTGGCCACGGCGACCACGCTGGCCTTCGTGGCGATGATGGCCTTCCAGCTCCTGGTGCTGTCCTGAGGGGGCGGGCGCGCGCTTGACTTCGCTCGGCCCCGGCGGCATACAGCGCGCTCCGATCGCGCGGGCGGGAGACCGTCCGCGCTCGATGTCTGGCGCGCGATGCGTCGAACGCCCATCCAGGGGCGCGCTGTCCGAAGGCGGGGCCGGCCGAGGCCCCCTCAAGTCCGCGAGACGCGGCGCCGCAGGACGCGGGAGAGAAGGAAGGGACGCGGCATGTTCGCTGTCATCAAGACGGGCGGCAAGCAGTACAAGGTCGCCGAGGGCGACGAGATGCTCATCGAGAAGCTGGCGGCCGAGGCCGGCGAGACGGTGCAGTTCAACGAGGTGCTGATGCTGGGCGGCGAGGGCGAGCCGACCGTCGGCGCGCCCCGCGTGGACGGCGCCGGCGTGAAGGCCGAGGTGGTCGAGCAGACCAAGGGCCCGAAGCTGATCAACTTCAAGCGCCGGCGGCGCAAGCATTCCTCGGCCCGGCGCAAGGGCCACCGCCAGCAGCTGACCCGCGTGCGGGTGACCGAGATCCTGGCCTCCGGCGCGGACGCGTCGGGCGTGAAGCCGGCGCTGGGCGCCGCCTCCGCCCCCTCCGCCGAAGCCTGAGCGAGACGAGCAAGGAGACTGAGAGATGGCGCACAAGAAGGCAGGCGGCTCCTCCCGCAACGGGCGCGACTCCGCAGGGCGGCGTCTGGGCGTCAAGAAATACGGCGGCGAGGCCGTGCGTCCGGGCAACATCCTGATCCGCCAGCGCGGCACCAAGTGGTGGCCGGGCCAGGGCGTGGGCATTGGCAAGGACCACACCATCTTCGCGACCGAGGAGGGCCAGGTGAAGTTCAACAAGGGCTTCAAGGGCCGCACCTTCGTGTCCGTGATCCCGGCGGCGGAGGCCGCCGAGTAACCCGCCGACCGAGGCGAACAGACAACTCGGGGGCCGGCGGGGAGAGACCCCGCCGGCCCCCGCGCTTTTCCAGGGGGCCGACGCGTCCCCGCGCAAGGCCGCGACGCCGCCCGTCAGACGGCGCGCCGGCCGCGGGGCGCCCTCGCCGGGAGGATCCGCCATGCTGGACGGGATCGAGATCGCGCCGCGCCTCGCGGCAGGGCGGCTGGAGCTGCGCCCGCCGCGCCCGCAGGACGCGGCGCTGATCGCGCTCTATCTGGGCGACGAGCGGGTGGCGCGCTCGCTCGTCTCCGTGCCGCATCCCTATCCGCCCGGCGCGGCGGAGGCGCTGATCGAGCGGGCGCTGGCGGGGCTGCGCTCCGGGCCGCTCTACGTCATGGACGCGAGCCCCTCGGACGGGTCGGAGATGGTCGGGCTGGTCTTCCTGGAGCATGCGGAGGGCGAGCCGGAGGGCGTCTTCAAGCTCAGCTACATGGTCGCCCCGGCCTTCCGGAAGACCGGCTACGCGACCGAAGCCGTGGCGGCGGTGCGCGACCACCTGTTCGAGGCGGGCGCGAAGGCGCTGGTGGCCACGGTCTTCCAGGACAACGACGTCTCGGCCCATGTGCTGATCCGCGCGGGCTTCGCCTATGAGGGGGAGGGGGAGGCGTTCTCCGTCGCCCGCGGCGGCGTGGCGCCGGCCTGGCGCTACCGGCACGGGCGGCCGGCCGACTGAACCCGGCCGCCCCGGCGCGGCCTTGACGCGGGCCCCGGCTGGGGGCAGGAGCGCGACATGAAATTCCTCGATCTCGCCAAGGTCTATATCCGCTCCGGCGCGGGCGGGAACGGATGCTCGAGCTTCCGACGGGAGAAGTATGTCGAGTTCGGCGGCCCTGACGGCGGCGACGGCGGCAGGGGCGGCGATGTCTGGGCGGAGGCGGTGGACGGCCTCAACACCCTGATCGACTTCCGCTACCAGCAGCATTTCTTCGCCAAGAACGGCCGGCCCGGCGAGGGCAAGCAGCGCACCGGCGCCGACGGGGCGGACATCGTGCTGCGCGTGCCCGTGGGCACCGAGATCCTCGACGAGGACCAGGAGACGGTGATCGCCGACCTGGATGAAGTCGGCCAGCGCGTGCTGCTGGCGGGCGGCGGGAACGGCGGTTGGGGGAACCTGCATTTCAAGACCTCCACCCACCGCGCGCCGCGCCGGGCCAATCCGGGCCAGCCGGCGGTGGAGCGGACCCTCTGGCTGCGGCTCAAGCTGATCGCGGATGCGGGGCTGGCGGGGCTGCCGAACGCGGGCAAGTCCACCTTCCTCTCGGCGGTGTCGAACGCGAAGCCCAAGATCGCGGACTATCCCTTCACCACGCTGCATCCCAATCTCGGGGTGGCGGGGATCGACGGGACGGAGCTGGTGATCGCGGACATTCCCGGGCTTATCGAGGGCGCGCATGAGGGGCGCGGGATCGGGGACCGGTTCCTGGGCCATATCGAGCGCTGCGCGGTGCTGCTGCATCTGGTGGACGGGACGGCGGAGGACGTGGCCGCCGACTGGCGCGTGATCGACGCGGAGCTGTCGGCCTATGGCGCGGGACTGGCGGACAAGCCGCGGATCACGGGGCTGAACAAGATCGACGCGCTGAGCGCAGAGGAGATCGCGGAGAAGGCCGCGGCGCTGGAGGCCGCGGGGGCGAGGCGGGTGATGCCCCTCTCCGGCGTCTCGGGGCAGGGCGTGACGGAGGTGCTGCGCGCCCTGCGGCGCGAGGTGGAGGCGAGGCGCAACCGCGAGGCCGGGCTGACCGAGGAGGGGGAGCGGCCGGAGGGCGAGCCTTGGACGCCGTGAGCGACGCGCTGGCCTCGGCCTCCCGGCTGGTGGTCAAGATCGGCTCCGCCCTGCTGGTGGATGCGCGGACCGGCCGGCTTCGACAGGACTGGCTGGAGGGGGTCGCGGCGGACCTCGCCGGGCTGCGCGCCGGGGGCAAGGAGGTGATGGTCGTCTCCTCGGGCTCCATAGCGCTGGGGCGCCGGGCGCTGGGGCTGCCGGCGGGCGTGCTGCCGCTCGACCAGGCGCAGGCGGCGGCGGCGGTGGGGCAGATCCGGCTCGCCGAGGCGTATCAAAAGGCGCTGGAGCCCCACGGGCTGACCGCCGGGCAGGTGCTGCTGACGCTGGAGGACACGCGCCACCGGCGGCGCTACCTCAACGGGCGGGCGACGCTGCGCACGCTGCTGGGGCTGGGCGTGGTGCCGGTGGTCAACGAGAACGACACGGTCGCCACCGACGAGATCCGCTTCGGCGACAACGACCGGCTGGCGGCGCGCGTGGCGCTGATGGCGGGCGCCGATCTGCTGGTGCTGCTCTCGGACGTGGACGGGCTCTACAGCGCCGATCCGCGCAGCGAGCCGGACGCCGAGCACATCCCGGTGGTGGCGCGCATCACCCCGGCGATCGAGGCGATGGGCAAGGGCGTGGGGACCGAGGCGGCCTCGGGCGGGATGCGCACCAAACTGCTGGCCGCCAAGACCGCCACGCGCGGGGGCTGCGCCATGATCATCTGCAAGGGGGAGACGGACCGGCCGCTGAGCGCGCTGGGGCAGGGGGCGCGGGCGACGCTGTTCCGGGCCGAGGCCTCGCCCCTGACCGCGCGCAAGCAGTGGATCGCGGGCATGAAGCCGATGGGCCGGCTGGTGGTGGACGCGGGCGCCGCGCAGGCGCTGCGGCGGGGCAAGTCGCTGCTGCCCGCGGGGCTGCGCGAGGTGCGCGGCGCCTTCGAGCGGGGCGATCCGGTGGCGATCGTGACCGAGGGGGGCGAGTCGGTCGGCGCCGCGCTCTCGGGCTGCGGGGCGGAGGAGGCGCGGGCGATCGCCGGACGCCATTCCTCGGAGGTGGTCGAGGCGCTGGGGCGCCCGGCGCGCGCCGAGGTCGCCCATTCCGACAACATCGTGATATGGGACGCGGGCGAGGGCGGGGCCGCCCCCGCCGCCCCCGACAGCGAAAGGGCCCGAGAATGACCGCGACCGCCGAAAGCCGCGACGCAGAGTTCGACATCCCCGAGCTGATGGCCGGGATCGGCCGGCGCGCGCAGGCCGCCGCCGCCGAGCTCGCCTACGCCCCCGCCGACGCCCGCCAGAAGGCGCTGGAGGCCGCGGCGGAGGCGGTGGAGGCGCGCGAGGCCGAGATCCTGGCCGCCAACGCCGAGGACATGGCCTTCGCGACGGCGAAGGGCCTGTCGCCCGCGATGCTCGACCGGCTGCAGCTGGACGAGGGGCGGGTGCGCGCCATCGCGAAGGGCCTGCGCGAGGTCGCCGCGCAGCCCGACTCGGTGGGGCGCGTGCTGGACGAGTGGAGCCGGCCCAGCGGGCTGAGCTTTCGCAAGGTGGCCACGCCGCTGGGCGTGATCGGGGTGATCTACGAGAGCCGCCCGAACGTGACCGCCGACGCGGGCGGGCTGTGCCTGAAATCGGGCAACGCCGCGATCCTGCGCGGGGGTTCGGAAAGCTTCCACAGCTCCGGCGCCATCCATGCCTGCCTTGTCGAGGGCCTGCGCGCGGCGGGCCTGCCGGAGGACGCGGTGCAGCGGGTGCCCACGCGGGACCGCGCCGCCGTCAGCGAGATGCTGGGGATGCAGGGGGTGATCGACGTGATCGTGCCCCGCGGCGGCAAGAGCCTGGTGGGGCTGGTGCAGGCGGAGGCGCGCGTGCCGGTCTTCGCGCATCTGGAAGGCATCTGCCACGTCTACGCCGACAGGGCGGCGGACGCGGAGAAGGCGCGGCGCGTGATCCTCAACGCCAAGACCCGGCGCACGGGCATCTGCGGGGCGATGGAGTGCCTGCTGATGCACCGCGACTACGCGCAGGCCCACGGGGCTGAGACGATCCGCGACCTGATCGAGGCCGGGGTGGAGGTGCGCGGGGACCCGGCCGTGCAGGCGCTCGATTCGCGCGTCGTGCCCGCGGCGGAGGAGGACTGGGGCCGCGAATACCTCGACATGGTCTGCGCGGCGCGGGTGGTGGACGACATCGACGCCGCGATCGCGCATATCCGCCGTTATGGCTCCTCCCACACCGAGGCGATCCTGACCGAGGACGACGCGGCGGCCGAGCGGTTCTTCGCCCGACTCGACAGCGCGATCCTGATGCGCAACGCCTCCACCCAGTTCGCCGACGGGGGGGAGTTCGGCTTCGGGGCGGAGATCGGCATCGCCACGGGCAAAATGCACGCCCGCGGGCCCGTGGGGGCGGACCAGCTGACCTCCTTCAAGTATCTGGTGACGGGGGACGGGACCGTGCGTCCGTGATCCGGCGGCGCCCGCGCCGGGGGCGCGGGCACGACCTTCCTCTCGGGCCGCGCGGGGGCGCGGCCCTCGGGCTCAGGCGCCCCAGCTGCGGACCGGGCCGCAATCCATGTGCACGAACTCGGAGCGCGAGTAGCGCCCCACGCCGCCCGCGGCCAGCGACTCGGCCGCCCGCGCCATCTGGTCCACGGAGCGGCTCTTGAGCGTCACGTCCACGGCCATGGCCCGCAGGTGATAGCTCTTCTTCGCCACCCCGCCGGAGCGCTTGCGCAGCATGGCGTTGGTCGCCGGGCAGCGGTAGCCCGAGATGACCTCGAAGGGCTCCTCCGTCTCCAGCCGCCGGTGCGCGGCGGCGAGGACGTCGATGGCCGAGGGGTGATACTCCTTGACCAGGTCCTCGCGCCAGTCGCGCAGGATTCGGCTGATCTCGGTCATCGCCTCGGGAATATATTCGCCGTCGATCCAGTATACGGTGTCGAGCTTCTCCTCGAGTCGCGCGTTGTTGAAGCAAATGCGCCGGAAGGCGCCCTTGCCGGTGTTCAGAGCGGGAGCCGCCAGGGCCGGCGCGCCGGCGGCCGCCGCGACGCAGCCTGCCAGTGCGGCAAGCGCCGCGCGGCGGGACAAGCGCCCGTGGGGATAAGGGGTCACTTTTTGCTCGCCTCGTTCCGTCCGTGTCCGGTTCGTTGCCCGGAGGTTCTTCGTTCAGGGACGCGGAAACCATGCCATGCAGGCGCGGCGCGGGAAAGTGGCAGTTTCGCAGCGGTTTCCGGACCGTTTCCAATCCGAACTGTCAGGAACGGATCGCCCAGGCCCCTGCGGGCGTTGCGTCAACCCGGGAGCAAGGGGCGCCATGCTGCGGCGAAATTCCCACGACGCCGGGGATTTTGTTCTTGTTTTCGACGCTCGGCGCTCGCCGGGGGTTACGCAGGAGAGTAGAATGAACACCGAACGCGCAAGTTGTGTCCGGGGCGCCGCAATGTCGTTGAAAATCCACATTCTCGCCGTCTGTCTCCTGGCAGCAGGGGCGGCCCTGCCGCGGCCCGCGGCCGCGCAGGAGGCGACCGCCAGCGTCTCGGCGCGCGCGGAGCATCCGCTGGCCGCGGAGATCCTCGGCGCCGCCGCGCCGCTGCCTCGCATGGCGGAGGTCTACCAGGCCCGCGGGGGCGCGCCGCTGTGGTCGGCGGCCGACGGGCCGCTGTCCGCCCCGGCGCTGCTGGCGGCGCTGGAGGAGGCGGGGGCCCACGCCCTGCCGGCCGCGCGCTACGGGCTCGCCCATCTGCGCGCGCGGGTGGAGGAGGCGCGCTCGCTCGACCCGGCCCGGCGCGCGGCGCTGGAGGTGGACCTGACCCGGGCGCTGACCCGCTATGCCGGGGACCTGGCGGCCGGGCTGCTGGTCCCGCGGGAGGTGGACGGCGAGATCCACGTCTTCCCGGACCGGCCGGAGCCGGAGGAGATCGTGGCCTCGGCGCTGGCGGCGCCGGATCTGGGCCGCTGGCTGGCCCGGCAGGCGCCGCAGGACGCGGGCTATGACAGGCTGCAAGAGGTCTATGCCCGGCTGGGGCAGGAGGTGCGCGCCGGGGGCTGGCGCGCCACGCTGTCGGAGGGCGGCACCCTGCGCCCGGGCGATTCCGGCGAGCGGGTGGCGCAGCTGCGCGCGCGGCTGGCCGAACTGGGCGACCCGGCGCCGACGACGGCAAGACCGGAGTTCTATGACGACGCGCTGACGCAGGCGGTCCGGGATTTCCAGGAGCGGCACGGACTGAACACCGACGGAATCGCCGGGCCGAAGACCTTCGGCGCGCTGGGCGCCGACGCCGGCTGGCGACTGCGGCAGGCGGCGGTCAACCTGGAGCGGATGCGCTGGTCGCAGTCCGAGGATCTCGGCCCGCGGCGCATCGAGGTGAATCTGGCCGATTTCAGAATGCGCCTCTACCAGGACGGGGAGGTGTCGCTCGAGTCGCGCGTGGTTGCGGGCCAGCGCCGCCACCGCACGCCGGAGTTCTCCGACAGCATGGATCACCTGGTGGTGAACCCGACCTGGCATGTGCCGCGCTCCATCGCCACTCAGGAGATCCTGCCGATCCTGAAGGAGGACCCGGAGTACCTGGCGCGCGAGAACATGCGGCTGGTGGCCTCCGACGGCGGGCCGGTGCCCGATCGCCCCGCCGAGCATGACTGGAGCCAGTACGACCGCGGCTTCTTCCCCTACCGCATCAAGCAGCGGCCGGGGAGATCCAACGCGTTGGGGCGTGTGAAGTTCATGTTCCCCAACCAGTTCAGCATCTACCTCCACGACACGCCCGCCAAGCGGCTGTTCCAGCGCGACGCGCGGGCCTTCTCCCATGGCTGCGTGCGGGTGGAGAACCCCTACGAGCTTGCGCATCTGCTGCTGGCGCCGCAGCTCGACGACCCCGAGGGGACCTTCGCGCGCTGGCTGGCGGCGGAACGCGAGCGCTACGTGACGCTGGAGCGGCCGATCCCCGTGCGCATCACCTACCGCACCGCCTGGGTGGACGAGCAGGGCCGGGCGCAGTTCCGCGACGACATCTACGGGCGCGACGCGGAGGTCTGGGCGGCGCTGGAGGGCGAGGGGCTCTCCGCCGGGCTGTGAGGCGTCGCGGGCGACCCCGCGCCTCGCCTCTGGCCCCGGCGGGCGGGAGGCGGTAAGCGGGGGCGCGATCCGCAACCTCGAACAGGGGCGCCTGCGCCATGGCTCACCGCATCGCCGATCTCGCCGCCGCCCTGGGCCTCGACTACGCCGGGGACGGCGAGCTGAGCGTCGCCCGCCCCGCCCATCCGGCGGAAGCGGGGCGCGGGGACCTCGCCGTGGCCATGGACCCGCGCTACGCCGAGGGCCTTTCCGGGAGCGAGGCGCGCGCCGCCATCCTGTGGCCCGACGCGCCCTGGCGGGAGATGGGGCTGGCCGCCGCGATCTTCGCGCCGCGCCCCCGCTACGCCATGGCCGGGCTGACCGAGCGCTTCCAGCACCCCTGGCAGGCGCCGCCGGGCGTGCATCCCACCGCAGTGGTCGAGGACGGCGCCGAGATCGGGGAGGGGGCGGCCATCGGCCCCTTCTGCGTGATCGGCGCCGGCGCGCGCATCGGCGCGGGCGCGCGGCTGCTGGCCCATGTCACCGTCGGGCCGGAGGCCGCGATCGGGGACGGGGCGCTGCTCCATCCCGGCGCGCGGCTGGGCGACCGCTGCGTTCTGGGGGCGCGGGTCTTCGTCCAGCCGAACGCCGTGATCGGGGCGGACGGCTTCTCCTTCGTCACGCCCGAGCCCGGCGCGGTGGAGGCCGCCAAGGCCCGCGGCGCCTCCGACGTCGTGGGCGACGCCGCGACGGTGCATGCGCGCATCCACTCGCTGGGCGCGGTGCGCGTGGGCGACGACGCCGAGATCGGGGCGGGCGCCACGCTCGACCGCGGCACGCTGCGCGACACCACGGTGGGCGAGGGGACCAAGATCGACAACCTCGTGCAGATCGGCCACAACGTGACCGTCGGCGCGCACTGCCTGATCTGCGCCCAGGTCGGCGTGGCGGGCAGCGCCGAAATCGGGGACCGGGTGGTTCTGGGCGGCAAGGCGGGGGTGGCCGACCACGCCCGCATTGGCGCGGACAGCGTCATCGGCGCGGCCTCGGGCGTGAGCGGGGCGGTGGCCCCGCGCTCCGTCCTGCTGGGCACGCCGGCGATCCCGCGCGACGAGTTCCGCCGCCTGACGCTGGCAATGCGCCGGCTGCCGCGGCTGATGGACAAGCTGGCGGGCCGGGGCGGGCCGGGGTCCTGAAATTCCGCCTTCCACGGGCGCGCCGGACGGGCTAGGACACGGGCGTGCAACGCAAACCCGCAGGCGGCGGGGCTGATGAGACCGGGAGGGGCGCCATGGCCGGAACCGCGACCGACGACGATGTCGCCCGCAAGGTGATCGAGATCATCGCGGCGCAGGCGGTGATCGAGCCCGGCGAGGTGCGCATGCAGGCCACCCCCGAGGATCTGGGCCTGGACAGCCTCGGACTGGTGGAGGCCGTCTTCGCGATCGAGGAGGCCTTCGACATCACCGTGCCCTTCAACGCCAACGATCCCGAGCAGAGCGATTTCGACATCTCCACGGTGGAGCGCACCATCGCCGCCGTGAAGGGGCTGATCGCCGAGCAGAAGGGGTGAGCCCCGCCATGGAGGCCGACAGGCCCGACGGGAGCCGGCGCGTCGTCGTCACCGGAATGGGCGTGATCTCCGCGCTCGGCGCCACGGCGGCGGAGCATTGCGCGGCCATGGCGCGGGGCGTCAACGGCGTCGGCCCGCTGGAGATCCCCGATCTCGACCGGCTGCAGATCCGCATCGCGGGCCAGATCCGGGGCTTCGACGCCGCCGAGCGCTTTCCGCGGAACAGGCTCGCCCTCTATGACCGGCACACCCAGCTCGCGCTGACCGCGGCGGCGGAGGCGATGGCGGCCTCGGGCCTCGAGATCACCGAGGAGCTGGGGCTGGCCGCCGCGGTGGTGATGGGCACCGCCCTGCCGGGCATGGAGACGATCGACGACAGCTACCGCGAGGTCTTCCAGGAGGGGAAGAACCGCGTCCATCCCTTCGTCGTGCCGCGCCTGATGGTCTCGGCCCCGGCCTCCTTCATCTCCATGGAATACGGGCTGAAGGGGCCGGCCTGGTCGGTCTCCACCGCCTGCTCCTCGGCCAATCACGCGATGGGGCAGGCCTTCCGGCTGGTGCGCTCGGGCCAGGCGGAGGTGGCGGTGACGGGCGGCGCGGAGGCGCCGCTCACCTTCGGGACCATGAAGGCCTGGGAGGGGCTGCGGGTCATGACGAAGGACGCCTGCCGGCCGTTCTCGAAGGGGCGGACGGGCATGGCGCTGGCCGAGGGCGCGGCCGTCTACGTGCTGGAGCCGCTGGACCGCGCGCGGGCGCGGGGGGCGGAGATCCTGGCCGAGATCGCCGGCTTCGGCATGTCCTCGGATGCGGGCGACATCGTCCAGCCCTCGCAGGACGGGGCGGCGCGGGCCATGCAGGGCGCGCTGGCGGAGGCGGGGATGGCGGCCGACGAGGTGGGCTACATCAACGCCCACGGCACCGGCACGGCGGCCAACGACCGCACCGAATGCGCCGCGATCCGCCAGGCGCTGGGACCGGCGGCCGAGGCCGTGCATGTCAGCTCCACCAAGTCCATGCACGGCCACGCGCTGGGCGGCGCGGGCGCGCTGGAGATGGCCGCGGTGATCCACGCCCTGCGCGAGGGGGTGATCCCGCCGACCATCAACCACCTGGAGCCGGACCCGGACTGCGACCTGGACGTGACGCCCAACACGGCGCGCGAGGCGAAGGTGGCGGCGGCGCTGTCCAACTCCTTCGCCTTCGGCGGGCTCAACGCTGTGGTCGCCGCCCGTCGCTTCGGGGGCTGAGGCGCCGGGAAGGGAAACGGGCCGGGACGCTGGCGCCCCGGCCCGTCGAGATCCCGCCGGTCGCGGCCCCTCAGGGCTCCAGCGAGTCGTAGGCGGCGGTGAAGCCGTTCAGCGAGATCGGGACCTCCAGCCGCTGGGACTCGCCGTTGCGGGCCAGCGCGAAGCTCGTCTTGGCGGTGATGCCGCGCTTGAGCTGGGTGACGAAGGCGTTGGGCAGCGGCTCGCGCATCAGGCAGCCGTTGGGCACGCAGATGGAGAAGGCGCCGCGCTGCGCTTCGCCGTCGTCGATCTGGATGCTGACGCCCTCGCGCAGGAGCACGCCGAGGGGGACGCGGATGTCCATCACCGCCTCCACCGTGCCCTGCTGGGTCTGCTGCGCCTCGATCCGGCGCAGGGAGACCTCCATGACCTCCTGCCCCTCGGTCGAGCCGACCTGGCGCATGATGCAGGGGGCCTCGCCGTCCACGCAGGCGACCTCCCAGTCGCCATGGGTGGCGGTGACCTCGACGCTCGGCTGCTGGGTCTGACGCACGGGGGCTTCGCCCGCCTGCTCCTGCTGCTGCTGCTCCTGCGCCTGGACGGCGCCGAGGGTGAGGGTCAGCGCGGCGGCGGCGGCGGCGAGGTTCCGGGAAATTCGAAGCATGGGCCTGTGTCCTGCTCGTGATCCTGCCCGCGGGCCCCGGCGCCGGCGCATCCGGCCCCGGCCCTGGCGGGCGCATATCGGCGCATCCGCGGTTGTCGCTTTCCGGGGCGGCGAAATCAAGGGCGGGAGTCAAAAGGAAAAGGACGCCTCCCCCTGCGCCCTTTTCGCCGCTTACGCGGTGTTCTGGTCGCCGAGGCCGCATCGTCCGGTTGGCCCGGAGCTCGTCGCGGAACGGCTGGGTCGATCCCTGTCGGACTGGCCGCGCCAATCGCGTGATCGAAACGCTACGGCGAGTCGGGAGGGGGGTCAAGCCTGCCGGGGTCGGGGGGAAGTGACCTCCGCGCCCGGCCTGCTAGGATGCGCCTGCGCCCGCAGTGGGCGCGCGGGACGGGAGAGGGCGGCGCATGGCGGATCGGGCGCGGGGGCGGCTTGCCCGGCACGCGGTGGTGACGGGGGGCTCCTCGGGCATCGGCCTGGCGCTGGCCGGCGCGCTGGCGCGGCGCGGCGCGGCGGTGGCGCTGGTGGCGCGCGACGCGGGGCGGCTGGAGCGGGCGGCCGAGGGGCTGCGCGCGGCGCATCCCGGCGCGGCGGTCTCCACCCATGCGGCCGATATCCGCGACGCCCGGGCCGCGACGGAGGCGCTGGCAGCGGCGGAGGCCGCGCACGGGCCGGCCGATCTGGCGGTGGCCTGCGCGGGTGGGGTGCGGGCGGGGGGCTTTCACGACCTGCCGCCGGAGGCCTTCCGGGAGCTGATGGAGCTGAACTATTTCGGCGCCCTCAACACCCTGCGCCCGGCGCTGGCGGGGATGCGGGCGCGGGGCGCAGGGCGGGCGCTGATCATCGGCTCGGCCGCCGGGCTTGCGGGGATTCACGGCTATTCGGCCTACGCCCCGACCAAGTTCGCCCTGCGCGGGCTGGCCGAGGCCCTGCGCGCGGAGCACGCGCCCTTCGGCGTGCAGGTCTCCATCGCCCATCCGCCGGACACCGAAACCCCCCAGCTCGCCGCCGAGCGGGCGGAGCGGCCGGCCGAGACCGCGGCGCTGGC
>JBNJGE010000020.1:0-28009 GCA_051747505.1 Pseudomonadota bacterium | reverse complement strand
CGCCGCCGGTCATCCCGCCGGCCGCATCGACGAACTCCCGCCCTGGAACTTCCAGCCGGCGTCAACCTGATCCGCTCAGGGCCCTCCCGCACCGCTTACATTCAGGTCGTAACGGGCCCGCTCGATCGCCCCCGGCCGAGCGATGAGTCTCCAGCTCCGGTAGCGCCATGCCGATGAGGTTCATCGCCTGCTCGATCAGGCTCACATCCCGAGTCACCCGCCTGTCCGCTCCAGCAGAGTCCGCGCGTCGCGCGGCGCGGCGATGAAGTTGGGGGAGCACGGTAGGCGAGCACATCATGATCCATGATGGTGAGCCTAAAGAGAGCGCTTCCAATTTGATTCAGAGGCATCCCGTGAGTGTCGAACCGATCAGCACGCCCTTCATTCAGTTGGCCTGGATTGCTTCCTATTCCTCAATGCAGGGGCGAACCCAAAACATTGATTGCAGCTCTTGAGAGACGAAGACATCCGTTCCAGGGATGTTCATGTTTCCGGCGCTTCCGCTTCACCGTTTTGCGTTAGAGATCGAGTTCCCCATGCACGATGCCTCCCAGGACGCGCCCGAGACAAGCGGGGACGCAGCAGTCGCGCTGACCGGACGATCATTGTATTCCGCTTATGTGTCAGTGCCCGGCGGCGAGGCGCACGATGGTGGTCGCCCGCGCCACCTTGCCCCCGATGCGGTCGAGCATCCGCCGCTCGATCCCGCCCGAGGGCGAGACCTGCCAAGGCAGATCCTCCGCATGTAGGAGGACGCGTTTCGAGTAATCGGCGTTCAGGTCCATGGTCGGGCGCGCCCGGCGCGTGTGAGACGCGTTCCCGGCGGCGCAAACGGCAAACGCCCCGCCGGCCGGGGCCGTCAGCCCCCCGTCCCCGGCGGCGCGACGAAGCCCGGTCTCTCAAGCGCCGCACCGACCCGCAGGGCCATGCCCTCCGCATTCGGCCGGGCGATCACCTGCAAGGCCGCCGGCAGCCCCTCCGCCGTCAGGCCCATTGGCGCGGACAGCCCGCAAAAGCCCAGATAGTTGACCGGCCGCGTGAAATGGCCGGGCGAGACCGACTGGTCCACCTCCGCCAGCGGCGGGGGCGCGACGGGGCTCGTGGGCGTGAGCACCGCATCCAGCCCCTGCATCGCCGTCAGGAAGCGCTCCGCCTCCCGCCGCCGCGCGAGGATCAGGTCGAGATACTCCGCCGCCCCCATCTCCCCGCCCGCCAGCATCCGGGCGCGGACATCCTCGTCCATCGGCTGCTCCGGGTCTCGGTAGAGCGCGCCGTGATGCGCCCAGCCCTCCGCGGCGATGATCCGCCCCGTCCGCTCCGTCAACTCCGCCAGGGGCGTGGGCGGCGCGAAGACCTCCGTCCGTGCGCCCAGCGCCTCCAGCCGGGCGACAGCGGTGTCGTAGAGGCTCAGGATCTCGGGCGCCACGCCGGCACGCTCGGTCGCGTCCAGCACGCCCAGCCGCAGCCCCTCCGCCCCGCGCTTCAGCTCCGCGAACATGCCCCGACCTTCGGCCAGGTCCCGGTCCAGCGCGGTTCCTTCCGTCCCGCGCATCACCTCGAAGACGATGGCGGCGTCCAGCACGCGCCGGGTCATCGGCCCCGGGGTGTCGAGCGTGTGCGACAGCGGCATGATCCCGTCGAGCGGCAGCCGCCCCTCCGTCACCTTCAGCCCGACGATCCCGCAGAAGGCCGCGGGAAGGCGCACCGATCCGCCGGTGTCGGTGCCCACGGCGAAGCGCGCCATGCCCGCCGCCACCGCCACCGCGGAGCCGGAGGAGGAGCCGCCGGGAACCCGGTGTGTCCGCGCATCCCAAGGATTGCGCGGCGTGCCCATGCGCTGGTTCGTCCCCCAACCGCCGAAGGCGCATTCCACCGTCTTCGTCTTGCCCAGAAGCACCGCGCCCGCGCCCAGCAGCCGGCGCGCCAGCGTTCCGGTGGCCGGCGCCACCCGCTCGGCCAGCGCGGCCGAGCCCCAGGTCGTCACCCGCCCCTCAAGATCCACGATGTCCTTCAGCGCGAAGGTCGCGCCATGCAGCGGCCCCAGCCGCCCCCCGGCGCCGCGCGCCGAATCCGCGGCCCGCGCCGCTTCGCGCGCCTCCGTCTCATGAACCGCCTGCCATGCGCCCAAGCGCTCGTCGCGCTCGGCGATGCGCGAAAGGCGGGCCTCGGTTTCGGCGAGCGTCGAGGTCTCTCCCGCGCCCAGGCGGCGGTCGAGATCGGCGAGAGTGTCGGAACTGTCGGTCATGTGCGCCTCAGTCGATCTGGTAGTCCAGCCATTCCTGGATCATCTCGCGCAGGGCGTCGTCGTCGCCAAAGCTCTCCCGATCCCCCTCCGCCCGCGTGGCGCCCAGGTCCAGCACCACGATGTGGTCCGAGACCGCCGCGCATTGCCGCACGTTCTGGTCCACGAGGATCACCGTGATTCCCTCCTCGGGCAGGCCCGAGATGAACTCGTAGAGCTCCCGGCTGATCTTGGGCGCGATCATCGCCGTGGGCTCGTCCAGCATCATGATCTCGGGCTCCAGCACCAGGCTGCGCCCCAGCTCAAGGAAGCGCTGCTGGCCGCCGCTCATGTTCCCGGCCTGGTCGTGGCGCTTCTCCGCCAGGATGGGGAACTGGGCGTAGACGCGCTCCAGCGCCGCCTCCACCCGCCCCTTGTCCTTTCGGAAGCTCCAGCAGCCCAGCCGCAGATTGTCGTCCACCGACAGATCGTTGAACAGGCTGCGGTTCTGCGGCACGAAGCTCACCCCGCGGGCGACCATCTCGTGCGGGGGCAGGCCGTTGATCACCTCCCCGCGCAACCGCACCGTGCCGCGGCTGGGCTTGAGGAAGCCGTACATGGTCTTGAGCGCGGTGGACTTGCCCGCCCCGTTCGGCCCTATGATCCCGGTGATGGCGTTCTTGCGCGCGCGCAGGTTCACGCCGTTGAGCACCGAGATGTCGCCCTGATATGCGGCGTGGACGTCCTCCATCTCGATGGCGAATTCGGCCTGGGGCGTCTCGCTCTCACTCATGGATCAGTTCCCCAGATAGGCTTCGATGACGGCGGGGTCCTCGCGCACCGCGTCCACCCCCCCCTGGGCGATGACCTCGCCCTGGTTGAGCACGTAGATCCAGTCCGAGAGCTGGTAGATCGAGGTCAGGTCGTGGCTGACCAGCAGCACCGACTTGCCTAGGTCGCGCAGCCGTTCGACCTCCGAAATCATCAGCCGGCACAGGCTGGGGTTCACGCCCGCGAAGGGTTCGTCCAGCAGGATCAGCGGCGGGTCGAGCATGATGACCCGGGCGAGCTCCAGCAGCTTCTGCTGCCCGCCCGACAGCTCCTCGCCGTTGTTGCCCCGCAGGTCGTAGAGCTGCACGCGCTTGAGCTCCGCCTCGGCCCGCGCCACCAGCTCCGCGTCGCTCTCCTCGGAGTTCAGCATGGGCACGACCATGTTGTCGGTCAGGCTCATGCGGTGGAAGATCCGCGGCACCTGGAAGGTCCGGCCCAGCCCGGCCTTGGCGATCTCGTGCGGGGTCAGGTTGGTCACGTCGCGCCCGTTCAGCACGACCTTCCCCTCGTCGATGCGGTAGATGCCGTTGATGCAGTTCATCAGCGTCGACTTTCCGGCGCCGTTGATGCCGATCAGCCCGACGATCTGCCCACGCCCGACTGTCATGTCGACGCCGTTGACCGCGACGAGGCCACCGAAGCGCTTGGTGAGGCCGGAGATTTCGAGGATGGGGTCCAGGGTCTGGTTCACGACATCCTCCGGCGTCCGAACAGCCCTTCGGGGCGCACCATCACCACGGCGACCAGCATCACAAAGCCCAGCATCTGGGCCGCGGCCTGGGAGAGGAAGACGGTCGATATCTGCTCGACCAGCCCGAACAGCACTCCGGCCGCCAGCGCTCCGACCGGGTGGCCCAGCCCGCCGAGCACGATGACGATGAAGCCGATCAGCGTCAGGTCCGCGCCGCCGTTGGGGTCCACCGAGGGCACCACCATGGTCAGGATCACCCCCGTCAGCCCAGCGAGCGCCGAGGCCAGCCCAAAGGCCATGCCCGACAGCCGGTTGACATCGATGCCCACGATCTGGATCGCGTCGCGGTTCATGATCGCCGCGCGCATCGCCTTGCCCGGAAGCGTGCGGAACAGGAACCAGGTCAGCGCGATGATCATCACCACGTTGATGCCCAGCGCCACCAGCCGCGCGGTGGGCACCATCACGCGACCCGGCCGCCCCTCGCCGAAGGCGTCGGGGATTGTCAGCAGCGCCACGCTGATCGGCTCGAAACTGAAATTCACGGGCCGGATGTCGGCCTCGAACACCCAGGTCAGGGCTGAGATGATCATCAGCGACACGCCGAACATCATCAGAAGGCTCGAGGTCTCGGGCTCGTCGGCCCGGCTCAGCCGCGGGATGAGCAGGAAGTAGAGCGCGTAGCCGAAGGCGAACATGGCCGCCATCACGAACGGCAGCGCCACGAGCGGATGCACCCCCAGCAGCGTCAGCGCCGCATAGGTCATGAATGAGCCGATCAGGATGAACTCGCCATGCGCGAAGTTCACCACGCGCAGCACGCCGACCAGCACGTTCAGGCTCACCCCGATCAGCGCGTAGATCGCGCCGAACACGATCCCGCCGACGAGGCCGTTGAGAAGAAGAATGGTGCTCACATCAACCCCCGTCGCTTACATGATGTAGGCGCGCAGGCGCGGGGCGCGCTGCATCAGCGTGCCGACCAAGCCGCGCGGGGCGAACAGGATCAGAAGGGTGATGATCAGCCCCAGCAGGAAGTTGTTGAGCACCGGGAAGCTGCGCCAGATCAGGTCGTCCACCCAGACCAGCACCACCGTGCCGACGACCGGCCCCAGCACCGTGCCCAGACCCCCGGCCATCGCGTAGATCACCGTCTTGGCCGTCACCAGCACGTCGAAGGCGGTCTGGGGATCGAAGGCGCCGGTGAACCAAGCCTGCACGCCCCCCGCCAGCGAGGCGAAGAGCGAGGATAGCAGCCAGGCCTTGAGCCGCGTACGCTCAATGTTCACGCCCATCGCGTCGGCGGCCTGCGCGTCGTCGCGGATCGCGCGCAGCGCCTTGCCCAGCCGTGAATTGGCCAGCCAGGACGCCGTGACCAGCGCCGCCACGAGCACGATCAGCATGGCGAAATAGCCGTTCTCGCGCTCGGTAAGCGCCCCGAGATTGAGCCCGAGGCTGCCGCCTGTCATCTCCTCGGGCAGCAGGGTGATCGCCCGCTGCATGATCACGGCGAGCGAGAGGCTAACGATCGCGAAATACACCCCGGCCAGCCGCAGCGTCGGCGCGAAGAGCAGCCCCAGCAGCGTGCCCGTGGCGCCGGCCAGCGGAATCGCCAGGATCGGCGAGATTCCCAGCAGCTTCACGCAGATGCCCGCCGTGTAGGCGCCCACTCCGTAGAAGGCGACGTAGCCGAAGGGCATGTAGCCCGCGAAGCCGGCGATGAAGTTGATGCCCGTGGCCAGCGTCGCCCACATCATGAAGGCGAAATAGAAGGAGAGGTTGGCGTCGCGCATCGGCGCGGTGGCGCACAGCGCCACGATCACCGCGATCAGCCCGTACCAGATCACCGCCCGCAGCCGTCTCGCCCCCGCTGCGTCCGACGGCGCGGCCTGTTTCCGTGCCGATCTGTGCATGCGCCCCTGCTCCCCTGCTTGCTGCCCGATGCGTCAGCCGGCGTTGACCGAAGCCCAAATTCGCGTCAGCTTTCTCGGGCCTGCCGGCTCAGTGGTCAAAGAGAGGGCACGCCCGTCCGGGGGGTGTCAAGCCCGGGCCCGGCGGAACCGTCCGGGCTGCGCCGAGGCAGAGACAGAGGAGGTATCGAAATGGACTTCACCAGACGCGCGGCTATGCGCATCGCGGCCGCGGCGGCGCTCGGCGCCGGCCTGGCCCAGGCCGCCCAGGCCGCCGATCCCATCCGCATCGGCATGACGGTCTCCGAGACCGGCCGCTTCGCGCTGGCGGCCCAGTCGGGCGAGCGCGGGCTCAAGATCTGGATCGACGACGTCAATTCGCGCGGCGGCATCGAGGTTGGCGGCGAGAAGCGCATGATCGAACTCGTCGCCCTCGATGACCGCAGCGACAAGACCCTCGTCCCCCGCGTCTACGAGACGCTGATCAAGGAGGAGGAAGTCGACGTCCTCTTCGGTCCCTTCGGCTCCACGCTCACCGGCGCAGCGGCCAACACCACCGAGCAGTTCGACAAGTTCATGATGATCTGGTCGGCCTCGGCGGATTCCATCTACGAGCAGGGCTACGACTACATCGTCTCCGGCACCCAGATCGCCGCCTCCCTGCTCGGCCAGCCGACCGTGAAGGCCTTCCACGCCATGGGCGCGGAGTCGATCGCCATCGCCCATCTCGACGAGCCCTTCCCCACCGGCATCGCCCAGGGCGCGGTGGACATCGCCGAGGAGCTCGGCATGGACGTCACCATGGTCGAGAGCTTCGCGCCGGGCACCAAGGACTACTCCATCCTGATCCAGAAGGCGCTGGCCTCCGGCGCGGACGTCTTCTACCCGACCTCCTACGAGGGCGACCAGATGATCCTCGCCCGCCAGCTGCGCGAGCTGTCGGCGAATTTCGACGGGGTCGGCCTGTTCTACGGCTCGCAGCCCCAGTTCCTCGAGATCGGGCAGGACGCCGACTACATCTTCAGCCAGACCCTCCTGCACCCCAAGGTGAACTGGGACGTCACCGCCGGCCTGACGCGCGCGGAGATGATGGCGCGCTACGACGCCCTCTACCCTGACGCGTCCTACACCGCCGACTTCCAGACCGCGCTGGCCTACGGCGCCGGCGTGGTGATGGAGGAGATCATCAGGCAGGCCGACAGCCTCGAGGCCGCCGACCTCAAGGCCGCGGCCCTCGACCTTTCCGGCGAGATGACCGTTATGACCGGCCCCTACCAGATCGAAGAGACCGGCAAGCAGGTCAGCATGGAATTCGTGGTGATGCAGCAGCAGCCCGACGGCCTGGAAGTGGTCTACCCCCCCGAGGTCGCCACCGCCGAAGCGGTCTTCCCCGTGCCCGCCTTCGGCGGGCGCTGACCCGCGCCCCTCGCCTGACACCGGATTCGGCCGGCTCGCACCGGCCGGATCCCCCGCCCGTCCCCCGGCTTCAGGTCGCCTGACGTCCCGGAGGCTGGCGCGCAATCGCTGCATCGGCCTGTCCGAGGTTCGGTGGCCCCTCGCCCGACAACCGTAGGCCATCCTCGCGGCGACTTTGGTCCTGACGGCGACTGCTCGAACTTCGCCGACGGGGGCGTCCCCGCACTCTGTCAACGGCGAGCGAAAAACCGGCCAGGATGGCGGAGCAAAAATCCAGTCAGTGGGCATTAAGCGAAGAGGCCCTCCGGATCCGGATGATCGCGTAGCCGAGCGCGTGGAAGGTCATCGCGGCGACGGCCGCGCCGGTCCTGTCCTCGATGCGGATCGCCATTTCAGCCGCGGCGTCCCGCCCGAAGGCCATGAGAAGGATCTCCTCGGGTTGGCGCGGTGGGCGGCGATCGCGTTCGCCGTCCTGCTCTTCCTCCTTGCCGTACGCCGCGCCGGCGAACGGGCCGGGCGGCTGGCGGAGCGTCTCGAACAGCTGGAGAGGAACGATGCGGTGCGCAAACGCATGCTGGAGGCCGCGGCCCGCCGGCCTCGTGATCGCGGCGAGCTTGCTCGGCGGATGCGCGACGGGCGGTACGGAGCCGGCCGCGGCGGTGTGTCCGCCGGTCGTGGAGTACGACCGCGCGTTCCTGGCGCGGGCCGCTGACGAGGTGGAGACGCTGCCGGAGGGATCGGCGGTCGTGCGGATGCTCAGTGACTACGCGGTGATGCGGGAGCAGGCGCGGGCGTGCCGGTGAGGCTCGCGCGTACAGCAGGAGGCTGGGCGAAGCTTGCCGGCGCCAGGCAGAATGCCGGGATCTGCAACCCCTTCGCAAACGCCATGGCGGCGGAGGCGATGCGGCGGCTCTTCGACGATGCGCCGGAAGCCGGGCGGCTCGGCAACCAGTCGCCGCTGCCGGCGATCTTCTCGCGCCGGTCGTGCGGCTCATTGCAGTGACCGCCGTCGCCTTCGCGCGCAACCTGGCGCCGGTGATCGCCGAGCTCCGGGCCGACGGCGTGACAAGCCTTCGCGGCCTCGCCGAGGCCTTGAACGAGCGGGGGATGCTGACCCGCCGGGGCGGGCGGTGGCATGTGTCGAACGTGCGCAACCTGCTGGCGAGGCTCTGTCCGTAGAACCATCACTCTGCCGTGGATGGATCGCCCTGCGGGCCCGCGCCCGGCAACCTGATCAAATCCGCGAGCCTGCAGGGGACCCGGACCCGGTCTCGGGGCAGGACCGCGCCAGCGGTCCGCGCGAGACCCTCATTGCGCTACCCTCATTGCGCCGCCGGCGGGTTCCGGGCGCCATCGAGAAACAGCCGCGTCACGAGGCGGGCGAGCTCCTCCACCCCGCCGAGCGTCGGACCATACCATTCCGTCGCGCGGTTCATGCCCCCCAGAAGCAGCGGGACGTAGAGATTCAGCTCGATTTCGGGCGCGATGTCTCCGGCCGCCTGGGCGTCGGCGAGCAGGTCCGCCCAGACCTGCGCGTATTCGCGTCGCCTGCGCCGGCCGCGGACCTTCGCCGACGGCGGAAGCTTCGCGTAGACGCGGATGTAGTCGCTCGCCTCCTTCCGCCGGCCGAGCATGACCCTGAGATGGGCGCGGACCGCGGCGTGGAACCGCGCGCGGAAGCCGTCCGAGGGCGACGCCTCGGCGAGCGCCTGCTCGACGTCCCGCTTGATGTGGGCGACGCCGGCGTCCAGCACCTCGTCCAGGATCCGCTCCTTCGAGTCGAAGTGGTAGTAGACGCTCGCCGGGCGCAGGCTCACCCGCTCGGCCACGTCGCGCAGCGTGGTCCCCTCGTAGCCCTTCTCGCTGAACAACTGCGCGGCCGCCGTCAGGATCTGCTGACGCGTGACGTCCGCCTTCTTCGGCTGGCCCTCGAGCGCCCTGGATCGTCGTCTGCCGGACATGCGCATCGCCTATTGAATCTAACGCTCATTAGAAAGATGATCTCTCGTCGCGTCAACGCGGGCGCGCCGATCCGACCGCCCGGCGTCGACGATCAACGGCGGCGAGAGGGGCGGAGCGGCCGTCCCCGGGCGCCGCAGGCCGGCGGCGTGGAGAGGTCGGGAACAGGCCCCCCGCAGGCTGGCGAAGGGAGGAACGCCATGCTCGATCGGCCCATGCGGACGAAGCTGCCGCTGTATCGGAACGCCATAGACTGGGAGTGGTTCGACCGGGAATTCCCCGCGCCCGACGTCTATGCGGAGACCATCTTCAAATGGCCCGCCGAGCGCGTGCGGGAGTTGCAGAACGAACGCTTCCTGAAGGTGATGGAGACGGGCTGGAGCAACGCCTTCTATGCCGAGCGCTGGCGCGAAGCGGGGCTGGAGCCGGGGGACGTCCGCTCGCTCGACGACATCGTCAAGCTGCCGACCTTCAACTCCGACGACATCAAGGACAGCCAGAAGGCCTCGCCCCCGTTCGGCACCGTCACCGGCATCGACTACCGGGACGAGATGACCCGCAACCCGCTCAAGATGCAGAGCAGCGGGGGCACCACCGGCAAGCCGCGCCCGACCCTTTTCGGGGCGCTGGAATGGGAGATGAACGGCCTGCAGGCGGCGCGCAGCCTCTACATTCAGGGGGCGCGGCCCGGGCATGTCATGCAGATCCCGGCGACCTGCTCGCTCGCCAACCTCGCCTGGGTCCACTACCTCGGGGCGCACAACTATCTCGGGGTGATGCCCATCACCACCGGCAGCGGCGTGGTCACGCCCAGCCTTCGGCAGGTCGAGATCGCCTTCGACTACGGCGCCGACATCATCATGAGCTTTCCCGAATACCTCACCCAGCTCGCCAAGGTGGCGCGGGACGAGTTCGGGCGGGACATTAAGGAGCTCGGGCTGTCCTTCATCCCCAGCTATCTCGGCCCGGACACGGACGGCGCGCTGCGCAAGGAGCTGGAGTCGCTCTACGGCTGCCCGGTCTACGACAATTACGGGACCAACGAGATCTCCCACGCCTCCTTCGAGGGGCCCGATCAGGACGGGCTCTACCTGATGGAGGACTGCATCTACATCGAGGTGCTGGACACCGAGACCGGCCGTCCCGTCGCCCCCGGCGAGAGCGGGAACCTGGTGGCGACCTCGCTCTTCCGGGGCATCCCGCCGCTCATCCGCTTCAACCTGCGCGACCTCGGCCGGATCATCGCCGAGGGAAAGACGAGCGCGCTGGGCAGCCAGTTCCGGCGCATGGACCACTTCCTGGGCCGCAGCGACGACATGGTGAAGATCCGCGGCAACAACATCTACCCGATGGGATGCCTGAGCGCCGTGAAAAGCGACCCGCGCGCCACCGGCGAATGGATCTGCATCGCCGAGCGCACGGTCAAGGACCGGGTGATCCGCGACACGCTGACCGTCGAGGTCGAGGTGCGCCGCGACGCGGGCGCGCTCGACGGGCTCAAGGAGCACATGGAGGCGCGTCTTCAGGCCGATCTCGGGCTGAAGGTGGACGTGGTGCTGGTCGAGGAGGGCGCGCTGGACGAGAAAGCCAATCTCGGGCGCGAGGGCAAGCCGCGGCGGCTGATCGACCGGCGCAAGGATGCCAAATGATCCAATGATCCCAACGGCCGGAGTGTATGCGGACGTCCGCCCGCGTGTCTGAGAAAAACGAACGTAAGTTAGAATATGCTTCCACGGACGCCGCTGCTGTGTTCAAGTTGACCTAACGAAGCCGCCCCTTGAAGGGCGGCCGTCAGGGAGGAGCGCCACCTTGCGCACGCTTGCCGAGAGCCTCGCCGGCTCGGCCCGGCTGCTGGGGGATCGACCGTTCATCATCGCGGACGGCGAGACGCTGAGCTACGCCGCGTTTGACCGCCGCGCCGCGCGGCTGGCCAACGTCTTCGCGGGGCTCGGCGCGGCGCCGGGGGACGTGATCGGACTCTACCTGCCCAGCGTCCCGGCGCTCGCGGCCGGCTACTACGCCTGCCAGAAGCTGGGCGCGGTCGCCGCCCCGATCAGCTCCATGAACCGGGAGCGGGAGCTGGAGGCCGCGGTCGGCCGGACCGGCATGCGCATCCTGCTGACCTCGGCCGAGACACTGCCCTACGCGCAGGCCGTTCAGGCGAAGCTGGGCGCGCCCGCCGCGATCCTTCTGACCGACGGCGTCGGGGACGGCGCGCAGGATGTCCGGCCGCTCATGCATGCCGCCCCGGACGCCTTCGAGATCCATCCCGGCGGGGCCGAGGACCCGGCGGCGCTGTTCTTCACCTCCGGGACCACCGGCGCGCCGAAGGGAGCGCTGCAGACGCAGGGCAGCCTGTACGCCACGCTCAAGGACATGGCCGTTCACGGCCGTTTCCTGTGGGCGAAGGAAACCTTCATGTGCGCCCTGCCGATCTTCAACAATTTCGGTGCCACCTGCCTGCTGAACGGCGCGGTGTTCTCGGGCGCGACGCTGATCCTGCGGGAGCGGTGGGACACGCAGCAGGTGCTCGCGGACATCACCGAGAGGCGCGCGACCTACATCGCCGGCTCGCCCACGATGTTCCTCTACCTGCTGCGGGAGTTCGATCCGGCCCGGCACGACCTGAGCTCCATCCGCCTCGGCGTCACCGGCGGCGCCCCCGTGGCCCCGAACATCGTCGAGCAGTTCCAGGCCACGCTCGGCGCGCCGCTGGTGGAGGTCTACGGCGCCACGGAGGTCTCGGGCTACGTCACGGGGGAGCCGGCGGTCGGCGTCCGCAAGCGCGGCTCCGCGGGGCTGCCCATCGGCGGCAGCCGCATCGAGATCGTGACCGACGACCGCGAGGCCCTCCCGCCCGGCGAGGTCGGCGAAATCCGCATCTCGGGCGACGTGGTCGGAGGCGGCTACTGGGACGACGCGGAGACCACCGCAGCCAACTTCACCCCCGAAGGCTGGCTCAGCGGCGATCTCGGCTACCTCGACGACGACGGCTACCTGTTCGTGGTCGACCGCAAGAAGGACGTCATCATCTCCGGCGGCTACAACATCTACCCGCTGGAGGTGGAGGACCTGCTCTACACCCACGAGGACGTACGCGTCTGCGCGGTGATCGGTCTGCCCGACGCCGACAAGGGCGAGATACCGGTCGCGGTCGTCATCGGCCACGCGGGGCGGCTCCTGGACGGCAAGGGGATCATCGAGTTCTGCCGGCGCCGGGTCTCCGCCTACAAGGCGCCGCGCCGCGTCTTCACGGTCGAGGACATGCCGCTCGGCCCTTCCGGAAAGATCCTCAAGCGGACGCTGCGCGACTGGGCGCGGGACGGCCGTCTCCAGGAGGTTTCGTGATGACGGGCCGTCTGGAGGGCAGGGCCGCGCTGATCACGGGGGCCGGCGGGCCGATGGGCGGCGCCATCGCCGAGCGCTTCGCCCGGGAGGGCGCGCGGCTCGGGCTGGTCGACATCTCCGCGAACCGGCTCTCGGTCTCGGCCGACCTGGTGGCGGAGGCGGTCCCCGGCGCGACCGTGGCGACGGTGCGCGCCAACGCGGTAGACGAGGCCGAGGCCCGGTCGGCGGCGGCCGAGCTCGAGTCCGAACTCGGGCGCGTCGATATCCTGGTCAACGTCGTCGGCGGCTTGAAGGGGCCGCTCGCCATGCCGCTTCTGGGCATGAGCGCGGAGCGCTTCGACACGACCTTCGACCTCAATCTCAAGGCCCTGTTCTGGATGGTCCAGGCCGTCGCGCCGGGGATGCTGGAGCGGCGATCGGGGACCGTGCTCAACATCTCGTCGGTCACCTTCGCGGGCGACGGCGATCAGCCGGAATACGCCGCCGCCAAGGCCTCGGTCGCCTCGCTGACCCGCTCGCTGGCCATGGAGCTGGCGCCGGACCTGACGGTCAACTGCATCGCCCCTGGCCTGATCCGCACCTCGGTGGTGGACCGCGCGGCCCCGGAGATGGTGGCGAAGTACACCGAGCGATCCCTGCTGAAGCGACTGGGCGAGCCGCAGGACATCGCCGCCGCGGCGCTGTTTCTCGCCAGCCCCGAGGCGTCCTTCATCACCGGCGCGATCCTGCCCGTATCCGGGGGGATATGGCCGGCGTTGTGACCACAGGCGCGAGCAAAGGCCTGGCGCGAGACCGGGCGCGAAGAAGGCGAAGACCGGATCAATCGGGAGGAAGCGAAATGTGGACCAAGAGGATCGGAGCCCTTGCGGCCGGGGCGGCGCTGTTCGCGCTGGCCGCCGCGCCGGGTGCGCGGGCGGAGGAGACCCTCAAGCTGGGCGTCTCGGCGCCGATGTCGGGCGCGGCCGCGGCCTGGGGCCTCGGCTTCGAATGGGCGGCGAAACAGGCCGCGGAGAAGATCAACAGCGAGGGCGGCCTCAAGGTCGGCGGCGAGACCTACATGCTGGAGGTCCTGACCTACGACAACAAGTATAACGCCACCGAGGGCGCCAAGGTGGCCCAGACCCTGCTGAACCGCGAGAATGTCAGCGTCATCATAGGCAGTCTCGGGACAGCGCCGGTCCGCGCGCTGCAGTCGCTCTCCGAGCGCAAGGGCGCGCTGCTCTTCACCACCGCCTGGGGCAAGAGCGTGAAGGGGCCCGAATTCCCCCTGACCTTCACCCAGATCAACACGCCCTTCGAGGTGCTGCCGCAGCTCTACGGCTACATCAAGCAGGAGCATCCCGACGTCGCCACCGCGGTGCTCATCAACCCCAACGACGCGACGGGGCAGGATACGGAGAAGGTGGCGAGGGAAACCTGGAGCTCGGTCGGCGTCGAGGTCATCGCCAGCGACTGGTACGAGCGCGGCACGACGGAGTTCCAGCCCATCGCCACCAAGATCGCGAACCTGAACCCCGACATCGTGGACCTCTCCACGGCCCCCCCGACGGACGCGGCCGCGATTCTCAAGGAGCTCGCGGTGCTGGGCTGGGACGGGATCAAGTCGGTGTCCGCCGGCACCTCCGCGGCCTCGCTGGTCAAGACCGCGGGCAAGGCGGCCGAGGGCGTCTACATGGGGCTCGCCGCCGACTACAGCGGCGACGCCGCCACGGCCGTCCAGCGCGAGCTCAACGAGGGCGCCAAGCGGGATCTCGGCGAGCCGCTCAACGTCATCACCATCGGCACCTGGGACGCCACGATGGCGCTGAAGGCGGCGGCCGAGGCCGCGGACAGCCTGGACCCGAAGGTCCTGGCCGAGACGCTGCCCAAGATCGTGTTCGAGTCCTCCTACGGCCCCTCCGCCTTCGGCGCGGCGGAGGTCTACGGCTCTCCGCAGCAGATGCTGCTGCCGACCATCGTCACGCAGGTGCAGGACGGCCGCATCGTCGAGGTCAAGCGGGTCAATCCGCCCGAACTCGAGAAGCGGCTGAGCCAGAACTGACCCTGCGGGGCGAAGATCGGGGGTCGCGCGCGAGCGCGCGCGGCCTCCGCAGTGTTCAGCGCGCGGGCGCCAGACGATCCGGGGGACGATGACGCTCTATATCCAGCTCCTGCTCAACACCCTGCAGATCGGCGCGGTCTACGTGCTGTTCGCGCTCGGCCTGACGCTGATCTTCGGGGTCATGAAGATCGTGAACTTCGCCCATGGCGCGTTCTTCACGGCGGCCGCGCTGACGGTTTCGGCCGTCATGCCATGGGCCATCTCCGATCTCGGCCTCTCGGTCTGGGCGGCCTACCTGCTGTCCTTCGCCGCCGCGCTGGCGACGGTGTGCGCCATCGGGCTGGTCGTCTACCAGTTCGGCTTCCAGAGGTTCCTGCGCGACCTGATCGGGTCCTTCATCCTGTCGATCGGGCTGGTGCTGTTCCTCAACGGGTCCTTCCTGGCCATCTTTGGGGGCGCGCCGCGGGTGGTGCCGCATCTCGCCGAAGGCAACGTCAGCGTGCTGGGCGCCTCGCTGACCGTCCAGCGCCTGCTGCTGATCTGCGCCTCGGCGGTGATTACCGGCGGGCTGTACCTGCTGATCCAGCGCACCAAGCTGGGTCTCGGGCTGCGGGCGGCGGCCGAGGACCAGGAGGCGGCGATGCTTCAGGGCATCCGCTACAAGCGGATCGCCCTCTACGGCTTCCTGATCGGGGCGGCGCTGGCGGCCTGCGCAGGGGCGATGATGGCGCCGCTGCACGCGGTGACGACGGTCATCGGCGACGAGTTCCTGATCAAGGCCTTCATCATCATCATCGTCGGCGGTCTCGGCAGCGTCAGCGGGGCCATCGTCGGCGGCCTGCTGATCGCGCTGATCGAGAGCGTCGGCGGCTACTATTTCGACCCGTCCACGGCCACCATCGCCATGTTCGTGCTGGTGATGGCGCTGCTGCTGGCGCGGCCGCAGGGGATCATGGGTCATGTCGAACGATAGGCTCGGGCTCGGGCTCTGCGCGGCGGTCGCCGCGGCGGCCGTCGCCTTCGCGCTGTTCAGCGGCAGCGTCTATTACGTGCAGGTGGCGATCTGGATCTTCAGCAACGCCGTGCTGGCCGCTGCCCTGCGCTTCGTGCTGCTGATCGGCGAGCTGAACATCGCCACGGCGGCCTTCTTCGGGCTGGGCGCCTACGCCTCCGGCGTCGCCGCGTCGCTCTGGGGCTGGTCCTTCGTGCCGGCGATCCTTCTGGCCCCCGTCGTCGTGGCCGCCGTCAGCGCCGTGTTCGGCTGGATCACGCTGCGCACCAGGGGGCCGTATTTCCTACTCATCTCGTTCGCCTTCACCGAGGTGGTGCGCATGATCTACTCCAAGACGGACGCGGTCGGCGGCAATTCGGGCATGGTCGGCATCTTCCCGCCGCTCGAGATCGAGGCCTGGTTCCCCGCGTTGGTCATCGGGCTTCTGGCGCTGACTCTCTTCGCGCTCTACGCGGTCGAGCGCAGCCATCTCGGGCGGCTGTTCAAGGCGATCTCGATCAACGAGGACATCCCTCGCTCGGTGGGGCTGAACGTCACCTGGCTCAAGGTGTCGTGCGTGGTCATCGCCTCTGCGGCGGCCGGACTGGCCGGCGGGCTGCACGCCTACACCAACACCGTGGTGACGCCGGGCGATTTCAGCTTCTTCCTGGCCGTGCTGGCGCTCGCCTACGTCAAGATCGGGGGCGAGGACCACCCGCTGGGACCCGTGGTCGGAGCGGCGCTGCTCACGCTGGTCGGACAGTGGCTCGCGGGTTTCGGGATGCAGGAGAACATCTTCTACGGGGCCATCATCGTGGCGGCCCTGCTGCTCATGCCCAAGGGGTTGCTGGGCGCGGCGGAGGCGCTGGCGGCCCGGAGCCGCGCCCAGCGGCGCGCCCCGGCCAGGGCGGACGGGCGATGAGCGGGGAGCCGATCCTCCGCGCCGAAGGCCTTCAGCGGCGCTTCGGCGGCCTCGTCGCCGTGGACGACTTCAGCTTCGAGCTGCGGCCGGGCGAGATCCTGGGCCTGATCGGGCCGAACGGCGCGGGCAAGAGCACGACCTTCAACATGCTCAGCGGCTTCCACCGCCTCTCCGCCGGGCGGTTCTGGTTCCTGGACCGTGAGATCACCCGGGCGAGCGCCGTCGAGATCAGCCGCATGGGCCTCGTGCGCACCTTCCAGCATGACAGCCTGCTGTCCGAGATGACGGTGCTGGACAACATTCTCGTCGCCGCCACCCGGCATGCGCGGGGTCCCGCCGCCCGGATGGCCCGCGCGTGGGAGACCGCGGAGCTGACCGGGCTCGCGGACAGTCTCGAGGAGAAGGCCGGCAACCTCCCGCACGGCCGCCAGCGGATGCTCAGCATCGCCATCGCGCTCGCCACCCGCCCGAAGCTGCTGTGCCTCGACGAGCCGTTGACGGGACTGCAGGGGCAGGAGGTGAAGACGGCGCTGGACCTCTTCGAAAGGATCCGCAGCGAGCTCGGCATCTCGATCCTCCTGGTCGAGCACAACATGCGCGCGGTGATGCGCATATGCGACCGCATCCTGGTGCTGGATCACGGCCGGCTGCTCGCGCAGGGCCGCCCCGAGGAGGTGAGCCGCGACGAGGCGGTGATCGAGGCGTATCTGGGCAGGAAAGAATGAGCGACTCCGAACACATGCTCCGCGTCGAGGGACTGAGCGTCGCCTATGACGGGGTCCCCGCCCTGGAGAACGTGGACCTTGACGTGAATCGCGGGCGGATCACGGCCCTCGTCGGCTCCAACGGCGCGGGCAAGACCACGCTGATGAAGACGGTCGCCGGCCTGCTGCGCCCGGGCGCGGGCCGCGTGCGTTTCGATGGCCAGGACGTGACCGGCTGGACGCCCGACCGGCTGGTGCGCCGCGGACTGACCCTGGTGCCCGAAGGGCGGCGGCTCTTCGGGTCCATGAGCGTGCGGGACAATCTGCGGTGCGGGGCCTACGCCCGGGACGACGAGGCGGCGGTCCGGCGCGACCTCAACAAGGTGCTGGAGCACTTTCCGATCCTGCGCGAGCGTATGAACCTGCCCGCCGGATCGCTGAGCGGCGGGCAGCAGCAGATGCTCGCGGTCGCGCGCGCCCTCATGGCGGCGCCCCGGCTCCTGATGCTGGATGAGCCGTCGATCGGCCTCGCGCCCACCGTGGTGCAGACCATCGGAAAGATCATCCTCGATATCTCGCGCGAAGGCGTGGACATCCTGCTGGTCGAGCAGAACGCGCAGATGGCGCTGGAGCTGTCGGAGACGGCCTACGTGCTGGAGAACGGCGCGATCGTCCTGCAGGGGCCGAGCGCGGAGCTGCTGGAAAGCGACCGTGTGCGAGAGGCTTATCTGGGCCTGTGATCCGCGCCCCGGACCCGGTCCGGGGCCTCTCCCCGGCCCGCGGCGCAGGACCGGGGCTTCGGGGAACGGGGCGCCCGAGGCGCCGCCCTCACCCCCCGATATGCTGCCCGCCATCCACCTGCAGCACCTTGCCGGTGATGTAGGACGCGTCCGGCCCGAGCAGAAAGCGGACCGCGCGCGCGATCTCCTCCGGCCGGCCGATGCGCGGGACGGGAAAGCCCGAGACGATCTTCTCCAGGCGTTCCGGCCCCCAGGCTTCCCGCGCCTCCGCCGTCATGTCGGTGTCCGTCAGTCCGATGGAGACCACATTGGCGCGGATGCCGTTCCGCCCCTCCTCGCGCGCCGTCACCCGCACCAGTGCCTCCAGCCCGGCCTTGGCCGCGGCGCCCTGGCTGTTCCGGCTCTGGCACATCTGCGCGGCGATGGAGGAGATGGCCACGATCGCCCCGCCCCCCTCCTGCGCGTGCATCCGCCGCAGCGCCGCCTGGATGGAGTGGAACGCGCCGCACAGGTCCGAGGCGATGAAGTCGGTCCAGACCTCCGGGTCGTGCTCCCGCACCGGACGCCATTGCAGCGGCGCGCCGGCGCTGTGCACCAGCGCGTCCAGCCGCCCGAACTGCGTGACGAAGCCGTCGAAGGCGGCGTCGAGCGCCGCACGGTCCCGCACGTCCGCCCGCCAGGCGCCGCCCCGCGCCCCGACGGCGCGGATGCCGGCCAGCGTCTCCTCGGCCGCCGCGTCGTCCGAGCGGTAGACGATGCCCACATCGGCCCCCGCCGCGGCCATCTCCAGCGCGCAGGCCCGGCCCACGCCGCGCCCGCCGCCCACGACCAGCGCCGCGCCGGTCACGACTTCATCGCCTTGCGGAAGTCCGGCTTGCGCTTTTCCAGGAAGGCGCGCACGCCCTCCTGGCTCTCGGCGGTCTGATAGTAGAGCTTCAGCGCCTGCATCGAGAAGGCGCTGGTCGCGCGAATGCTCTCGGTGTCGGTGTTGAAGGACTGCTTGGCGAAGGCGATGGCGGTGGGACTGCGCTCGAGGATCTCCGCGCACCAGCGGTCCACCTCGGCGTCCAGCTCCGCGTCCGGCACGACCGTGTTGACGAGGCCCATCTCCAGCGCCTCCCGCGCCGGGTAGCGGCGGCACAGGTACCAGATCTCCCGCGCCTTCTTCTCGCCGACGATCCGGGCGAGGTAGGCGGTGCCGAAGCCCGCGTCCACCGAGCCGACCTTGGGGCCCACCTGTCCGAACACCGCGCTTTCGGAGGCGATGGTCAGGTCGCACAGCGTCGCAAGCACGTTGCCTCCGCCGATGGCGTAGCCCTGCACGCGGGCGATCACCGGCTTGGGCACGTCGCGGATGATCGACTGCAGCTCCTCGATCGGCAGGCCGATGGCGCCCCGCCCGTCATAGAGCCCGTCATGCGCGACCTGGTCGCCGCCCACGCAGAAGGCCTTTCCCTCGCCGGTCAGCACGATGACGCCGATGGAATCCTTCCAGCCGCATTCGCGGAAGGCCTCGATCATCTCCTCGACCGTGCGGCTCCGCATGGCGTTCATGCGGTCGGGGCGGTTGATCGAGATGCGGGCGACACCGTCCAGTTCCCTGTAGATCACGTCGGTGAAGTCCTCGGGGCGCATGTCTCTCCTCCCGTTACCACGGCGCCTTTTCCGGCGCTCCTGACGGGGCGGAGCATACAGGCTTCACCGAACGGTTGTTAGAATTTTTCAGCGGGCAGAAGCCTGGCATGGGCTCTGTCACGTTGATCACGTGGCGAGCGGATTGGACCGCGTGCGGCAGAGTCGAGCATGAGCCGCGCCTCCCGTGCCCAATATCCTTTCCGCCCCTCATCGCTCCTGATCTGCTGATCCGGTGCACGCCGGAGAGCGCCGCCGTGCTGAAACAGTTCCAAGCAGAGAACGTTGGCCCCCGGTCGGTCGTGTCCCGGGAGGTGGTGTAGCTGAGGCGGTCATCGGGTTCCTCGGTAGGGTCGGGTTGCGGCACCAACCTGGACCCGAGGATGACCCCGATGACCGCGACGGAGACGATGCGCCCGCCCTGGCGGACCTTCAGGTAGGTGGCGTCGATCCAGAGGTAGGGCCATTCGCCCTCGATCGGACGGGTCAGGAAGGCGTCGACCCGTTCGTCGATCTCTTCGCACAGCCGGCTGACCTGGCTCTTGGAGACGCCGGCCCCGCCCATGGCCTGCACGAGGTCGTCCATGGCGCGGGTCGACACGCCCTGCACATAGGCCTCCTGGATCACCGCCGTCAGCGCCTTCTCCACGGCGCGGCGCGGCTCCAGGAACGACGGAAAATACGAGCCGGTGCGCAGCCGTGGAATGCGCAGCTCGACCGAGCCGGCGCGGGTCTGCCAGTCCCGGTCCCGGTAGCCGTTGCGCTGCGCCAGACGGTCGGGGGACTTCTCACCGTAGTCGGCGCCGGCCTTCGCGCCGACCTCCAGCTCCATCAACCGCTCGGCCGCAAAGCCGATCATCTCGCGAAGCAGGTCGGCGTCCGCGCTCTTCTCCACCAGCGTGCGAAGGTCCATCGTGGGCTTGGTCATCGGGGTCATCCTCGGGTCCAGGTTGGTGCCGCAACCCGATGGGGTGGACGCCCCCGCCCGGCTCGCGCCGACTACGACACAGGTTTCTGGCGGAGAGGCTGAGGACGATGACCATGGACACGGCGAGCATCATCGGGGTTGATCTGGGCAAGAGGAGCTTTCAGCTGCACGGCGCGGGCGCCGATGGGTCGGTAGCATTCCGACGGAAGCTCACGCGCGAGAAGCTGCTCGAGGCGCTTGCGGCGCAGCCCAGCTGCATCGTGGCGATGGAGGCCTGCGCGAGCGCGCACCACTGGGGCAGGGAGATTGCGAAGCTGGGCCATGACGTTCGGCTCATCCCGCCGATTTACGTGAAGCCCTATGTGAAACGGCATAAGAACGACGCGGAGGCGATCGCCGAAGCGGCGTCGCGGCCGACGATGCGCTTCGTCGCGGTGAAGACTCAGGAGCAGCAGGCCGAGAGCATGCTCTTCCGAACGCGTGACCTTCTGGTGCGTCAGCGGACCTAGGTGATCAATGCGCTTCGCGGCCATCTCGCCGAGCACGGCCGGATCGCGCCGCAAGGCTTGGCCAGCGCCCGCCGACTGGGCGAGATCCTCGAAAGCCCGAGCGCCGCGATGCCGCAGACAGTGCGATCTCTCGGAATGATGCTGCTTGAGCAGATCGCCTGGTTCGACGCCCGGATCGACGAGCTTGCGAAGGAGATCCGGAACCGGGCTGCACAGGACGAGGAGATCGCCCGCTTGATGACCATGCCTGGCGTCGGGCCGATCGGCGCCATGGCGATCCGCGCCTTCGCACCGCCGCTGGAAACCTTCAGAAGCGGCCGAGACTTCGCCGCCTGGCTCGGGCTAACCCCAAGGCAGATGTCGACAGGCGGAAAGCCGAAGCTCGGCAAGATCTCCCGCATGGGGCAGCGCGATATCCGGCGACTGCTGATAATCGGCGCCATGAGCGTGGTCCGGTGGGCGATCCGCAAAGCGCCACCGGCCGGCTCATGGCTCGAGCGCATGATGGCGCGGAAGCCGCGGATCCTCGTGGCGATGGCGCTCGCCAACAAGATGGCCCGAATGCTCTGGGCGATGGCGACGAAGAAGGAGGACTATCGAGGTTCGGCCATCGCAGCCTGAGCGGCGGCGAAGGCCGGGCGACGCCGGCGATGTGAGCGGGGCAAGGGACGGTAAGGGACGACGGTCGAAGAGACGGGACCGGGGCAACCAGAGTTAGGGTTCGGAGCCGCGAGCTCGCCAACCCGATGTGGACCCGATCCGCGAATCTCCATACAGGCCCGCGGCGTGAATGGCCGCTACGACAGGCCGGACACACGACTGCACCCGACCACATCCCGCACCGTCCAAATCCGCGCTTGCATCCGAGGGGGGCGTCCACACACGACCCTACCGAGGAACCCGATGACCGCCTCAGCTACACCACCTCCCGGGACACGACCAACACCTCTGACCCCGTCAGCCAGCTCGCCAATTCTAATCGTGGACTCTTCACGCATAACCGAGCTCCGCGAGAAAGCTGTCGAGCCGCGTCGTCGCGTCGACCCTGCGCCGCTCGATCCTCTTGAGGCTGACCCGATACTTATCCCAGAGCCGCTCCAGGTCGTTCACCAGAGCGCCAACGCGGCGGACCCGGGCGCGCTCGAGCCGGTCAAGTAGCCGCTCACGGTCGATGTCCAGCACCAGCTCGCGGCAATCGTCGTCGTCCAGCTCGGCCCGTGCGGCCGTCAGCCGCTCAACGAAAGCTGCCTTGAGCCGTCGCAGCGTGGCGCGCGCCTCCTTCAGCTCTTCCTTGATCAACTCATAAGGGGCGAGCATGGCGTCGATGGTCTCGGCCTCATCGACCAGCGGCGCGAGTCGGCGTTCGATGGCTGCCAGTTCGGCCTCGAACTCCCGCACATCCATGCCCTGCGCGCGCATCCAGTCGATGGAGCCCTTGGACGGCTTGCCGCTGTCGCGCGCCCGCGGCGGGCGCACCCGCTCGCGCAGCGCCGGGCTCTCCTCGATCAGCGGGTCGATGCGCTGGCGCGAGTTGCGCTTGGCCAGCTCCACCGTCGGCTGGACCGCCAGCATCGGCCCCGGCGCGTGGTGCATGACGAAGCCGATCAGGCAGTTGCCCGCCTCCGTCGCCCCCACCTGCGCGGCCTTCATGAAGACCACCCGCTGGACGGGGTCGCCCGGGCTCAGCCGGTCCATGATCTCGCGCATGTAGGGCGTGCGGTCGGTGCGGTAGCGCCCGGGCTCGGCCGAAGCGCGCGAGCTCAGCCAGCGGTGCCTGTCCGCCCATTCCGAGACCGTCAGATGCGGATCCGGCGTCAACCCCTGCGACCAGGCCTTGATGAGCGCCTCGGCCCCGTCGAACCCCGCCGGCTCAGCCGAGGGCGACGCGGGGCTCCGCGAGCTCGTCGAGATGGGCGCGGACATGGGCCTCCAGAACCTTCTGCAGGGCCGCCGTCTCCACCCCGAGCTCCGCGGCCATCAGCGCCGCCGCGCGCGCCGGCCAGGTCACCCAGGCGTCGCGCTCCTCGCGCGCCAGCCGAAAGACCAGCGCCGTCGCCCGGTCGCGGTCCACCAGCTCGCCCTTGAGCCTGGCGAGCCGGATGCGCCGCTCCTGGGCCTTGAGCACCTCGTGCGCCGTCTTCGCCTGCAGGAAGGTCGTCCCGCCCCCGCTCGCCGGCGCCGCCAGCCCCTGCTCCTTGAGCGTCTCGCCCACCGCCGAGACCGCCGTCTGCGGCACCGGCTTCATCGCCGGGGCGGGGTGCACGGATGCGGGGCGGCTCTTCGAGGGATCGGTCGCAGCCGCGCGGCGTGCATCGGAGGCGGCGGCGTCGATGGAGCCGTCGGCGTGCAGGACCAGCCGGCCGGCGGCCTTCGCCTTCTGGATCGCGCCGCGCGACATCCCGACATGCGCCGCGTAGGCGCGCTCGCTCATGCCCTCCATGGCGTTACCGGATTATCATTCAAAAACATGCGCTTATTCGGTTGATGCGCTTCGCGGGCGGAGCGAACGTCCCATCACGCGAACGACGCAACTCGCCAGGGAGCCACCCCGATGACCCGCCCGAACCCGGTCACCACGCCCCGCTTTGAGCCCCGCGCCGAGAAGGCCCGGCGCAACCAGGAAGCCGCGCTGGCGGCCTTCATCGCCAGGAAGGCCGAGATCGACGCGATGCTCGATCGGCTCCAGGACCTGAGCGACGAGCACTTCAACGTCCATCCCAACGAGGTCGGCTGGGCGACGGTCGGAACCCTCGAGCATTACGCCAGCCTCCTGAAGCGCATCACCGACAGCGCCTTCGGCGAGGGCGACTGCGCTCGCTGATCTCCGGAGCAGCCGGAACTCCCTGCCGCGCCCTGCGCGGCTCGGGGTCGTAGAAGGGTCCGCATGGCGCGGGCTCCGACCACGGAGACGACCCCATGACCACGCTCACCGACACACAGCTTCTCGTTCTCTCCGCCGCCGCTCAGCGGGCCGGGCGCCTAGCGCTGCCTCTGCCCGAAGGCCTGAAGGGCGGGGCCGCCGCCAAGGTCGTCGGGGCCCTGCTGCGCAAGGGGCTCCTGGAGGAGATCGAGGCCGCCGGCCAGGACCCCGTCTGGCGACGCAGCGACGACGGCTACGACGTCACCCTCATGGCCACCCACGCCGCCATGGACGCCATCGGCGTGGAGCCCGACGGTCCCGACAGCGCGCCGGCGGCCGCCGACAAGGCGCCGAGCGCGGAGGCTCCGGCGGACGCCCCGGCCCATTCCGACCCCGCGCCCACGGCGCGCACGCCGCGCGCCGGCACCAAGCAGGCCAAGCTGATCGAGATGCTCGAAGCGCCCGACGGCGCCACCATCGCCGAGATTGCCGAAGCCACCGGCTGGCAGCCCCACACCGTCCGCGGCGCCATCGCCGGGGCGCTCAAGAAGCGGCTGGGGCTGAACGTGACTTCCGAGAAGGTCGAGGGGCGCGGGCGGGTCTACTTCATCAAGGCCTGACCCTTGGCGGAGCGCCGCCCCGAAACGCTGGCGGCGGCGCTCCTATCGCTGCACATGACATGGCTTCCGGCGAAGCGTACCCTCAAGAAGATTTTGCGCCGACCGAGGAAATGGCCATGCGCTCTTCCGTGCTTGATCTTCTCGGGATCGACGTGCCCATCGTGCTCGCGCCGATGGGGGGAGCGGTCGGCCCCGAGCTGGCGGCGGCCGTGAGCGAGGCCGGCGCACTCGGGATCCTTCCGCTCTGGTCGGTCGATCCCGCCGTCCTGCGTGAGCGGGTGAGGGAGACTCGCACCCTCACGCAGAAGCCGATCGGCGTGAACCTGAACCTCGTATTTCCGCAGGAGGAGCGGCTGGCGGTGGCCTTGGAGGAAGGCGTGCCGATCATCTCGCTCTTCTGGGGCGAGGCCCCGGAGCTGGTCCGGCGCGCCAAGGCTTCTGGAGCAACCGTTCTCATGACCGTCGCCACTGCGGACGAGGCTCGAAGGGCGGTCGACGCCGGCGCGGACGCTCTGGTCGCGCAGGGCTGGGAGGCAGGCGGCCACGTGCGCGGGTCCGTCGCCACGATGCCCCTTGTTCCCGCGGTGGTCGATGCGGTCGCGCCGGTTCCGGTCATCGCGGCGGGCGGCATTTCGGACGGGCGGGGCCTGGCGGCGGCGATGGCGCTCGGCGCGGCGGGAGCGTGGATGGGAACGCGCTTTCTCGCTGCGAGCGAAGCGACCATCCATCCGCACTACCGGGAGCGTGTGCTCGCGGCGCAGGAAGCCGACACGGTCCACCTTTCGAACCTGTTCGACATCGGCTGGCCGGACGCGCCGCACAGGGTTCTCCGCAACTCCGCCGTCGATCAATGGGAGGCGGCGGGCAGGCCGCCGTCCGGCGCGCGTCCGCGCGAAGGCGAGATCATCGTTCGGATGGGCGAGCGCGAGATCCCGATCTACGGGTGTGTCACGCCCCAGCCGGCCGCGGAAGGCGAGGTGGAAGCTATGCCCATGTGGGCCGGACAGGGCGTCCATCTGGTTCAGGAGGTCAAGCCGGCGGAAGCTATTCTCGCGGACATACAGCGCGAGTGGCGGCAGGCCGTTCGCGGGATGGAGCCATGAGCCCTCTCGATCGCAGCGTTTCGAACAGCCGGCGCAGGGCGTAGCCACGGGCGATCGAGATGAGCGTGAAGATGCCGCCGATCGCCAGCGCGTCGCCAACGCGCGCCGACAGCCCGAACCAGGGGAACACCAGCATCTGGGTCAGCACCGCCACGGCGTAGCCGACGAGGACGTTGGCGAGCGCCTCGATCAAAGACATCATTCGGCTCTGCGGCATTGGTCCCTGCGTTCATCTGTCGAAGCCTCGCAGCCCGCCGCCTCTGAAGCCGGCTTTCCCGATGCTCTCGTGGACCGGCCGTACCGCGTCGGCTACTGTCAAGCTCGGTCTGGCACTGGAACAACTCGATATGGAGCGGCGGCTTAGCGCGATACTTGCGCTCGACGTTGCAGGTTACTCCACCCTGATGTCGGCGGATGAGACCGGCGCCTTCGCCCGGGTCCGCGCCGCCGAGGGTGAGGTATGGGCCCCCGCCATAGCGGCCGTCGGGGGGCGAATCGTCAAACGTACGGGTGACGGACTTCTCGCCGAGTTCCCCAGCGCGACATCGGCCGTCGAGGCCGCCGCCGCGATTCAGAAAGCGATGGTCGCGCGCGGTCCAGATGCCCTGAAGGTGAGGATCGGGGTCGAACTGGGCGACGTCATCCTGGACGGCGGCGACGTGTACGGGAACGGCGTCAATCGCGCGGTTCGCCTTGAAAGCGTGGCGGAAACGGGCGGCATTTCTCTGTCGGAGCAGGTGCATTCACAGATTCAAGACCGCAGCCCGTTGAACTTCGAGCAGGTGGACGGCGTCCACCTCAAAGGTGCAGCTCGTCCCGTCCGCATCTGGAAGTGGCGGCCGGAGACGCATCCGTCGCCGCAGGGGACAGCGCAGGCGCAAGCGCTCCGGCCGGCGGGCGGAGATGACAGGCCGCTGGAAGTCCGAGCCTCCCTAGCCGTTCTCCCTTTCCAGGCGTTCGGTGCAGGTCCTGACGCCGAAGCGCTCGCCGATGGCGTGGCCGAGGACATCATCACAACGCTGACGAAAGCCCCAGACCTGCTGGTCGCGGCCCGCAACTCAAGCTTCGTCTTCAAAGGCAGGGCTGTCGACGTCCGCGAGGCCGCCGGAGCGCTGGGCGTGCGCCACGTGCTCGAAGGCAGCGTGAGATCCGCGGCCGGAAGGGTCCGCGTGACGGCGCAGCTGATCGACGCCGAGACGGGCGGGCATGTGTGGGCCGAACGCTTTGACGGCCCTGCGAACGACGTATTCGCTTTGATCGACGATATCGCCCTCCGCGTCATGGAAGGCTTGGAGATACATCTCTCTTCCGGCGAGCAGGTGCGCCTCTGGCGGCGAGGCAGCTGGACCGTTCCGGCCTATGTCGCGCTGAGGGAAGGCCGGGCGATGTACTTCAAGTTCACGCGGCGCACCAACGAGGCCGCGCGCGAACGCCTATTGGAGGCCGTTCGCCTGAGCCCCGACTGGGCAGTTCCGCACGCCTACCTCGGATGGACGTACGCCGACGAAGCCAGGTATGGCTGGGGCGACCGTGCGGCAGCCTTGGAGCGCGCGGACGCCGCTTTCGCCGATGCGCTCAGCCGCGAGCCGGATATGCCCTTCGCCCTGGGGGGCCTCGGGTACGCGCGCATGATTGCGCGGCAACACGACGAGGCTCTGGACCTGGTGGCGCGCGCGGCCGCTCTCGCCCCGAGCAGCGGTGACGTCCACCACCCTGCTGCGATGGTGTCGACCTACTCCGGCAGACCCGATCACGGCCTCGACTATGCGCGATACGCCATGCGGCTCTCCCCAATTCCGCTGAGCAATGTGCTGACAGAACTGGGCCACGCCTACATTCGCGTTGGCGAGCCGGAGCGCGGCCTCTCGCCGCTTTCCCACGCGCTGGAGATCTCTCCCTGGTTCGCCAGTGCAAGGCTGTTTCGTGCAGAGGCGCTCGATGCGCTTGGACGCGGCGAGGACGCTCAGGCGGAAGTGGCCGCGCTCCTGTCTCGAGCGCCGCGTTTTCGCCTCTCGCGCTGGCTTCGATGCCAACCGTTCCGGGACCAGGCGGTGCTCGATCAGCACGGCGCCGCTCTGGCGCGAGCGGGACTTCCTGACTAGCTGCCGTTAGTCTGCGAACGGGTGCAAGGCTGTCCTTGCAGCTGGAACTGCTTCACGACGTGTGCGCTTCCGTAGCCGTAGCCTGCGAGCCGACCCGCTCAGCCTTCGTGGCCGCAAAGGTTGCTTCTTCCCCGTCGAGCACCGCCTCACGGCCCGTCTCCGCCTGCCAGCGCTCCACCGCCACGTCCACGTAGGCCGGGCTGATCTCCATCGCGAAGACCCGCCGCCCGTTCGCCTCGCCCGCCATGATCTGCGAGCCCGAGCCGGAGAAGGGCTCGTAGCAGAGCCCGCCGCGCTCGACGTGCTGGCGCATGGGGACGCCGAAGCAGTCCAGCGGCTTCGGCGTCGGGTGGTCCGGCCGGTCGTCCCTGGCGAAGCTCGGCAGCTCCCAGGTCGAGGCCAGCGTCTCCTCGGCCACCTTCGGCGGCCGCTTGCCCTTGATCCAGCCCATGAAGCAGGGCTCGTGCTTCCACAGGTAGTG
>JBNJGE010000019.1:0-28063 GCA_051747505.1 Pseudomonadota bacterium | reverse complement strand
GACCGCCCGCGCCCGCGACGACCAGCTGGAGATGTTCGCCGGCGGCCGCCTCGAGATCCGCACCCGCAAGAAGACCGTGGAGCCGCGCAGCCGCACCCAGCGCGACTACGCCCGCGCCCTGTTCGAGAGGGAGCTGGTCTTCGGCGTCGGCCCCGCCGGCACCGGCAAGACCTATCTGGCCGTGGCCGTCGCCGTCTCCATGTGGCTGGAGGGGCGGGTGGACCGCATCGTCCTCTCCCGCCCCGCGGTGGAGGCCGGGGAGCGGCTGGGCTTCCTGCCGGGCGACCTCAAGGAGAAGGTCGACCCCTACATGCAGCCCCTCTACGACTCGCTCAACGACCTCCTGCCCGCCCGCCAGCTCCAGAAGGCGATGGAGGAGAAGAAGATCGAGATCGCGCCGCTGGCCTTCATGCGCGGCCGCACGCTGTCCAACGCCTTCGTGGTGCTCGACGAGGCGCAGAACGCCACCGAGATGCAGATGAAGATGTTCCTCACCCGGCTGGGCGAGGGCGGGCGCATGGCCGTGACCGGCGACATGAGCCAGGTGGATCTGCCCCGCGGTGTGCGCTCGGGCCTGGTGCAAGCCGTGCGGCTGCTGGAGGGGGTGAAGGGCGTCGGGCTGGCGCGCTTCGCCGAATCGGACGTGGTGCGCCACCCGCTGGTCGCGCGCATCATCAACGCCTACGACTCGGACCCCGGCCCGGAGGGGGGCGATGACTCCCGCCGCCGCTGAGGCGCCCGTCACGGACGCGCCGCAGATCGAGCTCGCCCTCGAGGACGAGCGCTGGGCGCAGGCGCTGGGCGGCGAGGCGGGCGTGGAGGCGCTGGCCCGCGAGGCCGCCGCGCTCGCCCTGAAGGCGGCGCAGGTCGAGCCCGGGGGCTGGTCCGTCAGCTTCCTTTTCGCCGGTGACGCGACGCTGGCCGATCTCAACGCCCGCTTCCGCGACAGGGCGGCCCCCACCAACGTGCTCTCCTGGCCGGCTTTCGAGCTTCGGGCCGAGGCCCGCGGCGCGGGGCCGGGCGAGCTCCCCGCCCGCCCGCCCCGCCCGCCCGGCCCCGCGCCGGAGGACGGCGAGAGCCTCGGCGACGTGGCGCTGGCCTTCGAGACCGTGGCGCGGGAGGCGGAGGGGCAGGGGATCCCGCTCGCCGATCACGCCTGCCATCTGGCCCTTCACGGCGCGCTGCACCTGCTCGGCTACGACCACGAGCGCGACGGCGACGCCCGGCTCATGGAGCGGCTGGAGCGCGAGGTCCTGGTTGCAGCCGGGCGCCCCGACCCCTATCTCGACGAGGAAAGCTGAGGACCGGCGCGTCGCCGGACCCCGGAAGGCAAGGAGCGATGGACTCTGATCGACGGCAGGCCCCGACCGGAAACGGGGCGGAGAGCGCGACGGGCGCCGAGGACGCCGACCCGTCGCAGGACGGCGAAGGAAGCCAGTCTTTCATCGCCCGGTTCTTCGGCTTCGGCGGAGGCGACCGGGCCGAGGAGGACGAGGGCATGGACGACGGCGCGCGCACGGCCGGAGAGCGGGCGATGCTGCTCAATGTCCGGCGGATGCGCGAGCTTCGCGTCATCGACGTCATGGTGCCCCGCGCAGACATCGAGGCGGTGGACGTCGACTCCGACCTCGACGCGCTGGTGGACGCCTTTCGGCGCACCCGCCACACCCGCCTGCCGGTCTATCGCGAGACGCTGGACGACCCGCTGGGCTTCATCCACCTCAAGGACCTGGCCCTGCGCTTCGGCTTCAACGGGCGCCACGAGGAGGACCTGGACCTGCGCCCGCTGGTCCGGCCGATGCTCTACGTCCCCCCCTCGATGCCCATCGACGCGCTGTTGCAGAAGATGCAGGGCGGGCGCATCCACATGGCGCTGGTCATCGACGAATACGGCGGCGTGGACGGCCTCGTGACCATCGAGGACGTGCTGGAGCAGATCGTGGGCGACATCGAGGACGAGCACGACGTCGCCGACGCCTTCGCCTACCGGGAGGAGGCGCCGGGCGTCTACATCGTCTCCGCCCGCATGGAGATCCCCGAATTCGAGGAGGCCGTGGACACCCCCCTCCTGGCCGAGGAGTTGGAGGAGGACGTGGACACGCTCGGCGGCCTCGTCTTCATGCTGGCCGACCGCATCCCCGAACGCGGCGAGGTGATCGTCCATCCCGACGGCCACGAGTTCGAGGTGCTCGACGCCGATCCCCGCCGCATCAAGCGCCTGCGCGTGCGCCTGCGCCCGGCCGTGGCCCGCGCCCGGGCCCAGGAGGCCGACCGGGCGGAGGAGGCCGAGGCCGCGCCGCGCGCCGCGCAGTGAGCGTCCCGGCCCGGCTCGCCCGCGCCGCGGAGAGCGGCCGCGGGCGCCTCGCCCTCGCCGCGCTCGCCGGAGCGGCGCTGACCGCCGCCCAGCCGCCCGTCTTCGCCTGGCCGCTGATCTTCCTCGCCGTCCCGGGCCTCGCCTGGCTGCTCTCCCGCGCGCCCTCGGGCCGGGCGGCCTTCGCCATCGGCTGGGCGGCGGGCGGCGCCTATTTCCTCACCGGCCTCTACTGGGTCGTCGAGGCCTTCCTGGTGGACATCGCCCGCCACGGCTGGATGGCGCCCTTCGCCATCGTCGGCCTCGCGGCCGGTCTCGGCCTGTTCTGGGCTGCCGCTTTCCGCCTCGCCCGGGGTCTCGCCCCCCGCGGCTGGCCGCTGGCCCTCGCGCTCGCCGCCGCCTGGACGCTGGCCGACTACGCCCGCGCCCATGTCCTCACCGGCTTTCCCTGGGCGCTGGCCGCCTACGCCTGGGCGGACACGCCGGTCTCCCAGACCGCCTCCCTGTTCGGCCCGCACGCGCTGGGATTCCTCACGCTCGCCCTCGCCGCGCTGCCGGCCGCGCCCTGGCTCGGCCCCGCCCGCCCGCGCGACCCGCGCCGCCTGTCGCTGGCCGCGCTCGCGCTGGCCGTGACGGCGGTCTTCGCCGCCTGGGACTGGGGCGCCGTGCGCCTCGCGCAGCCCGCCCCGCCCGAGGGGCCCGCGATCCGCCTCGTCCAGCCCAACGCCGGCCAGCGGGAGAAATGGCGTCCGGAGATGATCCCCGTCTTCTTCGAGCGCCTGCGCGATCTGTCCGCCCCCGCGCCCGGCCAGCCCGCTCCGGCCCTCGTCATCTGGCCCGAGACCGCCATCCCCTGGCTGCTGGAGCGCGAACCCGAGGCCCGCCGTGTCATCGCCGAGAGCGCGGGCGAGGCCTCCGTCCTGCTGGGCGTGCGCCGGCTGGCCCGCGACGAGAGCCCCGCCCGCCCCTGGCGCAACGCCATGACCGTGCTGGGCCCCGACGGCGAGATCCTCGACAGCTACGACAAGCGCCATCTCGTCCCCTTCGGCGAATACGTGCCCTTCCACGGCGCCGCCCGCGCGCTCGGCCTCGGCCCCATGGTCGGGGAGAGCGGCGGCTTCGGCCCCGGCGCCGGCCCCGCCCGCCTCTCCGTCCCCGGCCTGCCCGACCTCGCGCCCCAGATCTGCTACGAGACGATCTTCCCCCACGCGATGCCGGCGGCTGCGCCCGACCGCCCGCGCTGGATCGCCCAGGTGACCAACGACGCCTGGTTCGGCGCCACCGCCGGCCCCTGGCAGCACTTCCACCAGGCCCGGATGCGCGCCATCGAGCAGGGCCTGCCCGTGGCCCGCGCCGCCAACACCGGCGTCTCGGCGATCATCGACGCCCGCGGCCGCGTCGTCGCCAGCCTCGGCCTGCTGGAGGCCGGCGTCGTGCAGGCCCCGCTGCCCGGCGCCCTGCCGCCCACGCCCTACGCCCGGCTCGGCGACCTGCCGGGCATGGCGGCGGCCGTCCTCGTCCTGCTTCTCTCCGCCGCGGCCGGGCGGCGCCGCGCCCCCGCCGGCGCGGACCCGTTCCCCGGTTCTTGACGCGGCGACGGCCCGCGGCCTAGAGGGATCGCCATTGTGCCCCGCGCGCGCCCGGACGCGCGGTCCCTCGAAAGGAGCGCGTCCCTTGGCCCGAGACCACTACCTCTTCACCTCCGAGTCCGTCTCGGAGGGACATCCCGACAAGGTCTGCGACCGGATCTCGGATGCGGTGCTGGACGCCTACATGGCCGAGGAGCCCGAGGCCCGCGTGGCCTGCGAGACGCTGGCCACCACCAACCGCGTCGTGCTCGCCGGCGAGGTCCGCGGCCCGCACTCGGTGCTCGAGACCATCGAGGATGTCGTGCGCGGGTGCATCCGCGACATCGGCTACGAGCAGGAGGGCTTCCACTGGCGCACCTGCGACATCGCCTGCTACCTGCACGAGCAGTCCGCCCACATCGCCCAGGGCGTGGACGCGTCCGAAGGCAAGGAGGAGGGCGCCGGCGACCAGGGCATCATGTTCGGCTTCGCCGTGGACGAGACGCCGGAGCTGATGCCCGCCCCCATCCACTACGCCCATCGCATCCTCAAGCGCCTCGCCGAGGTCCGAAAGAGCGGGGCGGAGCCGATGCTGGGCCCCGACGCCAAGTCCCAGCTCACCCTGCGCTACGAGCAGGGGCGCCCGGTGGGGGTGCACTCCGTCGTCGTCTCCACCCAGCACATCGAGGACCACCTGACCTCCGCCGAGATCCGGGAAATCGTGGGGCCTTACGTGCGCGAGGTCCTGCCCGAGGGCTGGCTCACCCCCCAGACCGTCTGGCACGTGAACCCCACCGGCGCCTTCGTCATCGGCGGCCCGGATGGGGATGCGGGCCTGACCGGCCGGAAGATCATCGTCGACACCTACGGCGGCGCGGCCCCGCACGGCGGCGGCGCCTTCTCCGGCAAGGACCCCACCAAGGTGGATCGCTCCGCCGCCTACGCCGCGCGCTACCTCGCCAAGAACGTGGTCGCCGCGGGGCTGGCGAGGAAATGCGTCATCCAGCTCAGCTACGCGATCGGCGTCAGCCAGCCCCTCTCGATCTACTGCCAGACCTTCGAGACCGGCGAGGTCCCCGAGGAGCGGATCGAAGCCGCCCTGAGCCGCATAATGGACCTCTCCCCCCGCGGCATCCGCACCGCCCTCGGCCTCAACCGCCCGATCTACGAGCGCACGGCGGCCTACGGCCATTTCGGCCGTGCGCCGGAGGCCGACGGGGGATTCTCCTGGGAGAGGACGGATCTCGCGGAGGCCCTGCTCAAGGCCGTCTGATCCGCCCCCTCTCGACATCGCCCGCGCCCGCGCCCTATAGCCCCCGCCCATGAACGAGCGGCACCCCCCTCAGCGCGACGACGGCGCGCCCTGGCGCAACTTCCATGGCCGGCGCAAGGGCAAGCGCCTGCGCCCCGGCCAGCAGGCGCATCTGGAGACGACCCTGGCGCGCCTGAGCCCGCAGGGCGTGGGCTGGGACGAGAACCCCGACCGCCGGCCCATCGACCTAGGCGCCCTTTTCGGCTTCGACGGCCCCCTCTGGCTGGAGATCGGCTTCGGCGCCGGCGAGCACATGATCGCCCAGGCCGAGGCCCATCCCGAGGCGCGCATCCTCGGCTGCGAGCCCTTCATCAACGGCGTCGCCCAGTGCGTCGCCGAGCTCGACCGGCGCGAGCTGACCAACATCCGCATCCACCCCGGCGACGCCCGCGACCTGATGGACGTCCTGCCCGAGGGGTCCGTGGACCGCGCCTTCCTCCTCTACCCCGACCCCTGGCCCAAGGCCCGCCACCACAAGCGCCGCTTCGTGAACCCCGAGGGACTGGACGCCCTGGCGCGCGTGATGCGCCCCGGCGCCGAGCTGCGCGTGGCGACCGACATCCCCGACTATGTGCGCCACTCCCTTCTCCAGGTTCGCGCCCACCCGGAGTTCGACTGGACCGCCGAGCGCCCGGCCGACTGGCGCGAGCCCTGGGAGGGCTGGCCCTCCACCCGCTACGAGCGGAAAGCCCTGCGCGAGGGCCGCCGCCCCCACTACCTCACCTTCCGCCGGCGCTGAGCGGCGGGCGCGGCCCGGCCCCGGCGCGCGCCCCCGCCCGCCCGCCACGCCGCGCGCCGGCGCCGGACCGCGCCCTTCGGACGGTGGACCCGCCCCGCGCGCTCGGCTATCCCCGTCGCGCCCGTCCGCCCGGAGAGCCCACGCATGTCCCGCGCCGCCCCCCAGCCCCTCACCGCGCACGCCGACGGCCCCCTGCAGGGCGAGGCGCAGATCCCCGGCGACAAGTCCGTCTCCCACCGCGCCCTGATCCTCGGCGCCCTCTCGGTCGGCGAGACGCGCATCGAGGGGCTGCTGGAAGGCGAGGACGTCCTGAACACCGCCCGCGCCATGCAGGCCTTCGGCGCGCAGGCCGAGCGGCTGGGCGAGGGGGCCTGGCGCCTCCACGGCGTCGGCGTCGGCGGCTTCGCCGAGCCCGACGACGTCATCGACTGCGGCAATTCCGGCACCGGCGTGCGCCTGATCATGGGCGCCATGGCCACCACGCCGGTCTTCGCCTGCTTCACCGGCGACGCCTCCCTGAGCGCGCGCCCCATGGGCCGGGTCACCGACCCCCTCGCCCTCTTCGGCGCCGAGGCCCGCGCCCGCGCCGGCGGCCGCCTGCCGCTGGCGCTGACCGGCGCCGCCGACCCCGTCCCGGTCCGCTACCGCCTCCCCGTGGCGTCGGCCCAGGTGAAATCCGCCGTCCTCCTCGCCGGCCTCAACGCCCCCGGGGTCACCGAGGTGATCGAGCCCGAGGCGACCCGCGACCACACCGAGCGGATGCTCGCCGGCTTCGGCGCCACGATCGAGACCGCGCCCGCCGAGGACGGCGCCCGCCTCATCCGCCTGACCGGCCAGCCCGAGCTGACCGGCCAGTCCCTCCGCGTCCCCCGCGACCCGTCCTCTGCCGCCTTCCCGCTGGCCGCCGCCTTGCTGGTGGAAGGCTCCGAGGTCCGCCTCCCCGGCATCGGCCTGAACCCCACCCGGGCCGGCCTGATCGAGACCCTGCGGGAAATGGGCGCCGACCTGACGCTGGAGAACGAGCGCGAAGAAGGCGGGGAGCCCACCGCCGACCTCGTGGCCCGCTTTTCCACGCTCCGCGGCGTCGAGGTCCCCCCCGACCGCGCCCCGGCGATGATCGACGAATACCCCGTCCTCGCCGCGCTGGCCGCCTTCGCCGAGGGCCCCACCCGCATGCCCGGCGTGCGCGAGCTGCGGGTGAAGGAAAGCGACCGCATCGACGCTATGGCCCGCGGCCTCGAGGCCTGCGGCGCCCGCGTGGAGGAGACGGAGGACAGCCTCACCGTCCACGGCCTCGGCCCCCGCGGCCTGCCCGGCGGCGCCACGGTGGCCGCCCGGCTCGACCACCGCATCGCCATGTCCTTCCTCGTCGCCGGGCTCGCCTCGAAGGCGGCGATCAGCGTGGACGACGCCGCGCCGATCGCCACCTCCTTCCCCGCCTTCCTGCCCCTGATGCGCGCCCTCGGCGCCCGCATCGAGGAGGGGGCGTGAGCGCCGAGCGCTTTTCCGGCGGCTGTCTCTGCGGGGGCGTGCGCTACCGCCTGCGCGGACCGCTGCGCCCAGTGCTGGCCTGCCACTGCACCCAATGCCGAAAGACCTCCGGCCACCACGCCGCCGCCACCGCCGTGCCGCCCGAGGCGCTGACACTGGAGGCCGCCTCCACCCTGCGCTGGTACCGCGCCTCCGACCGGGCGGAGCGCGGCTTCTGCGCGACCTGCGGCGCCAGCCTCTTCTGGCGCCCGGAGTCGGGCGACCGCATCGGCGTCTTCGCCGGCACGCTGGACGGGCCGACCGGGCTGCGCACCGTCGCCCATATCCACACCGAGACGCGGGGCGACTATTTCGAGCTCGACCCGGCGACGCCGGCCTTTCCCGGCCCGCCTCCGGCGGAGTGGTTCGCGGATGGCGGCGCGCATCGAGGAGACACGCCCATGAGCTTCGTGGTCGCCATCGACGGCCCCGCCGCCGCCGGCAAGGGCACGCTCGCCCGCGCGCTGGCCGCCCGGTTCGGCTTCGCCCATCTCGACACCGGCCTTCTCTACCGCGCCACCGGCCTCAAGGCCCGGCGCGAGACGCAGGGCGGCATCACGCCCGAAGCGGCCGTCGCCGCCGCCGAAGCCCTGACCCCGCACGACCTCGACGCCGACGGCCTCCGCTCCCCCGAGGCCGGGGAGGCGGCGTCCGTCGTCGCCGCCATCCCCGAGGTCCGCGCGGCCCTGCTGCGCTTCCAGCGCGACTTCGCCGCCCGACCCGAGGGCGCCGTGCTCGACGGCCGCGACATCGGCACCGTCATCTGCCCCGACGCCGACGTGAAGCTCTTCGTCACCGCCTCGGACGCCGAGCGCGCCCGCCGCCGCCACGCCGAGCTGTCCGAGAAGGACCCTTCGGTGACGCTCGAATCGGTCGCGGACGACCTCCGCCGCCGCGACGAGCGCGACGCCTCGCGCGCCGACGCGCCCATGAAACCCGCGCCGGACGCCCTCTTGCTCGACACCACGGAATTGACTATAGACGCGGCCATCGCCAAGGCGGCCGAGCTGATAACAAGAAAGCGCGAGAGCTGAGTTGATCGAGCAGGCTCCGGGACTCCCGGGGCCTTCGTGCGTTTATCCCGCCGCCTTCACGGAGCGGACGAAAGACCGCCGGACTCAACCGGCCGGCCCGAATAGCAGACCGAAACGGAGACGATACTGCACATGGCGAACGCCACCATGGAAGACTTCGAGGCCCTCCTGCAGGAGAGCTTCGAGCTGCACATGCCCGAGGAAGGCTCGGTCGTGCGCGGCAAGGTCCTGGCCGTCGAGAACGGTCAGGCGCTCATCGACATCGGCTTCAAGATGGAGGGCCGGGTCGAGCTCAAGGAATTCCAGCGCCCGGGCGAACCCCAGGAGCTGAACGCGGGCGACACCGTCGAGGTCTATCTCGACCGCGTCGAGAACGCGAAGGGCGAGGCGGTGCTCAGCCGCGACAAGGCCCGCCGCGAGGAGGCCTGGGACCGCCTCGAGGCCGCCGCGAGCGAGAAGGAGGCCCGCGTCGAGGGCCAGATCTTCGGCCGCGTGAAGGGCGGCTTCACCGTCGATCTGGGCGGCGCCGTGGCCTTCCTGCCCGGCTCCCAGGTGGATGTGCGCCCGGTGCGCGACATCACCCCCCTGATGGGCGTCCCCCAGCCCTTCCAGATCCTCAAGATGGACCGGCGCCGCGGCAACATCGTCGTCTCGCGCCGCGCCGTCCTGGAGGAGAGCCGCGCCGAGCAGCGCGCCGAGGTCGTCGCGCGCCTGACCGAGGGCGACACCATCGAGGGCGTGGTGAAGAACATCACCGACTACGGCGCCTTCGTGGATCTGGGCGGCGTGGACGGCCTGCTCCACGTCACCGACATGGCCTGGCGCCGGGTGAACCATCCCTCCGAGATCGTGAACATCGGCGAGACCGTGAAGGTCCAGGTGGTCAAGATCAACAAGGAGACCCACCGCATCAGCCTCGGCATGAAGCAGCTGCAGGCCGATCCGTGGGAGGGAGTCGAGGCCAAGTACCCCGCCGGCATGAAGCTGATGGGCCGCGTGACCAACATCACCGACTACGGCGCCTTCGTGGAGCTGGAGCCGGGGGTCGAGGGCCTCGTCCACGTCTCCGAGATGAGCTGGACCAAGAAGAACGTCCATCCGGGCAAGATCGTCTCCACCTCCCAGGAGGTCGAGGTGATGGTGCTCGACGTGGACCCGGTGAAGCGCCGCGTCTCGCTCGGCCTCAAGCAGTGCCTGGGCAATCCGTGGGAGACCTTCGCCGAGTCCCACCCGCCGGGCACCCACGTCGAGGGCGAGGTCAAGAACATCACCGAGTTCGGCCTCTTCATCGGCCTCGAGGGCGACATCGACGGCATGGTCCACCTCTCCGACCTCGACTGGGACCGCCCCGGCGAGCAGGTGCTGGCCGAGTACCAGAAGGGCGACATGGTCCAGGCCGTGGTGCTCGACGTCGATGTCGAGAAGGAGCGCATCTCGCTCGGCGTCAAGCAGCTCCAGGAGGACAGCTTCACCACCAACGTGGCCGGCGTGAAGCGCGGCGACATCGTGACCGTCACGGTCACCAAGATCGAGGACGGCGGCATCGAGGTGGAGTACGAGGGCGCCAAGTCCTTCATCCGCCGCTCCGACCTCGCCCGCGATCGGGCCGAGCAGCGTCCCGAGCGCTTCTCGGTCGGCGACAAGCTCGACGCCCGCGTGACCAACATCGACAAGGCCAGCCGCCGGCTGGGCCTGTCGATCAAGGCGCGCGAGATCGCCGAGGAGCGCGAGGCCGTGGAGCAGTTCGGCTCCTCCGACTCCGGCGCCTCGCTGGGCGACATCCTGGGCGCCGCCCTCCAGCAGACGCGCGAGGGCGAAGAAGAGGAGAAGTGATCTCCCTCCCCGCGGCGCGGCATCCCGCGCCGCGGCGGATTCCGGACTGGACCGGCGCGAGCCGGCGTGAGAAGAGGCGCCCATGAGGCGCCTCTTCACATTCTGGCGGATCGTCGCGCTGCTCGCCCTCGCGCTGGCGGCCTACGCCATCCTCGACCTGGGCGGCCCCTCGAAGAGCGGCCCGCATGTGGCCCGCCACGACGTCTTCGGCGTCATCTACTCCGACCCCGAGCGCGACGCCCTGATCCGGGACATGGCCGAGGACCCGGACGTCAAGGCCCTGATCGTGCGGATCGACAGCCCCGGCGGCACCGTCACCGGGGCCGAGACGCTATTCGAGGCCATCCGCGCGGTCGCCGCCGAGAAGCCCGTCGTCGCCCTGATGGGCGAGGTCGCGGCCTCGGGCGGCTACCTCGCCGCCATCGCCGCCGACCACGTGCTGACCCGGGGCAACACCCTGACCGGCTCCATCGGCGTGGTGAAGCAGCAGCCCGACGTGCAGGCCCTGCTCGACAGCCTCGGCGTCGAGATGAAGGAGCGGCGCTCGGACGTCTACAAGGCCCGCCCCTCCCCCTTCTCCGACACGCCCCCCGAGGTGGAGGCCTGGGAGGACCGCATGATCGAGGAATCCTACGCCTGGTTCCGCGGCCTCGTCGGCGAGCGGCGCGGGCTGGAGGGCGAGGCGCTCGACTCGGTCGCCGACGGCCGCGTCTTCACCGGCCGCATGGCGCTGGAGCGCGGCCTGGTGGACGCCATCGGCGGCCCCGAGGCCGCCCGCGCCTGGCTGGAAGGGCAGGGCGTCTCCCCCGACCTGCCCGTGTTCGAGGCGAAGCTGGAGGAGGAGCCCACCAGCCTCCTGCTGGAGCTTCTCGGCGTCCGACTGCCCGCCGGCCTTGCGCTGGAGCGGCTGGGGCTGGAGCGCCTGACATCCGGCCCGCGCCTCTACGCCATCATGCGCTGAGCGCCGGGCTCGTCTTTGCGAAGGTTTGAAAATAAAGTGACATTCGAGCCCGCGAGTCCAATAATGCCGCGATTGGCTGAGCGAAACATGCGCGCCCCTGAGAGCGCGCAGAGGGGGCGAGGATGATCAAGTCGGAGCTGATACAGCGCCTGACCGAGGAGAACCCGCATCTTTATCACCGCGACGTCGAGCGGATCGTGTCGACCGTCTTCGACGAGATTGCGGAGGCGCTCGCCAGCGGCGACCGCGTGGAGCTGCGCGGCTTCGGCGCCTTTTCGGTGAAGAAGCGGGATGCCAGAATGGGCCGCAACCCCCGCACCGGCGAGTCCGTGCCGGTCCCCGAAAAGCATGTGCCCTTCTTCAAGACCGGCAAGGAGCTGCGCCTGCGGCTCAACGCCGAGGGGGCGGGGAAGGACGACACGTGAGGCGCCGAGACCGGAAACCTCCGGCCGGCGCGAGCAGCTGAACGGAGAGCGCGGTGCGCTACGTCAAGATTGCCTTCCTGTGCCTGGTCGCCGTGGCGGCCGTTCTTCTGGCCATCGCGAATCGCGGGCCGGTCACCCTGCGGCTTCTGCCCGAGGGCGTCGGCCTGCCCGGCGTGACCGACGCCATTCCCATGCAGGTCACCCTGCCGATCTACCTCGCGATCTTCGTCGCGGTCTTCATCGGCCTGCTCGTCGGCCTCGTTTTGGAACTCCTGCGCGAGAGCGGCCATCGCCGGCAGGAGCGGCGCTACAAGAAGGAGGCCCAGCGCCTGCAGGAGGAGAACCGCCGCCTCGCCGCCAAGGCCGGCGAGGAGGATGACGACATCCTCGGCCTCACCCGCGGCTGAGCCCCCCGCATGGAGGTCCGCGTCAAGATCTGCGGTCTGACCACGGCCGCGGCGGTCGAGGCCGCCGCGCAGGCCGGGGCGGCCTATGGCGGCTTCGTCTCCTTCCCGAAATCCCCCCGCCACCTTGAGCTCGACGCCATCGCCGCGCTTGCCGCCGGCGCCCCACCTTCGCTGTGCAGGGTCGCCCTCAGCGTCAACGCCTCCGACGACCACCTCGCCGCATTGGTGGAGGCCGGCGTGGACATGCTCCAGCTCCACGGCGCCGAAAGCCCGGAGCGGGTGGCCGGCATCCGCGCCCGCTTCGGCCTGCCCGTGATGAAGGTCGTTGGCATCGCCTCGCCCGGGGATCTGCCCGCCCTGGACGAATACGCCGCCGTCGCCGACCAGCTGCTCGTGGACGCGAAGCCCGCCCCGGACGCCGCGCTGCCCGGCGGCATGGGCGCGCCCTTCGACTGGCGCCTGATCGCCGGCCGCGACTGGCCCGTCCCCTGGATGCTCGCCGGCGGCCTGACGCCGGACAACGTCGCCGAGGCCGTCCGCCTGACGGGCGCGCGCCAGGTGGACGTCTCCTCCGGCGTCGAATCGGCGCCCGGCGTCAAGGACCCCGCCCTCATCCGCGCCTTCGTCGCCGCCGCGCAGGCCGCGCCCGTCCCCGCCCCGTAGGCGCCGGGGCGCCCCGTCCGCTATCCTCCCCGCGAACAGGGAGGGAGGACCCATGACCGAGATCGCCCGCGTCAGCGAGACGCTCCAGGCCCAGGTCGCCGCCGGGAACACGCCCGGCTGCGTCGCCGTGCTCGCCGACGCCGAAGGCGTCATCCACGAATCCGCCCACGGCCTGCGCGCCGAGGGCGGCGAGGCGCCCATGACCGTCGATTCGGTCTTCCGCCTCTTCTCCATGACCAAGGCCATCGGCACGGCCGCGGCCCTGAAGCTCCCCGACCAGGGCCGCCTCGACCTCGACGCCCCCGTCGCCGACATCCTCCCCGAGTTCGCCGCTCTCCGGGTCTTCGAGGGCTGGGCCGAGGACGGCGCCCCCCGCCTGCGCGACCCCGCCCGCCCGGCCACCGTCCGCCAGCTCGCCACCCACACCTCCGGCCTCGTCTACGACATCTGGAACGCCGACCAGCTCGCCCTGCTGGAGCATTACGGCGTCCCCCGTCTCTCCGCCGGCCGGCGCGAGTCGCTCCCCGCCTTCCCCCTCCATTTCGACCCGGGGGAGCGCTGGGCCTACGGCGTCAGCACCGACTGGCTGGGCCTCGTGGTCGAGGCCGTCGCCGGCGAACCCATCCGCGACTTCCTCCGCCGGGAGATCCTCGGCCCGCTCGACATGCACGACACCGACGTGGTCCTGTCGCCCGACATGGCCGCCCGCCTCGTCGCCGTCCACACGGGCCAGCCGGGCGCGCGCCGCGTGGTCGAGCTCAACCTGCCGGAAAAGCCCGACTTCTTCGGCATGGGCCACGCCCTGCACGGCACGGGCCCCGACTACGCCCGCTTCCTGCGCATGATCCTGCGGGGCGGAGAGCTCGACGGCGCGCGCGTCCTGTCCGAGGACGCCGTCGCCGCGATGCGCGCGAACGCCATCGGCGACCTGCGCGTCGCCCCCCAGCCCGCCGCGAAGCCCGATTACGGCGAGACCATCGATTTCTTCCCCGAGGTCGAGAAGACCCACACCCTCGGCTTCATGCGGGTGGAGGGCGACATCCCCGGCCGCCGCCGCGCCGGCTCCCTCTTCTGGGCGGGCGTGATGAACTCCCATTTCTGGATCGACCCCGCCGCCAACCTCGCGGGCGTGCTGATGATGCAGCAGCTCCCCTTCCTGGAGCCCGGCGCCATGGCCGCCTTCGAGGCGTTCGAGCGCGCCGCCTACGCCCTGCGCGACCCCGAAAGGCCCGCCGCATGACCCTGGAGTTCCGACAGGCCCGCGAGGCCGACATCCCCGCCCTCGTCGCCCTGCTGGCCGACGATCCCCTCGGCGCGGGCCGCGAGGGCGCCCCCGACGACCCCGCCTACGCCCGCGCCTTCGCCGCCATCGGCGAAGCCCCCGGCGTCGAGGTCCTCGTGGCCGAGGAGGCCGGGCGCATCGTCGGCTGCCTCCAGCTCGTCCTCGTCCCCGGCGTTTCCCGCCGCGGCGCCACCCGCGCGATCCTGGAGGATGTCCGCACCGCCTCCGACCGCCGCGGCGAGGGGATCGGGCGGCGCCTCGTCGCCCACGCCCTCGACCGCGCCCGCGCCCGGGGCGCCACCCACGCCCAGCTCACCTCCAGCCTGGAGCGCGCGGACGCCCACCGCTTCTGGGAGGCCCAGGGCTTCGCCCGCTCCCACGCCGGCTTCACGCGGCCGCTCTGGAAATAGGCCTCTCGACCCCGCCCTTCGCCGGGGATAAACGGGCGGGAAGACCTGACCGCGGAGTCCCCATCCATGAGCGCAGACGGCGTCAACAGCTTCCGCACCGGCCCGGACGAGCGCGGCCGCTTCGGCATCTTCGGGGGCCGTTTCGTCTCCGAGACGCTGATGCCCCTGATCCTGGAGCTCGAGGCCGAATACGGCCGGGCCAAGGACGACCCCGACTTCTGGGCCGAGATGGACGACCTCTGGAAGCACTATGTCGGCCGCCCCTCCCCCCTCTACCACGCCGAGCGGCTGACCAAGGAGCTCGGCGGCGCGCAGGTCTGGATGAAGCGCGACGAGCTCAACCACACCGGCGCGCACAAGATCAACAACGTGCTCGGCCAGATCCTGCTGGCCCGGCGCATGGGCAAGACCCGCATCATCGCGGAGACCGGCGCCGGCCAGCACGGCGTGGCGACCGCCACTGTCTGCGCCCGCTTCGGCCTGAAATGCGTGGTCTTCATGGGCGCCACCGACGTGGAGCGCCAGAAGCCCAACGTCTTCCGCATGCGCCTGCTGGGCGCCGAGGTCGTCCCCGTGAAGTCCGGCCGCGGCACCCTCAAGGACGCAATGAACGAGGCGCTGCGCGACTGGGTCACCAACGTCTCCGACACCTTCTACTGCATCGGCACGGTGGCGGGTCCGCACCCCTATCCGGCGATGGTCCGCGACTTCCAGTCGATCATCGGCAAGGAGACGCGAGAGCAGATGCTGGAGCGCACCGGCCGCCTGCCCGACATCCTCGTGGCCTGCATCGGCGGCGGCTCCAACGCGCTGGGCCTGTTCCACCCCTTCCTCGACGACCCCGACATCCGCATCATCGGGGTGGAGGCCGGCGGCCACGGCGTGGACGACCGCATGGAGCACGCCGCCTCCCTCACCGGCGGCCGCCCCGGGGTTCTGCACGGCAACCGCACCTACCTGCTGCAGGACGCCGACGGCCAGATCCTGGAGGGCCACTCCATTTCCGCAGGCCTCGACTACCCCGGCATCGGCCCGGAGCATTCCTGGCTCCACGACATGGGCCGCGTCGAATACGTCTCGGTCACGGACCGGGAGGCCCTCGACGCCTTCCAGCTCTCCTGCCGCACCGAGGGGATCATCCCGGCCCTTGAACCGAGCCACGCGCTGGCTCATGTAGCGAAGATCGCCCCCGACCTGCCGAAGGAGACCAACCTGGTCATGAACATGTGCGGCCGGGGCGACAAGGACATCTTCACCGTCGCCGAGGCGCTGGGAGCGTCCATCTGATCCCGACCTTCCCCGCGGGGAAGGCCGAAGACATCCATGCCCCCGCAGGGGGCGCTGAAAGGTTACGTTACTGTGTCTAAATTCAGCGAAGGCGACATGGTCGTCCTCATCTCCGGCTCCATGCGCATGGCGGTGGAGAGCGTCGAGGACGAGACCGTGAACGTGGTCTGGTGCCACGAGGGCAAGGTCGGCCGCGACAGCTTCAGCGAGAAGCTCCTCAACAAGTGGGAGCATCGCGGCGAGGACGCCCGCGGCGGCGCGCGCGAGGATCGCGGCGCTCCCCGCGGCGGCCGGGACGACCGGGGCGGCGGCTTCCGCGGCCGGGACCGCGACGACCGGGGCGGCCCGTCCCGCGGCGGCCGGGACGATCGCCCGGGCCCGCGCGACCGCGATGACCGCGGCGGCCCGCCCCGCGGCAAGACCGGCTGGGACGGCCGTCCCCGCGACAAGAAGCATTTCCGCAAGGACGACTGATCCGCGGCTCGTGACGAAGGGGAGGGGGACATGACCCGCATCGAGCGCCGTTTCGACAGGCTCCGCGCCGAGGGCCGGCCGGCCTTCGTCTCCTTCGTCATGGCCGGGGACCCCGACCCGGGAACCTGCGCCGAGATCGTCCGCGGCCTGCCGGCCGCGGGCGTCGACGTCATCGAGCTCGGCATGCCCTTCACCGACCCGATGGCCGACGGCCCCGCCATCCAGCTCGCCGGCCAGCGCGCGCTCGAGGCGGGCATGACCCTCAGGGGCACGCTGGAGATCGTCCGCCAGCTGCGCGACCAGGACGACGACACCCCCGTGGTGCTGATGGGTTACTACAACCCGATCTATTCGATGGGCGTGGAAACCTTCCTTTCCGAGGCCACCGCGGCCGGCGTGGACGGCCTCATCATCGTGGACCTGCCGCCGGAGGAGGACGACGAACTCTGCCTGCCCGCCCGCCGCGCCGGCCTCAACTTCATCCGCCTCGCCACGCCGACGACGGATGACAGGCGCCTGCCCAAGGTGCTGACCAACACCTCCGGCTTCGTCTACTACGTCTCCATCACCGGCATCACCGGCTCGGCGGAAGCCACCGCGGACGTCGTCGGCCCCGAGGTCGCCCGCATCAAGGCCCGGACGGATCTGCCCGTCTGCGTCGGCTTCGGCATCAAGACCCCCCAGGCGGCGGCCGAGATCGCCCGCGTGGCCGACGGCGCGGTGATCGGGTCGGCCATCGTGGACCGCATCGGCAAGGGCGAGCCGCCCCAGCAGGTGCTCGCCTTCGTCCGAAGCCTTGCCGAGGCCGCCCACAGCGCCCGCGACTGACCCGGCGGAAGGCCGGAGGCGAGGAGCGACGCCCTTTCCTTCAGGTTGCTCAAGAGGGCCGACGCGAGCGCCCGGCCCCGCCATCGCGCCGCGCGCGCGTGAAATATTTCCCCAAGCATACTTCCAATCAAAGGTGAAATTCAGAAACCCCGGCGCCCGCGCGCCAATTTCTGGCGCGCCCGCACTGCCGTCATCGTTTGCCCGGAAGGGGTGGCAGATTCGCGGAGAAGCCCTCGCCGCCGCCCGCGCCCCCTCCCATCGCCCTCGCATCTCCCCTAGGTTCAGGAGAGACACAGGGAGGGACCCCATGATCCCCTACTCGCTTCTCGACCTCTGCCCGATCGCGGAGGGCTCGACCGCCGCCGACAGCTTCCGCAACGCCCGAGACCTCGCCTGGCGGGCCGAGAGCTGGGGCTACACCCGCTACTGGGTGGCCGAGCATCACAACATGCCCGGCATCGCCTCCGCCGCCACCGCCCTCGTCATCGGCCATGTGGCGGAGGCCACGTCCACCCTGCGCGTCGGCTCCGGCGGCATCATGCTGCCAAACCACTCGCCGCTGGTGGTCGCCGAGCAGTTCGGAACGCTCGCCGAGATCCACGGCCCCCGCATCGATCTGGGCCTCGGCCGCGCCCCGGGCACGGATCCGGGAACCGCCCGCGCCCTGCGCCGCGGCATGGAGCAGACCGACCGCTTCCCGCACGAGGTCATGGAGCTGATGGGCTATCTCGACGACCCCCAGCCCGGCCAGGCCGTCCGCGCCGTGCCGGGGCAGGGGACGAAGGTCCCGGTCTGGATCCTCGGCTCCTCCCTCTACGGCGCCCAGCTCGCCGCCCATCTGGGCCTGCCCTACGCCTTCGCGAGCCACTTCGCCCCCCAGATGCTGGAGGAGGCGGCGCATGTCTACCGCGAAAGCTTCCGGCCCTCCGCCCAGCTCGCGAAGCCGCATTTCATGATGGCCATCAACGTCTTCGCCGCGGAGAGCGAGGCCGAGGCCCGGCGCGTCCGCTCCTCCTCCATGCTCGGGCTGGTCAATCTCCGCCGCGGCCGCCCCGGCCCGCTGCCCCGGCCGGTGGACGACGCCGCCGACCACCTCGACTCCGGCGCCCTGGCCATGGTCGAGCAGGCCCAGGCCTGCACCGCGACCGGCACGCCCGAGCAGGTGCGCGACGCGCTCTCCCGCATCATCGACGGCTTCAGGCCGGACGAGGTCATCCTCGCCGGCATGATCCACGACCACCAGGCCCGCCTGCGCAGCTTCGAGATCGCGGCCGAGATCCTGCAGACAGGGCTGCCTTCCTCCGCCCCGCAGGGCGCCGCCGTCCCCTGAGGGCCCGTCAGGCCTCCCCCTTGAGAAGCCGCGCCCCCGCCTCCAGCGCCCGGCGGGGCAGGGAGCGTCGCCGCCAGCCTTCCAGCGCCACGGCCTTGCACCGGTCCAGGTCGGCGTCGAAATGCCCGTCCAGCGCCCGCGTGAGCTCCCGGTCCAGCAGGCTCACCACCACTTCGTGGTCCTTGAGGCGGGAGCGCTGGTTGAAATTGGCCGAGCCGACCACCGACAGCCGCCCGTCCACCGTGATCAGCTTGGCGTGCATCATCGTGGGCTGGTAGCGCAGCAGCCGAACCCCGGCCTCCAGCAGCGGCGCCCAGTTATGGGCCCCGGCCAGCTCCGACAGCCGCTTGTCCACATGCGGCCCCGGCAGGATCACCTCCACCGTCACCCCGCGCTCCGCCGCCTCCGCCAGCGCGCTTGTCATCAGCGCGTCCGGCGCGAAATAGGGCGTGCAGATGCGCAGTCGCGTCTCCGCCAGCCGGATGACGGCGCTGTGCAGGCGCGCGACGGCGTTCCAGCCCACCGCCGCCCCGATGGGAATGACCTGCGCCACCGCCGCGCCGTCCGGGCCGGGCTCGTCCCCGGCTTCCGCCGCGTCGGAGAACAGCGGCGTCAGGTCGCCGCCGGCCTCCAGCCAGTCCTCGTAGAAGGCCGCGCGCAGGCCCGTCACCGCCGGGCCGCGGATGCGGTAATGGGTGTCGCGCCACTCCTGCGGGTTGCGCGCGTCGCCCTCCCACTCAGCGCTGATGCCCACGCCCCCGGTGAAGCCCAGCCGCCCGTCCACGATCAGCGCCTTGCGATGCGTGCGGTTGTCGAACTGCCAGATCTTCAGGCGGGGCAGGGGCCGGAACCAGCGCAGCCTCACTCCCGCGGCCTCCATCCGCTCCAGATGCGCCCGCTTCATGGGCCGCGCCCCCACGCCGTCGAGGACGACGAGCACCTCCACCCCCTCGCGCGCCTTCGCCGCCAGCGCCTCGGCCACGCGGTCGGCGATCTCGCCGGTCCAGTAGATGAAGGTCAGGAACTCGATGCGAGAGCGCGCCCCCTGGATCGCCTCCAGCATCGCGGGGAAGATCTCGACGCCGTTGCGCAGCGCCTCCACCCGATTGCCGCGGGTGAAGGGCGTGCCCAGCGCCCGCTCCAGCCCCATGCCCAGCCGCTCGGAGGCCGGGTCGGGCGCCGGCGCGGCCGCGGACAGGCCGGAGCGCCGGGCCCGCCCGTCCGCCCCGTCGGCGTCGGCCTCGCTCATGCTGTCCTCCCGTCTCCCCGCCGCGCGGGACGGGCGCGGCTCAGAAGGGCACGTCGTCGCCGGCCCGGTCGGCCGGGGAGACGAACTTCGCCACCACCTTCTTTGTTCCCGCCTTCTCGAAGGCGACCGTCAGCTTGTCGCCCTCGATGGCCTCGACCTGTCCATAGCCGAACTTCTGGTGGAACACCCGCGTCCCGACCTCGAAGGCGGACACCGCCTCGGCGTCGATCACCAGGTTGGAGGCCTCCCGCGGCTGCCCCATCCCCCGCGCGCCCCTGCGCGCCTGCATCCGCCGCCAGCCCGGAGAGTTGTAGACGTTCCCCGCCGCCGCCCGGTCCTCGAGGTCCGAGCCCTTCACGACCCCCGGAATGTCCGGCGCCGCGCCCGCCCCCGGCCGCGCCCCGCCATGTCCGTAAAGCCCCGGCGGCGTCAGCACCTCCACATGCGCCTCCGGCAGCTCGTCGATGAAGCGGGAGGGCAGGGCGTTCTGCCAGCGGCCGTAGATGTGCCGGTTGGCCGCGAAGCTCACCGTCAGGTGCTCCCGCGCCCGGGTCAGGCCGACATAGGCCAGGCGCCGCTCCTCCTCGAGGCCCTGCAGCCCGCTCTCGTCCATCGAGCGCTGCGAGGGAAACAGCCCGTCCTCCCAGCCCGGCAGGAACACGCAGGGGAACTCCAGCCCCTTGGCCGCGTGCAGGGTCATGAGCGAGACCTTCTCGCCGCCGTCCTCCTGCTCGTTGTCCATCACCAGCGCGACGTGTTCGAGGAAGCCCTGCAGGTTCTCGAAGTCCTCCAGCGCCTTGACCAGCTCCTTGAGGTTCTCCAGCCGCCCCGCCGCCTCCGGCGAGGTGTCGCGCTTCCACATCTCCGTATAGCCGCTCTCGTCCAGGATGGTCTCGGCCAGCTCGACATGGTTGGCCCCCGCCTGCACGGCGGCGTGCCAGCGCGCGATTCCGTCCAGCAGCTCGGCCAGCGCCTTGCGCCCCTTCGCGGCGACGCCCCCGCTCTCGGCCACGATCGCCGCGCCCTCGACCAGTGAGACGCCGTTATCCCTGGCGGCGAGGTTGATCGCCTGCTGCGCCTTGTCCCCCAGCCCCCGCTTGGGGACGTTGACGATCCTCTCGAAGGCCAGCCCGTCCTCCGGGCTCACCGCCAGCCGGAAATAGGCCATGGCGTCGCGGATCTCGCGCCGCTCGTAGAAGCGGGGGCCGCCGATGACGCGATAGGGCAGGCCGATGGTCAGGAAGCGGTCCTCGAAGGCCCGCATCTGGAAGGAGGCCCGCACGAGGATCGCCATGGAATCGAGCCCCAGCGCCGGATGCCCCCGCGTGCCGCTCTGGAAGGCCTCGATCTCCTCCCCGATCCAGCGGGCCTCCTCCTCCCCGTCCCAGTGCCCGATCAGGCGGACCTTCTCGCCCTGCGGCAGCTCGGTCCACAGCGTCTTGCCCAGCCGGCTCTCGTTGGCGCGGATGACGCCGGAGGCCGCGGCGAGGATATGCGGCGTGGAGCGGTAGTTCTGCTCCAGCCGGATCACCTTCGCGCCGGGAAAGTCCTTCTCGAAGCGCAGGATGTTGCCGACCTCCGCGCCCCGCCAGCCATAGATCGACTGGTCGTCGTCCCCCACGCAGCAGATGTTCGCCCGCCGGGGCGTCTCCGAATCCTCGGCGGACGTCGGCCCCGCCAGCAGCCGCAGCCACAGATACTGCGCCACGTTGGTGTCCTGGTACTCGTCCACCAGGATGTAGCGGAAGCGGCGGCGCCACTGCTCCAGCACGTCGGGGTGGTTCTGCAGGATCGTCAGCATGTGCAGCAGCAGGTCGCCGAAATCCACGGCGTTCAGCGTCTTCAGCCGCTGCTGGTAATGCTCGTAGATCTCCCCGCCCCGCCGGTTGAAGGCGTGCGCCTCGTCGGCGGGAAGCTGGTCCGGCCGCCAGCCCCGGTTCTTCCACCGGTCGATCAGCCCCGCCATCATCCGCGGCGGCCAGCGTTTCTCGTCGATCCCCTCCGCCTGGATGATCTGCTTGATCAGCCGCAGCTGATCGTCGGAGTCCAGAATGGTGAAGCTGGACTTCAGCCCCACCAGCTCCGCATGCCGGCGCAGCATCTTGGCGCACAGCGCGTGGAAGGTGCCCAGCCAGGGCATCCCCTCGACGGGGTGGCCCATCAGATCCGACACCCGGGCCTTCATCTCCCGCGCGGCCTTGTTGGTGAAGGTGACCGCCAGCACCTCCCAGGGCCGCGCGCGGCCGGTGTTGAGGATATGCGCGATCCGGCAGGTCAGCGCCTTCGTCTTGCCCGTGCCCGCGCCGGCGAGCACCAGCACCGGCCCCTCCAGCGCCTCCACCGCCTCCCGCTGGGGCGGATTCAGCCCGTCAAGGTAGTCGGCCGGGCGCGCGGCCTGCATGGCGCGGGCGGAGAGGCTCTGGCGCTCCGCCGCCTCGAAGGCGTCGAGATCGTCGGGCTGGGTCATGATTTCCAACCTACGCGTCCCGCGCCCGCGGGGAAAGGGGCCGTTCCCGGTCCGTTCACCTCCCCTGCGCGCCCCTGACGCAAGGGTGACGCGCCGGGTCTTTGCGCCCGCCTTCCGAGCGCCTACCTTGACCTCAAGCCAAGGGAGGACCCGCCGCCATGTTCTTCAGCCGCAAGTCCCACGAGCTCCCCACCCGCGCCACCGCCCTGCCGGGCCGGGAGGAGCCCATCCCCACCGCCGAGCTCCACTACGTCAACGGCCGCCCCCTCAAGGGCCCGTTCCCCGAAAGCGCGCGAGAGGCCGTCTTCGGCATGGGCTGCTTCTGGGGCGTGGAGCGCATGTTCTGGAAGCTCGACGGCGTCTGGGTCACCGCCGTCGGCTACGCCGGGGGCCTGACCCCCAACCCCAGCTACCGCGAGGTCTGCACCGGGCGCACTGGCCATACCGAGGCGGTGCTGGTCGTCTACGACCCCGCCCGCATCGTCTATGAGCAGCTCCTCAAGGTGTTCTGGGAGGGCCACGATCCCACCCAGGGCATGCGCCAGGGCAACGACGTCGGCACCCAGTACCGCTCCGCCATCTACCACGCCGACGAACACCAGAAGAGCCTCGCCGAGGAGACCCGCGACGCCTACCAGAAGCGCCTGAAGGAGGCCGGCCACGGCAAGACCACCACCGAGATCGCGCCGATGCCGGAATTCTACTACGCCGAGGACTACCACCAGCAGTACCTCGCCAAGAACCCCGGCGGCTATTGCGGGGTGAGCGGCACCGGCGTGACCTGCCCCGTCGGCCTGAAGGCCTGAAGGCCTGAAGGCGGGCGCGCGGAAGCCGGATCGGGCGCCGCGATGGCGCGCCGGCCCGCGCGGCGCTTCCCGTCCTGCGCGGCGGACCGGGTCCGGTGTCGTGGCGAAACCTGACGCCTTGGCGCCACCCCGGTTTTGCGCGCGCGCAACGTAATTCCCCCAAGTATACTTCCAATCAAAGGTGAAATTCAGATCCCCCGGCGCCCGCGCGCCAATTTCTGGCGCGCTCACACTGCCGTCATCGTTTGCGAAGCACGCCGGCCGGCGCGGGAGAAAATCCTTTTCCACGACGTCCGCCCCCGGCCCCCGCTCCGGCCCCATCCGCCGGCCCCGCCTTGACCTTCCGCCCCCGCCGGGCCACTCCCTGCGCCGCCCGCCGCCGCAGGAGACCCGCCCCATGACCACCTGGACCGCCCTGACCACCCTGCCGGGCGAGGCTGGCGCCTATGCGCTGGGCGAGGCGGTGGAGGAGCTTCCGAACCCGCCCTCCGCCCTCGCCGTGCTGGAGGTCGAGGACGGCTCCGGCCTTTGGGAGGTCGGCGCCTATTTCGAGGAGAAGCCTGACGCCGTCGCCCTCGACCTGCTCGCCGCCGCCCACGGCGCGAAGCCCTTCGCCGTCAGCAAGCTGGAGGATCGGGACTGGGTCGCCCAGGTCCGGCGCGAGCTCTCCCCCGTCGAGGCCGGCCGCTTCATCGTCCACGGCGCCCATGACGCCGCGGGCGTCCCCGTCAACCGCATCGGGCTGGAGATCGAGGCCGCCATGGCCTTCGGCACCGGCCATCACGGCACCACCCGCGGCTGCCTGCTGGCGCTGGAGCATCTCGCCCGCCAGGGCCTTGTCGCGGAGCGCACGCTCGATGTCGGCTGCGGCACCGGCGTGCTGGGCATGGCCGCCGCCGCCCTCTGGCGCCGCCTCGTGGTGGCCACCGACATCGACCCCGTCGCTGTCGAGACCGCTCGCGCCAACGCCCGGGCCAACGGCCTGCACCCCTGGATGCGCATCGGCCGCGCCGACGGCCTGCGCGCGCCCCTGATCCGTGAGAACGGCCCCTACGGTCTGGTCTTCGCCAACATCCTCGCCAACCCCCTTCGCCGCCTCGCTCCCGGCATCGCGCAGGCGACGGCGCCGGGCGGCCATGCCGTCCTCTCCGGCCTTCTCCACGAGCAGGCGGCGGGCGTGGAAGGCGTGTTCCGTTCCCACGGCTTCGCCCGCGCCAGGGTCATCCGGGTGGAAGGCTGGACAACCCTGCTGCTGCGCCGCGCCTGACACGAAAGGCGCCGCCCCCGGCGGGGGGGCGGCGCGATCCCGGCCCGTCCGGCCCGGCTCAGCCGCGGCGCAGGCGCCGCAGGCTCGCGGCCAGGTTCCGGAAGTCCACGCCCTCCAGCCCGATATCGACGCGCTGCCACATCGGCAGCCGGGCCAGCGCCTCGGCCGCCCGACGGCGGCGGCGCCGCGCCGCGGCGGTCTCGAAAAGCCGCTCCACGGCGGCGGCGAAACGGCGAAGGGGCCCCGCGACGGGGCGGGGATCGATGTTCAGGGTGGTCATGGCGCGCACTCCCGGCTCCGGCTCTCGAAACGCGAACGGCGGAGGCCGCCGCGCCTCCGCCTGATACGCCATCTAGGCCGACCGGAGGGCGCGCGCAAATGCGCTTTCGGCATGTGTCTCATGCGCTGCCGTCATGGCTGAAAACCTTTTGTTAACAGTTGCTTGGACGGCGTCGCTTTCCGTCGTCGACAGGTCGCTTTCGACTCTTTGCGCCGGCCCGCTCCGCCGCCGCGCTGGTCAGATGTTCGCTCTTCGTGCTAATCCTCGGAAAAAGGCGGACAAGGAGGCGGGCGCGTATGCGGGTGATCGGGATCGATCCGGGGCTCAGGCGGACCGGATGGGGGGTGATCGAGACCTCGGGCGGACGCGTCAGCCACCGCGCCAACGGCGTGTGCGAATCAGCCGGGGACGACCTCGCCGCCCGCCTGCTCAGCCTCTTCGACCAGCTCGCCGCGGTCCTCGCCGACCACGCCCCCCAGGTCGCCGCCGTGGAGCACACCTTCGTCAACAAGGACGCCGCCGGGACCCTCAAGCTCGGCCAGGCCCGCGCCGTGGCCCTGCTCGTCCCCGCCCGCGCCGGGGTGGCGGTGGCCGAATACGCCCCCAACGCCGTCAAGAAGGCGGTCGTCGGCGTCGGCCACGCCGACAAGAAACAGGTCGAGCACATGGTCCGCATGCAGCTGCCGAAGGCGCGGCTCGCCGGACCCGACGCCACCGACGCGCTCGCCATCGCCCTCTGCCACGCCTTCCACGCCCGCACGGGCGGCCGCCTGCAGGCGGCCGTCGCCGCCGCCGGAGCCCCCCGATGATCGGCAAGGTCTCCGGCCGGGTGGACTACGTCGCCGAGGACCACGCCCTGATCGAGGCCGCGGGGGTGGGCTACGTCGTCTTCGCCTCCCCCCGCACGCTCGCCTCCCTCCCCCCGCCGGGGGAGCCGGCGGCGCTCTACACCGAGCTCGTGGTGCGCGAGGACCTGCTCCAGCTCTACGGCTTCGCCACGCTGGCGGAGAAGGAGTGGCACCGCCTCCTCACCTCCGTGCAGGGCGTCGGCCCCCGCAACGCGCTCGCCATCCTCGGCGCGCTGGGCCCCGAGGGCGCGGGCCGCGCAATCACCCTTGGCGACTCCACGGCCATCAAGCGGGCCCCCGGCGTCGGCCCCAAGCTCGCCCAGCGCATCGTCAACGAGCTCAAGGAGAAGGCCCCGGCGGTTATGGCGCTCGGCCAGCGGGGCGCCAGGGCGGCCTCGCCCGCGCAGGGCGCGGGCGCGGAGGCTTCGCCTCCGCCCGCGGCTGCGCCGCGGGAGGCCACGGCGGGCGGCGCCGCCGCGCCCGGGCCGGAGCCGGGGCGCCAGGCCGCCGCGCAGGCCGACGCCCTGTCGGCGCTGGTCAATCTCGGCTACCCCGAGGGCCAGGCCGCCGTCGCCGTCAGCGAGGCCGCCGCCGAGAGCCCGGAGGCCGAGGCCTCCGACCTGATCCGGGCCGCGCTGCGCGCGCTGGCCCCCAGCGCCTGAGGCCCCGATGGCCGATCCCGCCCCCGACCCCGTCCCGGAGCCCGATCCCGACGGCCTGACCGACCGCGAGGCCCGCCCCGGCGACGAGGCCGACCGCGCCCTGCGCCCGCAGGCGCTGGACGACTTCACCGGCCAGGCCGAGGCCCGCGCCAATCTGCGCGTCTTCATCGAATCCGCCCGCCGCCGCGGCGAGGCGATGGACCACACCCTCTTCCACGGCCCCCCCGGCCTCGGGAAGACCACGCTGGCCCAGATCGTCGCCCGCGAGCTCGGCGTGAACTTCCGCATGACCTCCGGCCCGGTGCTGGCCCGGGCCGGAGACCTCGCCGCAATTCTCACCAATCTCGACTCCCGCGACGTCCTGTTCATCGACGAGATCCACCGCATGAACCCGCAGGTGGAGGAGATCCTCTACCCGGCGCTGGAGGACTTCGCCCTCGACCTCGTCATCGGCGAAGGCCCTGCCGCCCGCACCGTCCGCATCGACCTTCCTCCCTTCACCCTGATCGGCGCCACCACCCGCCTCGGCCTGCTGACGACGCCCCTGCGCGACCGCTTCGGCATCCCCGTCCGCCTGGAGTTCTACAAGGTCGAGGAGCTGGTGGAGATCGTCACCCGCGGCGCCCGCCTCATGCAGAGCCCCGCCGACCCGGACGGCGCCCTCGAGATCGCGCGGCGCGCCCGCGGCACCCCCCGCATCGCCGGCCGCCTCCTGCGCCGCGTGGTGGACTTCGCCGTGGTCGAGGGCGACGGCCGGGTCAACCGGGCCATCGCCGACCGCGCCCTGACCCGGCTGGGGGTGGACGACCTGGGGCTGGACGGGGGCGACCGCCGCTACCTGCGCCTGCTGGCCGACAACTACGGCGGCGGGCCGGTGGGCATCGAGACCATCTCCGCCGCCCTCTCGGAGGCCCGCGACGCGCTGGAGGAGGTCATCGAGCCCTTCCTCCTGCAGGAGGGCCTCATCCAGCGCACCCCGCGCGGCCGAATGCTGGCGGCGAAGGCCTGGCGCCATCTGGGCCTCGCGCCCCCGAAGAAGGAGGCGGGGCCCGACCTGTTCGGGGAGTGACAGGGCCATCAGCCGCCGGGCCCGCCGCGCAAAGGGCAGTCACGGCGTGGTCAGTGTCCGGCGTGACGACTTCACGCTGCCTCCCGTTTTATGCGCGCTTGTAAAATAATTCCCCAAATATACTTGCCAATCAAAGGTGAAATTCAGAGCCCCCGGCACCCGCGCGCCAATTTCTGGCGCGCCCGCACTGCCGTCAGCGTTTGCGACAGCCACCACCAGCCGCCTGGAAGCCCCACCCCCGCACGCGCTTCCCAACCGCCCCGCATCTCCATGCGTGAGCCCGCCGCCGCCCTGCGCTAGGCTCCCCCTCCCGAAGCCGACCGGAGACCGCCCGACGTGACCCCCCACACCCTCCCCGTCCGCGTCTATTACGAGGACACCGACCTCGCCGGCGTCGTCTACTACGCCAACTACCTCCGCTACTACGAACGCGGCCGGTCCGAGGCGCTGTGGTCGCTGGGCGTCGACCAGACCGCCATGCGCGAGGCCGGCCTCGTCTTCATCGTCCGGCGCATCGAGGTCGACTACCTCGCCCCCGCCCGCTTCGAGGACATGATCGAGGTCCGCACCTGGATCGAGAGCGCCAAGCGCGCCTCCCTCGTCATGGGGCAGGAGGTCGTCCGAGACTCCCACACCCTCAACCGCGCCGAGGTCACCGTCGCCTGCATGACGCTGGAGGGCCGCCCCGCGCGCCTGCCCTCCGACCTGCTCACCCGCCTCGCCCCCCTGTTCCGCGAGCGCGACTGACGCGCCGCCCAGCGAAAAAGGAGCGGACAGGGCGCCCTCGACGCCCTAGCTTTGCGATAGTAAGCAAACCGGACGAAACGCCCGCCCCAGTCCCGAAGGACCCCTCATGCAGGCCGCCTTCCGCTTCGACCCCGTCGACCTCCCCGCCTCCGCGCAGGCCCTGCGCGAGGAGGTCCGCGCCTTCCTCGCCGAGCATCGCGACCGCTGGCGCCCCGCGCTCGTCGCCCAGTCCTGGACCGGCTTCGACCGCGACTTCTCCCGCGAGATCGGGGCG
>JBNJGE010000018.1:16686-28355 GCA_051747505.1 Pseudomonadota bacterium | reverse complement strand
CGAACAGGATTCCGCGACATGCCGGATGCTTTCTGGCTGACAGACCTCATCGCGCCCGGATCGGGCGGCCGGGCGCTGGCGCTGGCGCTGCTGGGCGGCCTTGCCGGCGGCGGCGCCGGCCTGGCCGTGCTGCTCCGGGCCCGCGGCGCCCCGTCCGCGCCCCTTTCGGAGCGGGAGCAGACAGCCGGCCTCGCCTTCGCGCTCGAGGACGGCCGCCTGACCGCCGCTTCCCGCGGCGGCCGCCGCCTTCTGGGGGGCGAGCAGAGGGATGCCGCCGATTTTCTCGCGCGCATGACCGCTCTGGAGGGCCCCGGGGATCTGGCCGCCGCGCTGAGGGAGCTGGAATTCGACGGCCGGCCCTTCCGCCTGCTGGCGGAGGATGAGCTGGGCCGCGCCTGGGAGGTGTCCGGAGCGCCCGAGGCCGGCCAGGCCAGCCTGCGCTTCGCCTCCGCCGGGCCGGCCACGCGCGAGATCGCCCGCCTGCGCGCCCGGCTCGCCGCCGCGGAGGCCGAGCGCGACGCCGCTCAGGAGGCGCTGCAGGCCGCGCCCCTCCTTGCCTGGCGGCGCGCGCCCGACGGAGCCCTGGTCTGGGTCAACCGCGCCTATCGCGAGCTCGTCGGCGCCCGCGAGGACGCGACGCCTGCCGACCTGCCGCCCCTGCGCGCCGAGGCCGCCGCCCTCGGCGGGGCCGGGGACTCCGAGGGCCGACGCGCCGTCTTCGACGCCCGCACGGGCGACCGTCGCTGGTTCGAGTTCCGCCGCGCCCCGGCCCGCGACGGCGGGACGCTGGGCTTCGGCGTGGACGCCGCCGCCGCCGTGCATGCGGAGGCCGCCCTGCGCCGGTTCGTGGAGACGCTGACCGAGACCTTCGCGCATCTGCGGATCGGCCTCGCGATCTTCGACCGCGAGACCCGGCTTGGCCTGTTCAACCCGGCCTTCGCCGAGTTGATGCGCCTCGATCCCGCCTGGCTTGCCGGCCGGCCGACGCTGCCGGACGTGCTCGATCGGCTGCGTGAGAACCGCCGGATGCCCGACCCCGAGGACTTCTCCGCCTGGAAGCGCGACCTGCTGGACCTCTTCGGGGAGCGCGAGGGGCCGAGGCCCGAGCGCACGGAGGTCTGGCATCTGCCGGCCGAGGAGCAGATCCGCGTGCTCGCGCGCCCGCACCCCCAGGGCGCCGTCGCCTTCCTGTTCGAGGACGTCTCGGAGACCGCCCGGCTGGAGCGCCAGTGGCTGACGGAGACGGAGATGCGGCGCGCGGTCATGGACCGGCTGGAGGAGGGCGTCGCGGCCTTCGGGCCGGGCGGGGCGGCCCGCTTCGCCAATCCCGCCTTCGCCGCCATCTGGGGCTTCCGCCCCGGCGCGGACTCCGACGCCCCCCACCTGTCCGACGCGCTCGCCCGGTTCCGCGCGCGCAGCGCGCCGGAGGCGGCGGAGGCCTGGGATCGCCTCTCCGCCTTCTTCGAGATCGCCTCCCCCCGCGCCCCCTGGGCCGAGGAGATCGAGCTGCGCGACGGACGGCGTCTGCGCGCCCGCGTCGCCGCGCTGCCCGACGGCTCGGTGCTGACCGCTTTCTCCGACATCACCGACGCCGCGCGCGCCGAAGCCGCGGGGAGGGAGCTGAGCGCCGCGCTGGCCGCCGCCGAGGAGATCCGCGGCGCGCTGATCGAACAGGTCTCGACCCGGGTGCGCACCCCCCTGAACACGATCTTCGGCTACGGGCAGATGCTGCTCGACGGCGCCGACGGCGAGGCGCCGGGGCCGCGCCAGGCGGCCCATGCCGACGGCATCCTGGATGCCGCGACCGAGATCCAGGAGGCGATGAGCGGGGTCGCCGACCTCGCCTCCGCCCAGGAGGGAGCGCTCGCGCTCGCCTCCGGCCCGGTCAACCTGCGCGCCGCGCTCGCCTCGGCGCTGGAGCCCGCCCGCCGCTCCGCCCGCAGCCGGGGCGTGGCGCTGACGCTGGAGGCCGCCGAGGGCGTGGACATGGTGGCCGGCGACGCCGCGCGTGTTCGCCAGCTGCTGTTCAACCTGATCACCGATGCCGTGCATCGCGCGCCGGAGGGCGCGGAGGTCCGCGCCGGCGCCCGGCGCGCGGAGGGTCGGGTGGACATCTGGACCGACGAGCCCGCCGCCGGCGCGCGCCCCGAGGCGCCGCCCGAGCTCGGCGGGCTGGCCCACGCCCTCGTGCGCCGCTTCGCCGAACTGCATGGCGGGGAGGTGCGCGTGGAGGTCGCGCCCGCCGCCGTCTCGCCCCCGGCCTCTGGAGATGAGGACGGCGCGGGCGGCGACCGCGAGCGCCCGCTGCCCTTCGCCGAGGGCGAGGCCGGGGTCCCACGGCTCCGGGTGATATGCACGCTGCCCGCCGCGGCGATCGAAGGAGGCGGCCGGCACGAGGTCGCCTGACCCCCCATTGCCCCGTCTCCCTCGGCGCGCCATGATCGCGCCCTGATCCCCGTGCCCCGTGACCCGAGGCCCATGTCCGAGCCCGCCCTCCTGCGCCTGCATCTCCCGGACGCCGCGGCGACCGAGCGCGCCGGCGCGGCGCTGGCCGGCGCTCTGCGCCCGGGCGACGCCGTGCTGCTCTCGGGGGATCTTGGCGCGGGCAAGTCCGCGCTCGCCCGGGCCGTCATCGCGACCCTGCTGGCCGAGGACGGTCGGTCCGAGGACATACCCTCGCCCAGCTTCACCCTCGTCCAGCAATACGACTCCGCGCGCGGCGAGGTCTGGCACGCCGACCTCCATCGCCTGCCAGGGCCGGAGGCGATCGAGGAGCTGGGCCTGGAGGACGCCTTCGAGACCGCCATCACCCTGGTCGAATGGCCCGACCGTCTCGGCCGCCTGCGCCCGCCCCGCCGGCTGGAGATCGCGCTGGACTTCGCCGGCCCCGACGAGGCCGCCGGCCGCCTGATGACCGTGCGGGTCGCGGGCGACTGGGACGCCGCCGTCGCCGCCCTCTCCCGCGCCGCGGAGTCCGCGTGAGCGGCCCGGCCCCCCGCGAGGAACGGCGCGCCGCCTTCCTGAGCGCCGCCGGCTGGGCGCAGGCCCGGGCGCGCCCGCTGGCCGGCGACGCCTCCAACCGCCGTTACGAGCGGCTGGAGGATGGCCCCGCCGGCGCCCGCGCCGTGCTGATGGACGCGCCCCCCGAGCGCGGCGAGGACGTCCGCCCCTTCGCCGCCATCACCGGGCTCCTGCGCGCCCGCGGCCTCAGCGCCCCGGAGATCCTCGCCGCCGACGAGGCCGCCGGCTTCCTGCTGCTGGAGGATCTCGGCGACGCCCTCCTCGCCCGTGTCTGCGCCGCCGAGCCCGAGTGCGAGCGAGACCTCTACCTGCTGGCCGCCGACCTTCTGGCCGAGGTCCACGCCGAACGCGCGCCGGAGGCCGCCGGGGACCACCCCATTCTCCCGTACGACGCCGAAACGCTCCTGCGCGAGGCGATGCTGGTCCCCGACTGGTATCTCCCCGCCCTCGGCGCGGGCTCCGAGACGCTGGCCGACGACTACGCCGCCGAGGTCGCCCGAGCCGTCGCCCCCGTCGCCCAGGCCCGCGGCGCGCTCGTCCTGCGCGACTACCACGCCGAGAACCTGCTCTGGCTGCCGGAGCGCCGCGGCCTCGCCCGCCTCGGCCTGCTGGACTACCAGGACGCGCTGCGCGGCCACCCCGCCTACGACCTGATCTCGCTCACCGAGGACGCCCGGCGCGACACCTCGCCCGCCCTGCGCGAGGCGGTCATCCGCCGCTATCTCGAGGTGACCGGCGCCGAGCCTGAGCGCTTCCGCGCCGCCGCCGCCATCCTCGCCGCCCAGCGCAACCTCAAGATCCTCGGTATCTTCGCCCGCCTCTGCCGGCGCGATGGCAAGCCCGCCTATCTCGACCTGATGCCGCGGGTCTGGGACCATCTCATGCGCGACCTCGCCCACCCGGCCCTGTCCGGGCTCGCGGCCCTGGTCCGCGCCCACATCCCGGCGCCGGGTCCCGCGACCCTCGCCCGCCTGCGCGAGGACCCCGTATGAGCGCGCCGGAGTCGGCCATGATCCTCGCGGCGGGGCAGGGGGCGCGCATGCGCCCTCTCACCTGCTGGCGGCCCAAGCCGCTGCTGCCCGTGGCGGGCCGCGCCCTGCTCGACCACGCGCTGGACCGGGCCGCGGAGGCCGGCGTGCGCCGCGCCGTGGTCAACATCCATCATCTCGGCGAGCAGATTCGCGTCCATCTCGGCCGCCGGGAACGACCGGAGATCGTCCTCTCCGACGAGACCGACGCTCTGCTCGACACCGGCGGCGGCGTCAGCCGGGCGCTTCCCGCGCTGGGCGCGGGGCCGGCCTTCGTCCTCAACTCCGACGCCCTCTGGACCGGCCCCGCACCGCTCCCGGCCCTCGCCCGCGCCTGGGATCCGGCGCGTATGGACGCCCTCCTCCTCCTGGTCCCGCGCGAGGCCGCCCTGGCCTACACGCGCCCCGGCGACTTCTTCCTCGCCCCGGACGGTCGCCCGTCCCGCCGCGGCGAGGCCGAAACCGCCCCCTACGTCTACACCGGCGCCCAGATCATCCGCGCCGGCGCCTTCGCGGACGGCCCCGAGGGCCCCTTCTCCGCCAACCTGGTCTGGGACCGCATGCTCGCCGCCGGCCGTCTCTTCGCGGTTGTCCACGCGGGCGGCTGGATCGACGTGGGAACCCCCGCCGGCCTCGACGCCGCCGAGGCCGCGCTTTCGGGGGCCGGCCGATGACCCCGCTCTTCGACGGCCCCGCCCCCCGCGTCTTTCGTCTGCCCCCGGGCGTGGACTTTTCCGCAGAAATCGCCCGCGGCCTGCGCGCGCGCCTGGCTGACCATCCGCCCGAGGCGATGGCCCGCCTGCGGCTCTACCTCAACACCCGCCGCACCGGCCGCGCGGTGACCTCGGCGCTGGAGGACCACGCCGCCTACCTCCCCCGCATCGCCTTCGTGGGCGAGCTGGAGGACGAGGCCCGCCGCGCCGGCCTGCCCGGCTGGGACTCCAAGCTGCGCCGCACGCTGGCGCTCATGCGCCTCACCGAGGGCTTCATGCGCGCCGAGCCCGCCTTCGGCGACCCGGCCTCCGCGCCCTCCCTCGCCGTCTCCCTGCGCGGCCTGCTGGACGAGCTGCAGGCCGCCGGCGTGGACCCCGAAGACCTGCGCCGCCTCGACCTCCAGACCCACGCCCGCCATTGGGAGCTCACCGCCCGCTTCCTGACCATCATCGCCGAGACCTGGCCCGCCTATCTCGAGGAGCAGGAGGGCGGCGCCCTCGACCCCGAGGCCCGCCGCCGCGCCGCCGTCGCCGCGCTGGCCGAGGAATGGGCCGCGCGGCCGCCCGCGCATCCGGTCATCGCCGCCGGTTCGACCGGCTCCACCCCCGCCACGGCGGAGCTGCTGGCCGCCATCGCCCGCCTGCCGCAAGGCGCGGTGATCCTGCCGGGCTGGGACCCCGACATGCCCGGCGACGTCTGGGACGAGCTCGCCGCCGGCGACCGCCCCGAGCACCCCCACCACCACCTTGCCCAGCTTCTCGTCCGCCTCGGTCTCGGCCCCGCCGACCCCGAGTCCTGGACCAACGCCGCGCCCCCGCCCGAGCGCCGCCGCCTCCTCGCCCAGGCCCTGCGCCCGGCGCCAGTCACCGACGCGTGGCGCGCCGCGCTGCCGGACCTCGCCGCCGAGGCCCCCGCCGCCACCGGCGGCCTGACCCTGCTGGAGGCCCCCAATCCGCGCGAGGAGGCCGCCGCCATCGCCGCCGCCCTCGCCCGCGCCGCCGATCAGGGCCGCACGGCGGCGCTGGTCACGCCCGACAAGGTCCTCGCCCGTCGCGTCACCGCCGCGCTGGCCCGCTGGCACGTCATCCCCGACGACAGTGCCGGCCGCCCGCTGGGCCTCACGCCCCCCGGCGTCCTGCTGGGCCTCGTCGCCGGCTGTCTCGGCCGCCCCCTGACGGCCGAGACGCTGGCCGCCCTCCTCCGTCACCCCCTCGTCGGCGGGGAAGGCGAGGCCCGTGGAACCCATCTCGGCCACGCCCTGCGCCTCGAGCGCGACGGCCTGCGCGGCGGCCCGCAGGAGATCGACTGGGATCGCCTGGAGCGCCGCCTGCGCCGGACCGCCGCCGATCGCGGCCGCCCCCCCGACGACTCCTTCTGGGACTGGCTCGTCTGGCTGCGCGCCACGCTCGCGCCCCTGGCTGACGGCGCGCCCGACGCCGCCGGCTGCGCCGCGCTCCAGCGCGCGACGGCCGAGGCGCTGTCCCGGGGCGACGCCGCCGGCCCCGGGGCCGAGCCCTCCCTCTGGGCCGAGACCGCCGGCCGCGACGCCCTCGCCTTCATGGAGGACCTCGAGGCCGCCGCCCCCGCCCATGGCGAGGCGCTGGCCAACGGCGCCTGGGGCGCGCTCTGGACCGCCCTGATCCAAGCCGAGGAATCCCGCCGCGACCCCCGCCTCGTCCATGACCGCATCCGCATCCTCGGCGCGCTGGAGGCCCGCGCGGAGACGGCCGAGGTCATGGTCCTCGGCGGCCTCAACGAGGGCGTCTGGCCCGCCCATCCCGCGCCCGACCCCTGGCTGAGCCGCGAGATGCGCGCCCGCCTCCACCTCGCCTCGCCCGAGCGGCGCATCGGGCTGGCCGCCCACGACTTCCTCCAGGCCGCCTGCGCACCCGAGGCGATCCTGACCCGCGCCGCTCGCGACGACGCGGGCCCCACGGTGCCCTCCCGCTGGTGGGTGCGCCTGGAGAACCTGCTCAAGGGCGCCGCGCCCGACGCGCTGGCCGCCGCCAAGGCCCGCGGCGAGAGCCTGCTGCGCGGCGCCGACGCCCTCGACCATCTCTCCGCGCCAGAGGACCCCGACCACCCCCTCAACCCCGCGCGCCGCCCCGCCCCGACGCCGCCCGTCGAGGCCCGCCCCCGCCGCCTCTCCGTCACCCGCGTCGAGACCCTGATCCGCGACCCCTACGCCATCTACGCCCGCCACGTCCTGCGCCTGAAGCCGCTGGAGCCGCTGGGGCGCGCCCCCGGCGCCCTCGACATGGGCCTTGCCCTGCACGAGGTGATGGAGCGCTTCGTCCACGCCACCCGCGCCTGGCCGCCCGAGCAGGCCACCCCCGACGCCCTGCGCGCCGCCCTCCTCGCCGCCGCCGACGAGGTCCTGCCTGACGCCGCCCCATGGCCGGCCCTGCGCCGCCTCTGGCGCCACCGCCTCCTGCGCGCCGCCGACTGGGTGGCCGACACCGAGGCCGCCCGCCGCGCCGAAAGCGCCCCGCTGGCCGTCGAGACCCCCGGAGCGCGCGAGCTGGCTGGCCCGCCCGCCGGCCCCTTCCGCCTGACCGCCAAGGCCGATCGCATCGACCGCCTCGCCGACGGCCGCCTCGCCATCTACGATTACAAGACCGGCGCGCCCCCGGGCAAAAGGGAGATCGGAGTCTTCGCCATGCAGCTCTTGCTGGAGGGCTGCATCGCCGAGGGCGGCGGCTTCGAGGGCGTTTCCGCCGCCGAGGTCGCGCGCCTCGAATACCTTGCCCTCAGCGGCTCGGGGCAGGGCGGCCTGACCCGCGCCGCCGACCTCGCCGAGCACCCGCTGGCGGGCGTCTGGTCCCGGCTCGGCGAGCTGATCGCCGCCTATGACGAGCCGGCGCAGCCCTACAAGGCCCGCCTGCGCCCCAGGTCCATCACCTACGCCGGCGACTACGACCAGCTCTCCCGCCACGGCGAATGGGCCGATGACGGGGAGGCGGTGCCGTGAACGACCGCCCCGATCCGGCTTCCGAGGCCACCGCCGCCCAGATCCGCGCTTCGCGCCCCGATGCCTCGACCTGGGTCGCGGCCAATGCGGGCTCCGGTAAGACCTCGGTGCTCACCCGCCGCGTCGCTCGCCTGCTGCTCGACCGCTGCCCGCCCGAGAAGATCCTCTGCCTCACCTACACCCGCGCCGCCGCGGCGGAGATGCAGACCCGCCTGTTCGAGATGCTGGGCGAATGGTCCCTGCAGGACGACGACCGCCTGCGCGCCACGCTGCGCGATCTCGGCGTGCCCGAGGCGCCGGACGCCGAGGCCCTGGCCGAGGCCCGCCGCCTCTTCGCCAAGGCCCTCGAGACCCCCGGCGGCCTCAAGATCCAGACCATCCACGCCTTCTGCGCCGCCCTCCTGCGCCGCTTCCCGCTGGAGGCCGGCGCGCCCCCCGACTTCGCCGAGCTCGACGACCGCACCCGCATCCGCATCATCGAGGACCTGCGCGACCGCATGGCCGAGGCCGCCGAGCAGGGCGGCTCGCCGGCCTTCGACGCCGCCGCCGCCCGCCTCTCCCACCAGGGGCTGGAGGCGCTGACGAACGCCATCTTCCAGAACCGCGCCTGGTTCCCGGAGGAGGGCGCCGAGGCCGCCCTGCGCGCCGCCTACGACATCCCCGAGGGCGCCGATCTCGCGGCCGAGGCCGCCCGCGAACTCTCCCAAACAACCCCGGCGGACCTCGATGCCCTGACCGCCGCCCTGCGGGCCGGAAAACCCTCGGACGTGAAATATGCCGGACTTGTCGCCGCCGTGGCTGACAATCTGCGCGCCGGCGAGCCGCTTGCCGCCGCCCGCGCCATCGAGTCCGCGGGCCTTACCCAAAAGGGCGAGCCCCGGAGCACCCGCAGCCTGCCTACCAAGGCGGTGCGCGAGGCCGCGCCCTGGACCGCCGAGGCCGTCGAGTGGATCATCGAGCAGGCCGTCGAGCTCCGCCGCCTCCGCGTCGCTCACGAAGGCTTCGCCAAATCGCTCGACCTCCACCGCTACGCCTCGGCTCTCCTGACCCTCTACGCCGCCGAGAAGACCCGCCGCGGCGCCATCGACTTCGACGACCTCGTGCGCATCGCCGCCCGCCTGCTGACCGAGGCCGACATGGCCGGCTGGGTCCTGTTCAAGCTCGACGGCGGTCTGGACCACATCCTGATCGACGAGGCCCAGGACACCTCGCCCGAGCAGTGGCGCCTCATCCGCGCGCTGGCCGAGGAGTTCTTCGCCGGCGAAGGCGCCCGCGACGCCTCCCGCACCGTCTTCGCCGTGGGCGACGAGAAGCAGTCCATCTACTCCTTCCAGGGCGCCGAGCCGCGCGAGTTCGGCCGCATGCGCGCCCATTTCCGCGACCGCCTCGCCGAGGCCGAGGGGCTGCAGGAGACGTCGCTGGACTTCTCCTTCCGCTCCGCCCCCGCGATCCTGGAGGTGGTGGACCGCGTCTTCGAGGCCACCCCCGAGGGCCTGTCCTCCGAAGCCGCGCCCCCCGCCCACCGGCCCTTCAACCCGACCGCCCCCGGCCTCGTCGAGCTCTGGCCCCTTCTCGACTGGCCCGAGGAGCCGGGCGAGGAGCCCCCCTGGCACGCCCCCGTGGACCAGCCCGCGCCCACGGCCCCCCGCGCCCGTCTCGCCGCCGCGCTGGGCCGTCATGTCGCCATGCTGGTGCAGGAGGGCGCCCCCATCCCCGACCGCCACGCGCCGGGCGGCTGGCGCCCCCTGCGCCCCGGCGACGTCATGATTCTCCTGCGCCGGCGCCGCGAGATGGCCTCCGCCCTCATCGCCGCGCTCAAGGCCAACGGCGTGCCCGTCGCCGGCGCCGACCGCCTCCGGCTGGACGACTCGCTCGCTGTGCGCGACCTCCTCTCCCTTCTGCGCGTTGGCCTTGACCGGGAGGACGACCTGTCGGTGGCCGAGGTCCTGCGCTCCCCCCTTGGCCTTGTCTCCGAGGACACGCTCTACGACCTCGCCCATGACCGCCGCCGCCCCCTCATCGACCGCGTCCTCGCCGCCCGCGACGCGCATCCCGAGGCCGCCGCCCTCCTCCAGGCTGTCACCGATCGCGCCGACTACGACCGCCCCTACGAGCTCCTCGAACTCGCGCTCACCGCCCATGGCGGCCGCGCCCGCATCCGCGCCCGCATGAGCCCCGAGGAGGAGGACGCCGTCGACGAGCTCTTGGCCCAGGCGCTCGCCTACGAGCGCGCCGAGACGCCCACGCTGGCCGGCTTTCTCGCCTGGATGGAGGCCGCCGAGGACTTGGAGCTCAAGCGCGAGATGGGCGGCGCCGGCGACGCCGTGCGCGTGATGACCGTCCACGGCGCCAAGGGCCTGGAGGCCCCCTACGTCATCCTGCCCGACGCCGGCCCCTCCGGCGGCGCCCGGGGCGACGAGGTCCTGCGCCTGCCCGAGGACGACCCCGACGCCGCCCCGCTCGCCCTCTGGTCCGCCCCTGACGACCAGGCGGCCGAGCCCGTCCGCGCCGCCAAGGAGGCCGCGAAGCGCCGGCAGGAGGAGGAATCGCGTCGCCTGCTCTACGTCGCGCTGACCCGCGCCCGATCCCGCCTGCTGATCTGCGGCGCGCATCTGAAGAAGGGCGAGCCCGACGGCTCCTGGCACAGCCTCGTGGGGGCCGGCCTGCAAGCCGCCGGCGCCGCCCCCGCCGAGCCGCCGGAGACGCTGGCCCCGGAGGACCGCCAGCGCCCCGGCCTCCGCCTCGCCCGCGGCTGGACGCCCCCCGCCGGTCCCTCGCCCGACGCCCTCGCAGCCGCCGCGCCGCCCCTCCCGGCCGCGCTGCCCGCCGACCGCCTGCCGCGCGGCCCCGAGCCGCCCCGCCGCGTCAACGCCTCCGCGCTGGGCGCCGAGGACGCCGCCCACGCCGCCCCCTCCGCCTGGGACCGGGAGACCGCGCGCCGCCGCGGCAACGCCATCCACATGCTGCTGGAGGAGCTGCCGGGCGTCCCCGAGCCGGAGCGCGCCGACGCCGCCGCTCGCTGGCTCGCCGCCGCCCGTCCCCCGCTGCCGGAGCCCCTTCGTCAGGGCTGCGTCGAGGAGGCCCTCGCCGCCCTCGCGCACCCCGACGCCGTCTCCTTCCTCGCCCCGGAGGCCATCGCCGAGGCCGGCCTCACCGCCCTGCTGCCTAGCGGTCTGCGCATGACCGGCCGCGTGGACCGCCTGCTGGTCACGCCCGACCGCGTCCGCGTGCTCGACTGGAAGACCGGCCCCGCCGCCGCCTCGCCCGACGACGCCCCGGAAAGCTACCTGCGCCAGATGGCCGCCTACCGCGAGGCCCTGCGCGCCCTCCACCCCGGCAAGCCCGTCGAGACGGCCCTCTTCTGGACCGCCGCGGGCCGGCTGGACCGCCTGTCCGACGCCGCCCTCGACGCCGCGCTGGCCCGCCTCGCCGCCGAGCCCGCGCCCCCGCCCGGGGCCTGAGCCCCGCCGGCCCCCGTATTGACCGCGCCGGGGCGCCTGCCTAGCTTGCGTCAAGCCCGGCGACGCCCCCGCGCCGCCGCCCGAGATCAAGGAGAGCCGAGATGGCCACGACCCCCGTCACCGACGCCAGCTTCGAGTCCGACGTCATCAAGTCCGACACGCCCGTGGTGGTGGACTTCTGGGCCGAGTGGTGCGGCCCCTGCAAGCAGATCGGCCCGGCGCTGGAGGAGCTGTCCAGCGAACTCGGCGACAAGGTGAAGATCGTCAAGCTGAACGTGGACGAGAACCCCAACGCCGCCTCCCGCTACGGCGTGCGCGGCATCCCCACGCTGCTGGTCTTCAAGGACGGGCAGGTGGCCTCCTCCAAGGTCGGCGCCGCGCCCAAGTCCGCGCTGCAGCAGTGGATCGAGGGCGCCATCTGAGGGCCTCCGCCGGGGCGCGCCCGGCCATGACCGCGGAGAGCCTCCGCGTCAC
>JBNJGE010000018.1:0-16676 GCA_051747505.1 Pseudomonadota bacterium | reverse complement strand
CGGACCGGGCGCCGCCCGACGACTGGGATGACGCCTACGCCAACGCGGCGCACATCCCCGGCGCGTCCGCCTACCCGGAGCTCTGGGCGCGGGAGGCCGCCGCCTTCCGCGCCGCCCTCGGCCCGCGCGCCGAACTCGACCTGCCCTATCCCGGCCCCCTCGGGGACGCCGAGCGCGAGGCCTTCGACCTCTTCCTGCCCGAAGGCGAGCCCAGGGGCCTCGCCGTCTTCATCCATGGCGGCTACTGGAAGGCTTTCGGGCGGGAGAGCTGGTCCCACCTCGCCGCCGGCGCTGTCGCCCGCGGCTGGGCGGTGGCGCTGCCGGGCTACACGCTCGCCCCGCAGGCCCGCCTGGGCGAGATCACCCGCCAGATCGCCGCCTTCCTGCCGCAGGCCGCGGCGCGCGTCCCCGGTCCCGTCCGCCTCGCCGGCCACTCCGCCGGCGGCCACCTCGCCTGCCGCATGCTCTGCCCGGACGTCGCCGTGGCGCCGGAGCTGCGCGCCCGCATCGCGGCCGTCCTCTCCATCTCCGGCTTGCACGACCTGCGCCCCCTCCTGCGCACCGCCATGGCCGGGACCCTGCGCCTCGACGCCGCCGAGGCCGCCGCGGAGAGCCCGGCCCTCCACGCCCCCGTCCCCGGCCCCTGCCTCACTGCCTGGGTCGGCGGCGAGGAGCGCCTCGAATTCCTCCGCCAGTCCGCCCTGATCGCCGACATCTGGCCCGGCCTCGGCGTCCCGACCCGCCTGGTCGAGGAGCCCGGCCGCCACCATTTCGACGTCATCGCCGGCCTCGCCGACGCGAACTCCCCGATCACCGAGGCCCTGCTGGCCCCGCCCGCAGCCCCCTGACCGAGAGGACCCGCCGATGCAGTGCTTCTTCGTCCAGATAAAAACCGCCCTCGGCCGCGCCTACGACGTCGCCGACACCATGGCCCGGCGCGAGATCGCCTCGGAGATCTATTCAACCTCGGGCGAATACGACCTGATGGCGAAGTTCTACGTCGAGGACGACGTCGATATTGGCCATTTCGTCAACGAGAACCTTCACGACATCCCGGGCATCGAGCGGACCTTCACCACGCTCACCTTCAAGGCGTTCTGAGGGCGGGCCCGCGGGGCGAGCGCCCCGTTGACACCCCCGCGGGGCCGGGATAATTCCCGCCCCCAGTGGGCGCGTAGCTCAGCGGAAGAGCACTACGTTGACATCGTAGGGGTCGCTGGTTCGATCCCAGCCGCGCCCACCATACCCTTGAGGGACTTGGGCGAGCCTGCGGTCTCGCCCATCTTGTTTTTGGCGACGTTTTCGGAGCGCCTCGGGACCCCGCCTGGCCATCATCTCCATCGCATGACCCGTGGCGGAACTGGCGTGCGCCATGGATGTGAATCGGCCCGGAATGGGGACCCCGCCAGGATCGTGCGTATGTCATTAAGGTAGATGCTGATCGCGAGCATGCCGGGGCCCCTGCCGGCGCTTGCCTGAACCCCGCCTCATCCGGAAATGACGATTTCTGTTCAATCGGTTGGATGCTGCCCGGCCGTGGCCTGATCACACTTGGACGCCTCCGGAAACCGGTCTGGTTTCGGCGTGGCGTCCGTGATTCCGTCCACCTGACGGTGAGGCGGGAGGATCGAGCATGGCGGGACGGCAGCCGGGTTTCTGGGACGTGGAGGAGCGGCTGCGGGAGCTTTCGGCGCACGGCGATCCGCTTGAGAGGCTCGGCGCGACGGTGGACTTCGAGATGTTCCGGGCAGGGTTGGACGCGGCGGTGGGGCCGCGGGACCGCTCGAAGGGCGGGCGGCCGCCCTTCGATCCGGTGCTGAAGTTCCGGATGCTTGTGCTGCAGGCGATGCACGGCCGGTCGCTGGCGCAGACCGAGTTCCTGGCGGCCGACCGGCTGAGCTGGATGCGCTTCTGCAGGCTCGGCCCCGGCGATGCCGTGCCGGACGCGAACACGCTTTGGGACTTCCGTGAGGCGCTGATCGCGGCGGGGGCGCTCGGCGCGCTCTTCGCGCGTCTGGACCGGGCTATCACGGAGGCGGGGTATCTGCCGATGGCGGGGCAGATCGTGGACGCCACGCTGGTCGCGGCGCCTCGCCAGCGGAACACCGACGCCGAGAAGGCGCGGATCAAGGCCGGCGAGACCGCCGCCGAGATCTGGCCCGACAAGCCCGCCCGGGCGCGCCAGAAGGACGTCGACGCGCGCTGGACGGTGAAGCATTCCAGGGCCAGGCCCGCCGCCGACGGCGCGTCGCGGGTCGACATCGCCATCCCGGCCTTCGGCTACAAGAGCCACATCTCGATCGACCGGCGGCACGGCATCGTCCGGCGGGCGAAGGTCACCGACGCGGCGGCCCATGACGGGGCGCGGCTGCGCGAGGGACTGATCGACCCGAACAACACGGCCTCCGACGTCAGGGCCGACAGCGCCTACCGCTCGGCGGAGAACGAGCGGTTCCTCGCCGGGCTCGGCAAGGTCAGCCGCATTCACAGGCGCAAGCCCAAGGGCCGGCCGATGCCGAGGCGCACGGCCAGGGCCAACGCCGCCAAGTCCGCGGTGCGCGCGCACGTCGAGCATCCCTTCGCGCACCAGAAGGGGCCGATGGGGCTGGTGATCCGCACCATCGGCATCGACCGCGCCGCCGCGACCGTCGCGCTCGCCAACATGGCCTACAACATGAAGCGATGGTGCTGGCTCGACCGGAGGAGTCTGCCCGCCTGACGCCCCGAACGGGCCGACCGGCCGCCGCAAACCTCCCGAAGTCGACACGAGGAGCCCGTCCAAGCCGCCCGCACCCATCCTGATGCGCCTCGGGCCCTTCACTCCGCGGCCGTAGCCCGGTTACCGGAGGTCTCCACTTTGGAATGGGCTCAGGTCGTGAGGATCACGGAGCCCGAGGTCCGCCCGCCCTGAAGATCCGAATGGGCCTCGCGCGCCTGTTCCAGGGGATAGACGTTGTCGGCCCGCACGCGGATCGCGCCGGACGCGATCATGGCGAACAGCGCCTCCGCCATCCGCGCCTGCTCCGCCGGGTCGGCGATGTAGTGGCCCAGCATCGGCCGCGTGAGCGTGAGCGACCCGCGATTGCCGAACTCCTGGATCGTCACCGGCGGGATGGGGCCCGAGGCCTGCCCGTAGCTGACGAAATGCCCCCTGGGCGCCAGGCAGTCCAGCGAGCGGCTGAAGGTGTCCCGGCCGACCGCGTCGTAGACGACGGGGACCATCGCCCCGCCGGTGATCCGGGCGACTTCGCCCGCGATGTCGGCCTCCCGTCCCACGATCACATGCGCGCAGCCGTTCGCCCGCGCGACGGCCGCCTTCTCCTCCGACGAGACGACCCCGATGACCTCGGCGCCCAGCGCCTTCGCCCACTGGGTCAGGATCACCCCGACCCCGCCGGCGGCGGCGTGGACCAGGATCGGCGCCCCCGGACGAACGGGATGCACCTCGTGCAGCAGGAAATGGGCCGTGAGCCCCCGCAGCGTCGCGGCGGCCGCGGTCCGGTCGTCGATCGCCTCCGGCAGCCGGATCAGATGGCGCGCCTCGATCAGCCGCAGATCGGCATAGGCCCCCGAGACCGCGGCGTAGCTCGCCCGGTCGCCTGGCTTCCAGTCCCCGACGCCCTCGCCGACCGCCTCCACGACGCCGGCCGCCTCCCGGCCGGGCGTGCAGGGCAGGGGCGAGGGATAGAGGCCCGAGCGCAGATAGGTGTCGGTGAAGTTCACCCCGATCGCCGTCTGGCGCAGCCGCACCTCTCCCGGGCCGGGCGCGCCGACCTCCGCCGTCTCCAGCCGCAGCACCTCCGGCCCGCCCGTCTCGTGGAACCGCACCACCTTTGCCATTCGGTGTCTCCCCGCCCTGCATCTGATGAAAGAAAATTTGCATTGATCAAAACATGCGTTTCGTTAACCTGTCGACAGTCTGCAAGCGAGTCCCGACGAAAAACTCGCAAGAGGGGGAGGAGAGGATGAGGGCCCACCGCGCGACGGCGGAACGGAGGCGCGCGTGACCGCGGCGCCGGCGGAGCGGACCGGGGGGGAGGCGCTCGTCGCCCAGCTCGTCCGGCACGGGGTCGAGCACGCCTTCGGCGTTCCGGGCGAAAGCTATCTCGCGGTGCTGGACGCGCTGCATGACTCGCCCGTCGGGCTCGTCGTCTGCCGCCAGGAGGGCGGCGCGGCCATGATGGCGGAGGCCGCGGGCAAGCTGACCGGCCGCCCCGGCGTCTGCTTCGTCACCCGCGGCCCCGGCGCCTCGAACGCCTTCCACGGGCTGCACATCGCCCAGCAGGATTCGACGCCGATGATCCTCTTCGTCGGCCAGGTCGCGCGGGGGACGCGCGGGCGCGACACCTTCCAGGAGCTCGACTACGGCGCCGTCTTCGGCTCCGTCGCCAAGTGGGTGGTGGAGATCGACGACGCCGCCCGGGTTCCGGAGCTCGTCGCCCGCGCCTTCCGCGTGGCCGTCTCCGGGCGCCCGGGCCCGGTGGTGGTCTCGCTGCCCGAGGACATGCTCCTCGACCGCGTCCGCGTGGAGGACGCCCCGGCCATGCCGCCGCTGGAGCCGCACCCCGCCGCCGCCGACATGGCGGAGCTGCTGGAGATGATCGAGGCGGCCGAGCGCCCGATGGCGATCGTCGGCGGCTCGCGCTGGACGCAGGCGGCGGTGGACGCCTTCGCCGCATTCGCCGCCGCGGCCGCCCTGCCGGTCTGCTGCTCCTTCCGCCGCCAGATGCTGTTTCCGGCCGAGCATCCGGCCTATGCCGGCGACCTCAGCCTCGGCGCCAATCCGCGGATCGTCGAGGAGATCGCGAACGCCGACCTCGTGCTTCTGGCGGGCGGGCGGCTGTCGGAGGTCCCGTCGCAGACCTTCACGCTGCTCGACATCCCGCGCCCGCGCCAGCGTCTGATCCATGTCCACGCCGATCCGGCCGAGATCGGGCGCGTCTACACGACCGATCTGGGGGTGGTCGCCGCGCCCGCGCCCTTCGCCGCGGCGCTCACCGCCCTCTCGCCCGCGCCGGCGAAACAGGCGCGGCTCGACCGGATGGCGGGGCTGCACGACTCCTATCTCGAATGGTCGGACCCCTCGCGCGTCGAGCCGACCGGCGAGCTCGACATGGGCGAGGTCATGGCGGAGCTCAACCGCGCGCTGCCCGCCGACGCCATCATGTGCAACGGGGCCGGCAACTACGCCATCTGGCTGCAACGCTTCCGCCGCTTCGCGCGCCACGGAACGCAGCTCGCGCCCGCGAACGGCTCCATGGGCTACTGCATCCCCTCCGTCGTCGCGGCCAAACGACTGCGCCCCGAGGCCGAGGTCGTGGCCTTCGCAGGCGACGGCTGCTTCCTGATGAACGGCCAGGAGTTCGCCACGGCCGTCCAGCACGACCTGCCCTTCGTGACCGTGCTGATCGACAACGGCCAGTACGGCACCATCCGCATGCATCAGGAGCGGGACTATCCCGGGCGCGTGTCGGGCACGCAGCTCCGCAATCCGGACTTCGCCGCCTACGCCCGCGCCTTCGGCGGCCATGGCGAGACGGTGCGCCGGACCGAGGAGTTCGCTCCCGCGCTCGCCCGCGCCCGCGCCTCCGGCCTGCCATCCATCCTGCACCTGCATCTGGCGCAGGAGGTGCTGTCGCCGACGATGCGCCTGCCGCCGCCGGCGGCCTGAAGAACCGGCGGCGCGCGCCGCCGGAGACATTCGACATCCCGGGGAGGAGAACCCATGAAGATCCGCCAAGCCCTCGCGCCGGCTCTCGCCGCCGCCGTCCTCGCCGCCGCGCCCGTCGCGGCGCAGACCACAATCCGCGCCTCCACCTGGCACCCGCCGGCCCATCCCGGCACCGTCGGCGGGTTCGAGAAGTTCATGGCCCATGTGAAGGAGGCCTCGGGCGGCGAGATGGACTTCCAGTTCTGGGCGGGCGGCTCGCTGCTCGGGGCCAAGGACACCCTGCCGGGGATCGAGAACTCGATCGTGGATGTGGGCGTCCTCGCCCTGACCTACTTCCCCGCGGAGTTCCCGCATTTCCAGCTCATCGCCGACATGGCGATGCTCTCGGACAAGCCGCCGGCCATCGCCGCCGCGGTGGCGGAGCTGGTGATGCTCGACTGCGCGCCCTGCCGCGCGGATTTCGAGGACAAGGGCCTCGTCTTCACCTCCACCTACTCCACCACCCCCTACACGCTGATCTCGAAGCAGAAGCTCACGACGCCCGAGGACCTGGAGGGCAAGAGCTTCCGCTCGGCCGGCGCCCTGTGGGATCGCTGGGTGGAATCGGTCGGCGGCACGTCGGTCAACGTCTCGGCCGCCGAGATGTTCGAGACGCTGGACCGCGGCGGCGTGGACGTGGCGGTGTTCTCGCCCGCCGCGCTCAAGGCCTATTCGCTGTGGGACGTGGCGGATTACGACGTGATGCTCCCGCTGGGCACCTATGCGGCCATGTCGCTCTTCACCTTCAATCAGGGCTTCTGGTCCGACCTGACGGACGAGCAGCGCAAGGTGACGCTCGAGGGGGCCGCCATCGGCACCATGGGCGTGACCTACGCCTACATGCAGAACGACGAGGAGGCGCTTGAGGCGGCCTCCGAGCACGGCGTCGAGATCGTCGAGCCCACCGAGGCGCTTGAGGCGCAGCGGCAGGAGTTCATCAAGGCCGACATCGAGAAGGTCGCCCAGATCGCCCGGGACAAGCACGGCATCGAGGATCCGGAGACGATCATCGCGCGCTACCGCGAGCTGCTGGAGAAATGGGAAGGCATCTACGCGGAGACGGGCGGCGACCAGGCGAAGATGACCGAGGCGCTGCAGCGCGAGGTCTACGACAAGGTCGATCTCGCGAACTACGGCCAGTGACCGACCGGGCGGGGAGGGGGACATGCCGATGCTGAGGGCGATCCGCCTCCTCGCCCGCGTCTTCGCGCTCGGCGGCGCGCTGGGCCTGATCGCGATGATGCTCCACGTCAATCTGGACGTGGCCGGCAAGTATCTGTTCAACCTGCCGGCCCCCGCGACGCTGGAGATGGTCTCCTACTACTACATGGCCGCGGTGGCGATGCTGCCGCTCGCGGCGATGGAGCGGAAGAGCGGGCTGGTGCATGTGGACCTGCTCTACCAGCATCTTCCCGCGGGGCTCAGGCGCGCGCTGCTGGTCCTCGCGCTCCTCCTCTCCGCCCTCTACTGCGCCGGCATCGCCTGGGCGGCGTGGGAGCCTGCGGTCAAGGCCTGGCGGGTCGGCGCCTACACGGGCACGACGGTGACGGTCGCCACCTGGCCCACGCGCTTCCTGCCGGTGGCCGGCTTTGCGCTGATCGCGGTCATGCTGCTCGCGCAGGCCGCGGCCACGGCGCTGGGGCGCGCGGACGCCGCCGACGAAATCGGGCGGGGCGAGTGATGGACGGCGTGACCATCGGCCTGCTCGGCCTCGCCGCGACGGTCCTTCTGCTCGCCCTGCGCGTGCCCATCGGCGTCACGCTGGGCGGCGTCGCCTTCGTCGGCATCTGGGCCTTCGCCGGCGACCGCGCGGCCTGGGGCATGCTCGCGCAGGTGCCCTACGACTTCACGGCGCACTGGACGCTGAGCTCGATCCCCATGTTCCTGCTCATGGGCTATGTCAGCTACCACGCCCGCATCACCGAAAGCCTGTTCGCCGCCGCCCAGCTCTGGCTCGGGCGGCTGCCGGGCGGGCTCGGCATCGCCACCGTGACGGGGGCGGCGGGCTTCTCGGCGGTCACCGGGTCGAGCCTCGCGGCCGCCGCCGCGATGGGCCGGATCGCGGTGCCGGAGATGAGCCGCCACGGCTACCAGCCCGGCTTCGCCGCCGGCATCGTGGCGGCGGCGGGCACGATCGGCTCCATGATCCCGCCCTCGATCATCATGATCCTCTACGGCATCTTCGCCGAGGTCTCGATCGGCAAGCTCTTCATCGCCGGGATCTTCCCGGGCCTGCTGACCGCCCTGATCTATTCCGCCGTCATCCTGCTGCGCGTGGCCACGAAGCCCTCCATTGCGCCCCGCATGACGGAGACGCCCGCGCGTTCGGAACGCCTTCGGGCCCTGCGCGAATCCTGGCCCTTCCTGGTGCTGGTCCTCGGCGTCTTCGGCGGCCTCTTCTCCGGCGTGTTCACCCCGACCGAGGCGGGCGCCGTCGGCGCGCTCCTCTCCATCCTCATCGCGGTCGCCAAGGGGGCGATGACGCGCAAGGTGTTCGTCGACGCGGTGACCGAGACCCTCTACGGCACGGCGTCCATCTTCTTCATCGCCGTGGGCGCGGCGCTGCTGACGCGCTTTCTCGCCTTCACCGGCGTGCCGGCCTTCTTCTCCGACCTGATCGTGGCGGCGGAGCTCGATCAGCTCCAGCTGATGCTCGCCATCGCGGTCCTCTACATCTTTCTGGGCATGTTCCTCGACCCGATGGGCTGCCTGCTGCTGACCCTGCCGATCCTGCTGCCGATCCTCGAGGCGCGGGACGCGGACCTGATCTGGTTCGGCATCCTGCTCGTCAAGTTCCTGGAGATCGGGCTGATCACCCCGCCCGTGGGGCTCAACGTCTATGTCATCAAGGAGATCATGGGCGACCGCACGACCGTCGGGCGCATCTTCGCGGGCGTGTCGTGGTTCATCATCGCCGACATCCTTCTGGTCGGCGCCATGATCGTGCTGCCGGGAATCGTCACCTATCTGCCGGGCTTCATCGACTAGCGGCCGGCTCGGAAAACCTCCGGTCACCGGAGCAGGCGGCCGCAAGCGCCGCGTCAAAGGGGAGGAAGCGCGCAATGGTTCGTCTCATCACCATCGCCGACTACGAGTCCGCCGCCCGCCGCCGGCTCCCCGCCTCGGTCTGGGAGTTCCTGTCGGGCGGCGTCGAGGACAACGTCTCGCGCGAACGCAGCCGCGCGGCGTTCGCCCGCCGCGCCTTCCGCCCCCGCGTGCTGCGCGACGTCTCGGCCTGCGACGCCTCGATCGAGCTGTTCGGCCACCGCTACGCAGCGCCGATCGGCCTCGCCCCCACGGGCTTCAACGCGCTCCTGCGCCGGCGCTGCGACGCGCTGCTGGCCGAGGCCTTCGCGGCCGCCAACCAGCCCCACATCGTCTCCGGCGTCTCCAGCGTGCCGATCGAGGAGCTCGCGCGGATCAACCCGAACGCCTGGTATCAGGGCTACCTCCCCGGCGACCGCGACCGCATCGACCGCACCTGCGCGCGGCTGGAGGAGGCCGGCGTCGGCACGCTGGTGGTCACCGCCGACGTGCCGGTGATGTCGAACCGCGAGAACATCGAGCGGCGGGACTTCACGGCCCCCTTCCGCCCGACCTGGCGGCTCGCGCTCGACGGCGCGCTGCATCCGCGCTGGAGCCTCGAGGTCTTCGCCGCGACGCTGATGAAGGACGGAATCCCGCGCCTCGTGAATCTCGGCGACGACCGCACCGGCGCCCGCGTGACCGAGGAGCCGCCCCAGGGCCTGCGGACCGGGCGGGACCGGCTGGACTGGGATACGATGGCGTGGCTGTGCGGGCGGTGGACGGGCCGGCTGATCCTCAAGGGCGTGCTGGAACCCGAGGACGCGGTCCGCGCCGCGGATATCGGCTTCGACGGCGTGATGGTCTCCAACCACGGCGGACGGCAGCTCGACTACGCGCCCGCCGCGCTGGACGCGCTGCCGGGCGTCGTCGCCGCCGCAGGCGACCGGCTGACCGTCATGATGGACGGCGGCGTGCGCCGCGGCACGCATGTTCTGATGGCGCTGGCGCTCGGCGCGCAGGCGGTCTTCGCGGGGCGCCCCTTCCTTCACGCCGCCGCGGTCGGCGGCGGGGCCGGGCTCGACCACATGCTGGCGCTCTTTCGCAAGGAGATCCTGATCGACCTCGCGCTGCTCGGCTGTCCGCGGGCGGCGGATCTGGGGCTGCAGCACCTCTTCGCCCCCGATCCCGCCGCGCCCGATCCCGCGGCCTCCGCCCCCGCCCCTGCGGGGACCCCGGCATGACCGGCCGCGCCCTCGCCCCCCGGCGGCCCGACGACCGCCATTGCGGACCCACCCCCGCGATCCGCCGCAGAGCGGACGCCACCCCGGAGGAGACCCCATGCGCATAACCGAGATCGCCACCGCCCGGGTGGACCTGCCGCTGGAGCAGCCGCTCCTGACCTCCATGCACCGCATCGCCTCCGTCTCCTGCCTGCTGGTCACGCTGCGCACCGACGAGGGGCTGGAGGGCGAGGGCTACGCCTTCTGCTTCGGCCGCGAGCGCCTCGCCGTGCTCGAGGCGATGGTGGAGGCGCTGAAGCCGCAGGTGATCGGCAAGGACCCGTTCCAGACCGAGGCGATCTGGTCGGAGATGTTCCGCGCCATGAATTTCTTCGGCCAGGCGGGCGTCGCGATCATCGCCATGACGCCCATAGACGTCGCCTGCTGGGACATCGTGGGCAAGGCGGCCGGCCAGCCGCTCCACCGTCTCTTCGGCGGCGCGCGCACGCGCGTCCCCCTCTACGCCTCCGGCGGCCTCTGGCTCTCCTCGGGCCCCGAGGCGCTGGCGGAGGAGGCCAGAGGCTTCCTCGCGCAGGGCTTCAGGGCGATGAAGCTGCGGCTGGGGAACCTGCCGGTCGCCAAGAACATCGAGCGGGTGGAGGCCGTCCGCGACGCGATCGGCCCGGACATCGCCCTGATGGCCGACGCCAACCAGGGCCTGAGCGTGCCCGAGGCCATCCGCCTCGGCCGGGAGCTGGAACGTTTCGGCCTCGTCTGGTTCGAGGAGCCCGTCCCCACCTGGGACCACCACGGCCATGCCGAGATCGCCCGCGCCCTCGACACCGCCCTCGCCTCGGGCGAGACCGAATACGTCCGCCACGGCATCCAGAACATGCTGGAGCGGCGCTCGGCCGACATCCTGATGCCGGACCTGCAGCGCATGGGCGGCTACACGGAGTTCCGGCGCGTCATCGGGCAGATGGCGGCGTTCAACATCCCCTTCTCGCCCCACATCTTCACCGAGCACTCGCTCCACCTCGCCACGCCCGACTGCCTCTATGTCGAGCACATGCCCTGGTTCGCCGCCCTGTTCCACGAGCGGATGGAGCTCGACGCCGAGGGCATGACCGCCATCCCCGACCGCCCCGGCGTCGGCTTCGCCTTCGACCACGACGCGCTCGACGCGCACCGGTTCTGAGGGAAACGCGATGGACCCGGAGGTTGCCGGAACGGGGCGGGACGGGGGGCCGGACCCGGTCTCCCGCTTCATCGAGCGGCTGTTCCTCCACCTCGCCGGCGCCTGCCTCGCGGCGCTTTTCGTGGTGATGCTGGCGGGGGCCGTCCTGCGCTACCTGCCGGTGCAGACCTCGATCGAGCACTGGGCGCCGGGGCTGCTCAACCTCTTCCAGGTCTGGCTCGTCCTGTTCGGGACCGTCGCGGCGGCCGCCTCGCGCAGCCATCTGCGCATCGGCTTCCTCGTGGACCGCCTGTCCGCCCGCGCGCGCCGGGGCGTGGGCGCCGCCGTCTGGTGCGTGCGCGTCGCCACGCTGGCCCTGATCCTTCAGGCCTCGTTCCGCGTGGTCGAGGCCAACTTCTCCGCCTCCATCGGCGGGGTCCCCTTCACCAAGGGGCACATCTACGCGGTCCTGCCGGTCGTCCTCACGGTCCTGATCCTGCTCGAGGCGATCCGCGCGGCGCTGCGGCTGCGGGAGCGCGCGTCATGAGCCTCATCGCCGTCGGCTTCCTCGTCTTCCTGCTCCTGACGCTGGCGGGGCTGGAGATCTGGCTGGTCATGGGCGCGACCGCGCTGCTCGTGGTCCTCGCCCAGTTCGGGCGGCCCGACATGATGGCCGTCGCGCCCCAGAGCATGCTCGACGGCGTCTCGGGGCTGGAGCTCGCGGGCATCCCGCTCTTCATCCTGGCCGGAGAGCTGATGAACCGCGGCGGCATCACCGAGCGGCTGCTCCTCCTCGCCCAGGCGATCCTCGGCGGCATCCGCGGCGGGCTCGCGATGGTGGGGGTGCTGGTCAACATGCTGATGGCGGGCGTCTCCGGCTCCGCGGTCGCCGACAGCTCGGCCACGGCCTCCGTCCTGCTGCCCGCCATGCGCCGCGACGGCTACGACCCCGACTACTCCGCGGCGCTGATCGGGGCCGCCGCCACCATCGGGCCGATCATCCCGCCCTCGATCCCCTTCATCGTCTTCGGCGCCCTGACGCAGGTTTCGGTCGCCAAGCTCTTCCTCGCCGGCGTGGCGCCGGGCGCGCTGATGGGGGCGACGCTGCTCGCCGTCGCCTGGTTCATCGCGCGCCGCGCCGGGCATCCGGTCGCCCCCTTCCCCGGCCTGACGCAGGCGCCCCGGCTGATCGCGCAGGCGATCGTGCCCCTGTTCATGCCGGTCTTCGTGATCGCCGGCATCATCCTTGGCTTCGCCACGGTGACCGAGATCGCGGCGCTCGCCGTGGCCTACGCGCTGGTGGTCGGCCTCGCGGTGTATCGCAGCATCCGGGTCGCGGACCTGCCGCAGATCCTGGGCGAGGCCGCGCGCATGTCGGCGATCATCATGATCACGCTCGCCACCGCCGCCGCCTTCTCCTGGGCCATGACGGCCCTGCGCATCGGCCCGCAGCTCGCCGCGCTCATCACCTCGCTGGACGCGGGGCCGGTGGCGGTCCTGCTGATGATCAACGTCCTGCTCCTGCTCGTCGGCTGCATATTCGAGCCTCTGCCGGCGATGGTGATCTTCGTGCCCATCCTCATGCCCATCATCGGGCCGCTGGGGATCGACCCGGTGCATTTCGGGCTGATCGTGGTGCTGAACCTGATGATCGGGCTGCTGTCCCCGCCGGTGGGGCTCAACCTCTACATCACCGCCTCCATCGCCAACCGGCCGGTGGAGGGCGTGATCCGCCGCGTCGTGCCCTTCTTCGCCGCGCTGGTGGCGGTGCTGCTGATCTGCACCCTCTGGCCCGGCTTCGTCCTGTTCCTTCCCGACCTGGTCCGGTGACGGACCCAAGAAACGCTCTCGACCCAACCCCCAGGAGAAAACGCCATGAAAACCCCCAATCTCGCGATCGGCGCGCTCGCGCTGTCCCTGTCCCTGCCGCCGCTGGCGGCCGAGGCCGCCGAGCTGCGCTTCGGCCATGTCTTCGCCGCCGAGTCGCTGGAGAACTCCGCCGTCGAGCAGCTCGCCGCCAACGTGGCGGAGCGGACGGGGGGCGAGGTGACCGTCGAGGTCTTCCCCGCCGGCCAGCTCGGCGACGTCGGGGCCACCTTCTCCGCCATGACGCTCGGCACGGTCGACATGACGATGGTCGACATCTCGCTGCTCGGCTACCAGAAGGGGCACGAGGAGTTCTTCATCGGCCAGGTCCCGTTCCTGTTCAAGTCGCAGGAATGGGCGCGCAAGGTCTACAACTCCGATCTCTTCCAGCCCTTCTACGACCGCCTGCGCGAGGAGAAGGGCATCCGCGTCCTGGCCGTCGAGGGCGATCGCGCGCCGCGCTCCTTCAACACCAAGACCGGCCCGATCTTCGAGCCGGAGGACGCCGAGGGCATCAAGATCCGCGTCCTGCCCAACCCCGTCTCCATCGCCTCCTTCGAGGCCTGGGGCATGCGCCCGACCCCGATCAACTTCAACGAGCTCTATCTCGCGCTGCGCCAGGACGTGGTGGAGGGGCAGGACAACGGCCTCGACGTCACCGTGCCCATGAACTTCCATGAGGTCACGAGCTACTACGCCTATTCGAACCACGTCCATTCGCTCTACGGCTGGTACGTCTCCGACGCGACCTTGAGCACGCTGTCGCCCGAGCAGCAGGAGATCCTGAGGGAGGAGGCGTTCAAGGCCGGCGAGCTGATCTCCCGCCTCGGCGCCGAACGCCAGGCGGCGGACGAGCGCACCATCCTCGAGGCCGGCCTCAAGGTGACCGTCCCCAACCGCCCGGCCTTCGAGGCGCTTTCGAAGGACGTCTACAAGGAGTTCGAGGGCGATCTCTGGCGCGAAGGGCTGGTCGAGGAGATCCGGGCGATGCAGGAAGCCGAGGATCAGTGACCGCCGCGGCGGCGCCCGCCCGGGCCCGCCGCCCCCGCAAGGCCCGCCCCCGCCGGCCGTGACCGCCGGCGGGGGCGGGCGCCCCCCTGGCAAAGGAGATTCGATGACCAGCAGCAGGACCGACCCCGCCGCGTCCCCCTCCGGCGAGCGCCGCGGACGGGGCGGCCGGAGCGCGGGCCGCGCGAGCGACGCTCCTGCGGGCACGCTCGCCCGCGGCATGGCCGTCCTCGACCTGCTGCTTGCCGCCACGCAGCCGATGACGCTTGCCGAGATCGCCGACGCGGTCGGCCTCGACCACTCCAGCGCGCTGCGTCTGCTGCGCGCGCTGGAGGAGCTCGGGCGGGTCATCCGCCTTCCCGACGGGCGCAAATACGCCTGCTCCCCCCTCTCGCTGAGGCCGTTGAGCCTCCTCCACCCCATCGAGCAGTTCCGCCGGGAGGCCGCGCCCCTCATAACCGCGCTCGCCGAGCAGATCCGGCAGAGCGTGGTCCTCGTCGTCTTCATCGGGCAGGAGCGGTGCGTGGTGGACGTGGCGCTCTCGCCCGGCTCCCTCAGCCCCTATTACACGACCTGGCTGCACGGGCCGCTGCACGGCTCCGGCCCGGGCAAGTGCCTCCTGATGTCGCTGGACGAGGCCCGCCGCCGCGCGCTCCTGGGCCCCGAGCCCTACCGGGCGCACACCTCCGCCACGCTGACGAGCTGGGAGGCCGTCGAGGCCGACCTCGCCGCCGCGGCGGAGCGGGGCTACGCCATCGTGCGCGACGAATTCTACGACGGGCTTTCGGCGGTGGCCGCGCCCTTCGCGGCCTGGAGCGGCCGCGCGCTGGGCTGCATCGCCGCCACCGGCCACACGCGGAACCTGACCGACGAGGCCGTCGCCGCCGCCGGGCCGGAGATCGCCCGCGTCGCCCGCCTGATTCCCCTGCAGGCGTCCTCGCTGCGCCTGCTTGAGCCCTTCGCCTCCTGAGCGCGCCGCGCTTGCGCGCGCAAACCATCGAAGAGGAGATTCCCATGCCCATAGTCAACGTGACAATGATCGAAGGCCGCTCGGACGACCAGAAGGAGGCGATGTTCCGGGAGGTGACGGAGGCCATCTGCCGGACCCTGAGCGCCCCGCCCGAGAGCGTGCGCATCGTCGTCACCGAGGTTCCGGCCCGCCACTTCGCCGCCGCCGGCGAATCCAAGGCGAAGGCCGCCGCGAAATGACGCCCTGGGACCGCAGGCCGCGCGCGAAGTCCGAGCGAAGGGCGGGACTTCGGTGACGCGGACGGAGATCGCGGGCCCGGCTCTCCGGGGGCGCTGTGGCCGATAATGGGGTCATGGATGTGAAGCGGCCCGGAATGGGGACCCCGCAAGGATCGTGCGTAGGTCTTTGAAAGACAGATGCTGATCGCGAATATGCCGGGGGCCGCTGTCGGCGCCTTTCTCAACCTCGCCGCATCGGAAAATGACGATTTGTGTTCAATGGGTTGGGTGCTGCCCGGCGGGCGTCATGGTTCGGATCCGATCCACAGTCATCTTGGGAGCCGGGACCTCCCAAGCCGCGGTTTCTGGGACTCTCTCGAGGTTCCATGGGAAGCAGGCCAAGCGTTGACCTTGCAGGGGCCGCCGGCGACGGCGCGGAGGCGGCCAACGGCGTGTCCGGGTCTCGCCGCGAGCCGGGGCGCGCGATTGACAGGCCCCGCGCGCGCGACGTATCTAACGATTGTTAGAAACGGCCGCGGGGCGGGACCGCGACGGCGAGGGGACGGCAGGCGTGACGGAGCTGAGCGCGGAAGAGGCGCGGGCGCGCTACGGCAGCGCGACGGAGTTCGTGGACAGCGAGTCGGACGCGGTGCGCCGCTTCACGGCGCGCGCGCTGGAGGGCCTCAAGGGCGCGGATGACCGCGCGAAGGCGATCCGGCTGTTCGAAGCGGTGCGGGATGGCATCCGTTACGATCCCTACAGTTTCTCTGCGCAGGCCGAAGATTACCGGGCCTCGGCAGTACTGGCGCATGAGTCGGCCTTCTGCGTGCCCAAGGCCATTGCGCTGACGGCCTGTTTTCGCGCGGCGGGGATTTCGGCGGCGGTCGGGTTCGCGGATGTGCGCAATCACCTCAACTCGCCGAAACTGGCGGAGATGATGGGGACGGACGTCTTCATCTACCACGGCTACGTCCAGCTCTGGCTGGGGGAGGAGAGCTTCAAGGTCACCCCCGCCTTCAACATGGAGCTGTGCGAGCGGTTCGGGGTCAAGCCGCTGATCTTCGACGGCCATTCGGACGCGCTGTTTCACGAATTCGACGCGGGCGGCCGGCGCCACATGGAATATGTGCGCGAGCACGGCGTCTTCGCCGACCCGCCCATCCGCGATATCCTGGAGCGCTACCGCGAGACCTATCCGCGCCTGCACGCCCTGGCGCGCGAGCGCGCGGCGGGCGCCGCCCATGCGCCGCGGGACGAGGCCTTCTGGGCCGGCGCGCGGGAGGGGTGACCGCGGGGACAGTTCGACAGGTTTCAGGGAGAGCGCCATGAGCGACCGCTACGCCGCCTATCACCGTCTCAAGATCGACTGGCCCGCGGAAAAGGTGCTGCGCATCACCTTCAACCGCCCCGAGACCTACAACTCCGTGGACGCGGAGACGCACACCCAGATCACCGACATCTGGCGCGACATCGACCGGGA
>JBNJGE010000017.1:0-28704 GCA_051747505.1 Pseudomonadota bacterium | reverse complement strand
GGTGATCGAGGACGGACGCACCGGCCTGCTTACGCCCCCCGGAGACGCCGGCGCCATGGCCCGCGCGATCCTTCGGGTTCTCGACGAACCCGCCTCCGCGGCCATGGGCGCCGGCGCCGACGCCCGCGCCCGCCAGCGATTCAGCCTCGACGCGATCTCGGCCCGCCACGTCGAGCTCTACGACGAGATCCTGCGCGCCGCTCGAGGCGGGGAACGGGACAGCCCGCCCCTCGCCCTGAACGGAGGGCAGGCGGCGCCCCGGAGTGGGTAGCCGATGTCTACCTCCGATGAAGTCGAGGCCGCGCCGAGGGCCGGGAGTACAATGAACTCGGAAGGCAAAAGGTAAAGAGCCGTGCCGGCCGCAACCTCTGCACCTGGATCTGAGACCATGGCCTCAATACTGGACTGGTGGAGCGGGGTGCTGGCCCCGTTTCTTGATCGCACGCCGACGGATGGCGTCTACGGAACCGCGGCGACGACCGAAGGGTCCGTCGAGACCGCATCGCTCGAGAACGAGCAGCAGCTTGCCGAGATCCACGGGACGGCGCTTGACGACGACCTGATCGGGACCGGCGCCGACGAGGCGCTTTACGGACACGAGGGCGACGATCGCCTGTATGCGCTCGGCGGAGACGATTTCCTCTACGGCGGAGACGGGGACGACCTGCTCGACGGCGGCGAGGGGGCCGACTTCATGTCCGGAGGCTCGGGCAGCGACATCTACCGCGTGGATCACGCCGGCGACGTCGTCAGCGAGGAGAGCGTGCCCGGAACCGACGACGGCGGCACCGACTACGTCGTCTCCACCATCTCCTGGACCCTGGGCGCCCATTTCGAGAAGCTCGAACTGCGCGGCGCCTCCGACATCGACGGCGCCGGCAACGGGCTGAACAACAACGTGAAGGGCAATGATGGCGCCAACATCCTGTTCGGCGGCGGCGGGTCGGACATCCTCTACGGATACGCCGGCGACGACGTGCTGATCGGCGGCGATGGCAAGGACTACTTCTTTGGCGGCCCCGGCGCCGACACTTTCGTGCTGAAGCCCGAGCCCGGCGCCTGGAACAAGATCTACGACTTCGAGGATGGCGATCGCATCGGCGTCTACGCCGGCCAGTACGGCCTGTCCGAGGGCGACGGCCTGACCGGCGGTGTTCTCGACGCCAGCCGGTTCGCCGCCGGGACGGCCCCGACCGCGGCTCACGGTCAGTTCCTCTTCACGGGTTCGACGCTTCTTTGGGATCCGGACGGCACAGGCGCCCAGAAATCCATGACCCTGGCGCTGTTCGGCCAGACCGTCCCGCTCTCGGCCGCCGATATCGTGGCCTACGGCGCAGGCGCCGATGTCTCGGTCCTGGCTGCGAACGCGACGCCTGCGACTGAGACCGACGCGGCCGCGCACTTCGCCCTGCGCCTGTCCCACGCGCTTGACGAGGATGCCGTCGTGACGGTCTCGACGGTGGACGGCGAGGCCGCCGGCGGAGCGGACTTCGAGGCCCTCTCCTCCCAGGAGGTCCTGATCAAGGCCGGCTCGACGACGGTCTACGTGCCGGTCGCGCTGCTCGACGACGACTTCGACGAGGGCTCCGAGGACTTCGCCCTGCGCATCGACGGCGCCCGCCGGGCGGAGACCGGCGAGGCGATTGCCATTGGAACCGCCTCAACCTCCGTTGTCATCGAGGACGAGGGGCCGGCGGTGGTCGGAGATGTATTCACCGCCGCCTGGGGCTCCACGGACCCGTCGGGCATCGTCTTCGACCCCGTCACCAGCACGCTCCTGCTGACGGACTCCGAGGTCGAGGAGGAGCCCTTCCTGCGCGCCGACAACATGTTTCGTGTCACCCTCGACGGCGAGTTCGTGGAGAGCCTGTCGCTTCCTTACTCCGACGAGGCCACCGGCCTCGCCCTCGACGAGGCGACGGGCCGTCTCTTCGTCAGCGACGACGACGCCTACAAGATCTTCTGCGTCGACGCCTCCGATCCGACGACGGTGCTGTGGGAGTTCGACACCGACCCTCTTGGCGCCTTCGACCCCGAGGACGTGGCCATCGACGCTTCCACCGGCAACCTGTTCATCTGCAACGGCGACCAGCGGACCATCGTGGAGGTGAACCAGACCGGCACGCAGGTCTTCTCCTCCATCCTGCTGCCGGAAGAGATCGCTGATCCCGAGGCCATCGCCTTCAATGCGGACGAGCAGCTTTTCTACGTGGGAGGCGGCTTCAGCGCCGACATCTGGAAGGTGGACCGGACCGGCGCGATCGTCGACGTGCTGACCGTCCTGCGCGACGCGCGGGCGCCGGAGACGAACCACAGGGTCAACGTCAAGGACCTCGCCTTCGCCCCCGCCAGCGACGGGTCGGACGAGACCTCGCTCTATGTCGCCGACTACGGGTGGAGCCACTTTGACGACGGCCGTCTCATCGAGATCGATCTCGGCGACCAGAAGACTGCTCCGGAGGCTGGCTGGCTTCTCGGCTGAGATTGATGCGGCGGACCGCCGGTTCCCCACAGCGGTCCGCCGCTCCATCGACAGGCTCGCGAAAGCGCGGTGCGATGGCTTCGGCCTGCCGGGTGCCATTCATGGAGGACGCCGAAACGCAGGCTCGACCGTCCTCGAATCCCTCAGACGGTCTGGTTCGGGTCACGCCGCCGATTTCACAGGCCGCGGGCGGGCCGCCGCGCGGGCCTCGTCAGCGGGGCGGAGACCGCTGCGGCCTTAGCTGCGCGAGCTCATTGCGCAGGGCCTTGCGTTCCTCGAACTCGGCGGTGACGTTGCGCATCACCGCGGCCACGCCCTCCAGCGCGCCATCCGCGCCCTTCAGCGGCAGGATGGAGAACTGGATGGAGATCCGCGTCCCGTCCTGGCGGAGGGCGGGCACGGAGAGCAGGTCGCCGGCGCCGTATTTCGTGCGTCCGGTCCGCATCGTCTGCCGGTAGCCCGCCCAGTGGCGGGCGCGCAGGGACTCGGGCGTGATGATGTCGAGGGTCTCGCCGAGCGCCTCGGAGGGGGAGAAGCCGAAAATCCGTTCGGCGGCGGCGTTCCAGAACCGGATGACGCCCTCCCGGTCGGAAACCACCAGCGCGTCGGGCATGTTCGCGACCAGGCGGGCGCCGAGACAGGCGGGGTCGAGGGGCGCCGGGTTCGGGCCGGCCGGGGCGTCGGCTTCGCGGCGTCCGGACGCGCGCGCTGAGGAGGGCGCGCGGGCGACCCCCTCCGGGGCCGGATCATCAGGCATGTCGGTCTCCTTTCAGGACGGGCCCACGGAGTCCGCCCCGGGGTCAGGCGGGCGGGGGCGCTTCGGCAGGGCGGTCGTCCTTCGGCGCGAAGGCGCCCGGGAAATCGGCGGGCCGCAGGGCGACATCGGCGAGCGTGCAGCGGTCGAAGACCGCGAGGAAGGCCGTCAGCGCCTCGTCGATCACGCCCGGCAGGCGGCAGCAGGGCGCGACCACGCATCGGCTGGAGTCCTTGAAGCACTCGACCAGGGCGAAGTCGGGTTCGGTCAGGCGCAGGACCTCTCCCAGCGGGATCTCCTCGGGCGGGCGGGCCAGCCGGAAGCCGCCGGAGCGGCCGCGGACGCTTTCGAGGTAGCCGGCGCGGGTCAGGGCCGTGACGACCTTCATCAGATGCGCGCGCGAGATGCCGTAAATGCGCGCCGTCTCGTCGATCGTCACGAGCCGGTCGCCGGCGGCGGCCGCGAACATCAGCACGCGCAGGGCGTAATCGGAGAACTTGGTCAGCTGCATGACGCCTTCCCATCCGCGGCCGGCCCGGCGCCAGCCTCGTTCCGTCCCACGCCTGAAGGCGAAGGCGCAACATCCCTCCGGCCTGGCGCCGGGGGGGCGCGCCGCGACCGTCGACCGCGCCCGGCCGGGTCGGGGACCGTGGTTTGAAATACACCTTTATGATACTTGTTTTCCGGACGGCGAATTTCGCCGGGAGCCGTCATTCGGAGGGACCCCCATGGCCGGGGCCAGAAAGACCGGGATGCGCCTCGAACCCGAGGAGGGCGGCTTCGCCATCGACGGCGCCGATCTGGCCGCCCTGTTCGGCGCGGACGAGGCGACGATCCGGCGGGAGATGGGGGAGGGCCGGATCACCACCCGGGTGGAGAAGGGCGAGGATGAGGACGCCGGCGCCTGGCGGGTCACCTTCCGTCGCGGCGGCGAGCGGGTGCGGCTGACGGTCGACGACGCGGGGCGGGAGCTGCGGCGCAGCCGCGTCTCCTGGGCGGCGCCTCGGCCGGAGGGCGGGGAATCGTGAACCCGGTCGCGGCCCGCCCCTGCGGATCGCTGCCGTGGCGGCCGGGAGAGCAGGCGCCCGGCGGCTGCGCAGCGGTGGGGGAATAATGTCTGCCAAATGCACAGAGGCTGTATTTCAGCAGGATCGGCGAATTTATGAATTCTTTCCATTGAATTTGAAATTGACGCCAAGACATTATTTTTTTTGGCGAAAAAATATCGGGACTATTGATGCCGATCAAAGCCGCGTCGCCTGTCCCGGTCGAGCCTGCTTCAGGCCCTGCGGGGCGGGCCGGAAGCCGAGGGATAACATGACGGCGGTGACAGGCAGACTTCTGGCGCTTCTGCTGGCCCTCGCGCTCGGCGTCTTCGGGGCCGGCGGCCCGGTCGCGGCCGCGGAGCTGGAGAGATTTCTCGAGACCGTGGAGCCGGGCGAGCTGGTCGAGGGCGCCGACGCCTTCGGCGCCATGCGCGAGGACGCGCCCGTGGCCCCCGTGCTGCGGGGCGGCGAGCGGGTCGGCTGGGCGTGGATCACCTCCGACTTCGTCGGAACCACCGGCTATTCGGGCAAGCCGATCCACGTCATGGCGGCCATCGGGCCCGACGCCCGGGTTTTGGGCGCGAAGCTGGTGGAGCATTCCGAGCCGATCGTTCTGATCGGGATCCCGGACAGCAAGATCAAGGCGCTGACGGAGAGCTATGTCGGGATCGACCTCGTCGCGGAGGCCGAGTCGGGCGGCGATGCGCATGAGCTGGACATCATCTCCGGCGCGACGGTGACGATCATCGTGATCGACGACTCGATCGTGCGCTCCGGGCTCAAGGTGGCGCGGACGCTCGGTCTGGGCGGGCTGGAGCCGGAGCGTCGCGAGGGCCCGCGATACGTCCTGAACCGGGACGCGGAGGCGGCCTCGGACTGGACGACGCTGACGGGCGACGGGACCGTGCGCCGCCTGAGCCTCGATGTCGGGCAGGTCAACCGCGCCTTCGAGGCCCAGGGGGACCCGCGCGCGGTCGAGCGGCCGGAGGCGGGGCCGGAGGGCGACATCTTCATCGACATGTCCGCCGCGCTGGTCAGCGTGCCCGCGATCGGGCGCGCGCTGCTGGGGCCGGAGGAATACGGCCGGCTCCAGGACTGGCTGGAGCCGGGGGAGCATGCGATCCTCGTCGCGGCGCGGGGGCGCTACTCCTTCAAGGGCTCGGGCTATGTGCGCGGGGGCATCTTCGACCGCATCCAGCTCGTGCAGGGGGATGCGAGCGTGCGCTTCCGCGACCGCATGCATCGCCGGCTGGGCGCGATCGCCGCGGAGGGCGCGCCGAGCTTCGACGAGACGGACCTGTTCAAGATCCCCGCCGGGGCGGAGTTCGATCCCACCGAGCCCTGGCGGCTGCAGCTGCTGGTCCAGCGCCAGATCGGCGCCATCGACAAGGCCTTCATCACCTTCGACCTCGGCTACCGGCTGCCTTCCGATTACCTGACGCGCGCGGCGCCGGCCCGGACCCGCGCCCGGGGGGAGGGCGGCGCCGCCTCCTCCGCCGCCGAGGCCGAGGAGCGGGCGGCCAAGGAGGCGCTGTGGAAGCGCATCTGGTGGCAGAAGCGCTACGAGATCGCGGGCGTCGTCGGCATGCTGGGCGTGCTGACGCTCGCCTTCTTCTTCCAGGGCTGGCTGACCAACCGCGAGCGGGCCTTCTTCTGGTTCCGGATCGGATTCCTGTCGGTGACCCTGGTCTTCCTGGGCTGGTACGCGAACGCGCAGCTGTCGGTGGTCAACCTGATGGCGCTGGCCAGTTCGCTGGCCACCAACTTCACCTGGGACGCCTTCCTGATGGAGCCGCTGACCTTCATCCTGTGGTTCTCGGTGGCGGCGGCGCTGATCTTCTGGGGGCGGGGGGCGTATTGCGGCTGGCTGTGCCCCTTCGGCGCGATGCAGGAGCTGCTCAACCGCATCGCCAAGGCCCTGCGCGTGCCGCAGTGGACGCTGCCCTTCGGGCTGAACGAGCGGCTCTGGGCGCTCAAGTACATGATCTTCCTGGGCCTGTTCGGGATGTCGCTGATCTCCATGCCCTGGGCCGAGCGGCTGGCGGAGGTGGAGCCCTTCAAGACCGCGATCATCCTGAAGTTCGACCGGACCTGGCCCTATGTGCTGTTCGCGCTGGCCATGCTGGCCCCGGGGCTGTTCATCGAGCGGTTCTACTGCCGTTATGTCTGCCCGCTGGGCGGCGCGCTGGCGATCCCGGCCCGGATGCGGATGTTCGACTGGCTGAAGCGGTATCCGGAATGCGGGCGGCCCTGCCAGATCTGCGCCAATGAATGCCCCGTTCAGGCGATCCACCCCACGGGCGAGATAAACCCGAACGAGTGCGTGAACTGCCTGCACTGCCAGGTGCTCTACCGGTCCGAGACCACCTGCCCGGTGGTGATCCGCAAGGTGAAGCAGCGAGAGAAGCTCGCCGCCTCGAACAAGTCCCTGTCCGCGGTGATGAGCCGCGGATCCGAGACGCGATCCTGAAGCAAGGAGAGTCGCCATGACGGAAGAGGTCAAGAAGGTCGCCGACGTGAAGAAGGCGGGCCTCAATCGCCGCCAGATGCTGGGGGCGAGCGCCGCCGGCGCCGCGCTCGGCGCGGGCAGCGGGGGCGCGGCGCTGCTGGGCGGCGCGGCGGGCCTGACGGCGGCGGGCGCGGCCGGCCCCGGGGCGGCCGCCGAGGGCAAGGTGGAGCTCGCCCCCGGGGAGCTCGACCCCTATTACGGCTTCTGGTCGTCGGGTCAGACGGGGGAGATGCGCATCCTCGGCTTCCCGTCCATGCGCGAGCTGGTGCGGGTGCCCGTGTTCAACCGCTGCTCCGCCACCGGCTGGGGGCAGACCAACGAGAGCCTCAAGGTCCTGACCGAGGGGCTGCTGCCCGAGACGAAGGAGTTCCTCGCCAAGCGGGGCATGAAGACCTACGACAACGGCGACCTGCACCACCCGCACATGTCGTTCACCGACGGCACCTATGACGGGCGCTACGTGTTCATGAACGACAAGGCGAACACCCGCGTGGCGCGGGTCCGCTGCGACGTGATGAAATGCGACAAGATCATCGAGATCCCCAACGCGCATGACATTCACGGCCTGCGCCCGCAGAAGGCGCCGCGCACGGGCTACGTCTTCGCCAATGGCGAGCACGAGACGCCGCTGGTCAATGACGGGTCGATCCTCGACGACCCGGACGAGTACGTGAACATCTTCACGGCCGTCGACGGCGACACCATGGAGGTCGCCTGGCAGGTGATCGTCTCCGGCAACCTCGACAACTGCGACTGCGACTACCAGGGCAAGTACGCCTTCTCGACCAGCTACAACTCCGAGATGGGGATGAACCTGTCGGAGATGACGGCCAGCGAGATGGATCATGTCGTGGTCTTCAACATCGCCGAGATCGAGAAGGCGGTGCGCGAGGGCGACTACCAGGAGCTCAACGGCGTGAAGGTCGTGGACGGGCGCAAGGAGCGGAACAAGAAATACACCCGCTACATCCCGATCCCGAACAGCCCGCACGGCATCAACACCGCGCCGGACGGGCAGTATGTCGTGGTCAACGGCAAGCTGTCGCCGACCTGCTCGGTCCTCGACGTGACGAAGCTCGACGCGCTGTTCGAGGAGGACGCGGATCCGCGCTCGGCCGTGGTGGCGGAGCCGGAGCTGGGTCTGGGCCCGCTGCACACGGCCTTCGACGGCAAGGGCTTCGCCTACACCACGCTGTTCATCGACAGCCAGATGGTGAAGTGGGACCTCGCGAAGGCGGTCGAGGCCTATGGCGGCGCGGATGTCGATCCGATCGTCTCGAAGGTGGACGTGCACTACCAGCCCGGCCACAACCACACGACGATGGGTGAGACCAAGGAGGCCGACGGCGCCTGGCTGATCTCGCTCAACAAGTTCTCCAAGGACCGCTTCATCAATGTCGGGCCGCTCAAGCCCGAGAACGAGCAGATCATCGACATCTCCACCGACGACATGAAGGTGGTGCACGACGGGCCGACCTTCGCCGAGCCGCATGACTGCGTCCTGGTCCGGCGGGACATCGTGAACCCGGATTCGGTCTGGAAGCGCGATGACCCGATGTTCGCGGACGCGGTCGCCCAGGCGGAGGAGGACGGCATCGAGCTGGAATACGACAACAAGGTGATCCGCGACGGGGACAAGGTGCGGGTCTACATGACCTCGATGGCGCCGGTCTTCGGGCTCGAGAAGTTCACGGTCCGGCAGGGCGACGAGGTCACCGTCATCATCACCAACGTCGATGACATCGATGACCTGACCCACGGCTGGACGCTGGCCAACCACGGGGTGGCGATGGAGCTGCCGCCCCAGGCCACGGCCTCGGTGACCTTCACGGCCGACCGGCCGGGCGTGCACTGGTACTACTGCCAGTGGTTCTGCCACGCCCTGCACATGGAAATGCGCGGGCGCATGCTGGTCGAGCCGCAGGGGGCGTGAGGGCCATGCGCGCCGGGCTCGCCCTCTCGCTGATCCTGGCCTGGCCGTTCGCGGCCGGGGCGGGGGAGGTGCGGCCGGGGCCCGGCGCGCTCGCCGCCGCGATCGGGGCGGCCGAGCCGGGGGCGGAGCTGCGTCTCGCCCCGGGGAAGCACGAGGGGGCGGTCGAGATCGACCGGCCGCTTTCGCTGATCTGCGCCGAGGGCGCGGTCATCGACGGGGGCGGGCGGGGATCCGTCATCACCGTCACCGCCCCGGACGTCGTGGTTCGGGGCTGCGCCATCCGCGGATCGGGCGACGACCATCAGGAGATCGACTCGGGCGTGCGGCTGCTGGAAGGGGCCACGGGCGCGGTGGTCGAGGACAACGTGCTGACCGGGAACCTTTACGGCGTGGACATTCACGGTGCGCGCGACGCGGTGGCGCGGGGCAACCGGATCACGGGGCGCGACGATCATCGCATGAACAGCCGGGGCAACGGCGTCTATGTCTGGAACGCGCCGGGGGCGAAGGTGGTCGGCAACGACATCCGACTGGGCCGCGACGGGATCTTCACCAACACCTCGAAGGACAACCTGTTCGCGGAGAACGTCTTCCGCGAACTGCGCTTCGCCGTGCACTACATGTACACGCAGGACAGCACGGTGCGGGACAATGTCTCGATCGGAAACCACCTTGGCTACGCCATCATGTTCTCGCGGGGCGTGCGGGTGCTGAACAACGCCTCGATCGGGGACCGGGATCACGGCGTCATGCTCAATTACGCCAATGAGGGCGAGGTGATCGGCAACTACGTCACCGGCGTCGAGGACCGCGCGCTGTTCATCTACAACGCGCACAAGAACCGGATCGAAGGCAACCGCTTCGAGGCGAGCGGGATCGGCGTGCATTTCACCGCCGGCTCGGAGCGCAACGCCATCGCCGGCAACGCCTTCGTCGCGAACCGGATGCAGGTGAAGTATGTCGGCTCGAAATGGGTGGACTGGAGCGAGGACGGGGCGGGCAACCACTGGTCCGACCACGCGGCCTTCGACCTGGACGGCGACGGGATCGCCGACGCGCCCTACCGGCCCAACGACGTGATCGATCGGGTGCTGTGGACCCAGCCGGCGGCGCGGCTGCTGCTGGGCAGCCCGGCGATCCAGCTCGTGCGCTGGGCGCAGAGGACGTTCCCGGCGACGCTGCCGGGCGGGGTGATCGACCGGCATCCCCTGATGGAGCCGGTGACCCCCCCGGCGATGGAGCGCGGCCTGTGACGCTGGAGGTGGAGAACGCCACGGTCAGGCGCGGGCGCGCGGAGACGCTGAGCGACGTCACGCTGGACGTCGCCGCGGGGGAGCGCGTGGCGCTGATCGGGCACAACGGCGCGGGCAAGACGACGCTGATGCAGGCGGCGCTGGGCCTGCTGCCGCTCTCGGGCGGGGCGATCTCGGTCGCGGGGCATGCGCCGGGCAGCCGGGCGGCGCGGGCCGTGACGGCCTATCTGCCCGAGAACGTGGCCTTTCACCCCGCCCTGACCGGGCGCGAGGCGCTGCGGCTGTTCGCGCGCCTGCGCGGCGCGGCGGAGGAGACGGGGGAACTGCTGGAGCGAGTCGGGCTGGCGCCGGCGGCGGACCGCCGGATCGGGACCTATTCCAAGGGGATGCGTCAGCGGCTCGGTCTTGCGCAGGCGCTGCTCGCGCGGCCGCGGCTGGCGGTGCTGGACGAGCCGACGAGCGGGCTCGACCCCGTCTCGCGCGCGGAGTTCTACGGCCATGTCGATGCGCTGGCCGCGGACGGGACGTCGGTGCTCATCTCCAGCCACGCGCTCACCGAGCTCGAGGCGCGGACCGACCGCATCGCGATCCTGCGGTCGGGGCGGCTCGTGGCCCATGACACGCTGGCCGCCCTGCGCCGGCGGGCCGGCCTGCCGATCCGGCTGAAGGTGGCGGCGACCTCCGACAACGCCGCCGAGGTCGCCGAGGCGCTGGGCGCGGCGCGGGTCAACGGCCGGTCGGTGGAGCTGACCTGCACGCAGGCGGGCAAGCTCGCCGCGCTGGGGCGCATCGCGGGACTGGGCGCGATGGTGGAGGATGTCGAGATCGCACCGCCGAGCCTCGACGATCTTTATCGTCATTTCAGCGAAGGGGAGGGACGGGCATGAGGGCCGCGCTCGCCTTCGCCGCCGCGGAGTTGGCGATCGCCCGGCGCAACCGGCTGGTGCTGGCGGCCGTGGCGATCATGGTGCTGTTCGCCGGGGCGCTGACGCTGCTAGGCTCTGGCGCGACGGGGGCGCTGGGCGTCGATCTGCTGACCGCGGCGGGGGCGAGCCTGGCGACGCTGTCGGTCTATGTCGTGCCGCTGATCGCGCTGCTGCTGTCCTTCGACGCCATCGCCGGAGAGATCGAGCGGGGCACGTTGGGGCTGACGCTGTCCTACCCCGCGCCGCGGCTGGGGATCATCGCGGGCAAGTTGCTCGCCCATCTCGCGGCGCTCGCGCTGGCGCTGGGGCTGGGCTACGCCACCGCCGTCGGCGTGGCGCTGGCGGCCGGGAGCGTTTCGGGCGAGAGCCTGATGATCCTGCTGCGGCTGTGGGCGGCGGGGATGCTGCTGGGGGCGGCGTTTCTGGGGATAGGCTACGCGCTGTCGGCGCGCGCCCGGGCGCCGGGGGCGGCGGCGGGCTACGCGATCGGGGCCTGGCTGGTCTTCGTGGTGCTCTACGACGTGGCGTTGCTGGCGGGGCTGCTAGCCGACGGGGGCTCGGGCGCCTTCACGACGCAGGTCTTCCCGTGGCTGCTGGTCGCCAACCCCGCCGACGCCTTCCGGCTGGTGACGCTGCCCGAGGGGCGGGCGGCGGAACTCGCCTCCGGCGTCGCGGCGGCGGGGGAGGCCGTGGGGGCGGAGGCGCTCGTCTCGCTGTTCGTCTGGCCCGCGCTGGCGCTGGCGCTGGCCTGGATCTCTTTCCGGAAGATCGACCCATGAGACAGCTTGCGCTTCTGGCCCTGGTCGCGGCGCTCGGCGCCTGCGACGATCAGGGCGACGGCAGGGCCGAGGCCCCCGGGCCGGTGCGGATGACCGAGGACGCGGTCAGCCATTTCTGCCAGATGGGCGTGCTGGAGCATCCCGGGCCGAAGGCGCAGATTCATGTCGCGGGCATGGCGCAGCCGCTCTTCTTCTCGCAGGTGCGCGACGCGGTGGCCTTCCTGAAGGGGCCGGAGCGGATGGGCGAGATCCGGGCCGTCTATGTCTCCGACATGGGCCGGGCGCCGGCCTGGGAGGATCCCGGGCCAGACAACTGGGTGGCGGGGGAGGCGGCGCATTTCGTCGTCGGCTCCGGTCGGCGCGGGGGCATGGGCGCGCCGGAGATCGTGCCGTTCGGCGAGGCCGCGGCGGCCGAAGCCTTCGCCGCCCGGCACGGCGGGCAGGTGATGAAGCTGGACGCGATCCCGGTCGAGGCGGCGCTCGGCGCCGTCGATCTGGCGATGGAGGAGGTCCCGGAATGACCACGCGCAGGCGTTTTCTGACGATCCTGGCCGGGGCGGGGGCGGGGCTGGCGCTGGGGCCCACGCCGGCGGCGGGCGGGGTGACGCGCTGGCGGGGCGTCGCGCTGGGCGCGCGGGCGACCATCGCGCTGGCGCATCCGGAGGCGGAGCGGCTGATCGCCACCGCGCGGGACGAGATCGCCCGGCTGGAGGCGGTGTTCAGCCTGTATCGCGAGGACAGCGCGCTGATGCGGCTCAACCGCGCCGGGGCGCTGGAGGGGCCGCCGATGGAGCTCGTGGAGCTTCTCGGCCTTGCGGGGCGGGTGCACGGGGCGACCGGCGGGGCCTTCGACCCGACGGTGCAGCCCTTGTGGCGGCTGCATGCGCGCTACGCGGCGGAGGGGACGCGGCCCCCGGCGGAGGCGGTGGCGGAGGCGCAGGCGCGCGCGGGTTTCGGGCATGTCCGCGTCTCGGCGGGGCGCGTCGCCTTCGCGCGGGACGGCATGGCGCTGACGCTGAACGGAATCGCGCAGGGCTACATCGCCGACCGCGTCGCCGCGCTGCTCGCGCGGGAGGGGCTGCCCGGGGCGCTGATCGAGACGGGCGAGATCCGGGCCATCGGGGCGCGGCCGGACGGGACGCCCTGGCGCGTGGGGCTGGAGGACGGCGCGGGGGGGCTCGCGGCGGAGGTCGCGCTGCGGGACCGGGCGGTGGCGACCTCCGCGCCCGCGGGGACGTTGCTGGATGCGGCCGGGCGGGTGGGGCACATCATCGACCCTCGCACCGGCCGGCCCGGCGGGCGCTGGCGCAGCGTGAGCGTGACGGCGCCCTCGGCGGGGCTCGCCGACGGGCTTTCGACGGCCTTCTGCCTGATGGAGGAGGACGGCATCCGCGTCGCCCTCGCGCGTTTCCCCGAGGCGCGGCTCGCGCATATCGGATGACGGGCCGCGGGAGCGGGTCACGGGCGTCGGGGCGGGCTCTCTCCGGGCGCCCTCCCGGGCGAAGACGACGACGGAGGTGGCGGCTTCAGGCCAGGGCCTCCGCCGGGAGCGCGATGTCGGCCAGCGTGGAGCGGTCCAGCTCGGCGAGGAAGGCGGCCTCGGCGGAGCGCAGGCGGGACTTGAGGCGGCAGCGGCCGTCGATCGAGCAGTTCCCGCCGTCGGGGGCGAAGCATTCGACGAGGGGGTGGCCGGCCTCCAGATGGCGTACGATCTCGCCCAGCCGGATCTCCTCCGGCGGGCGGGCCAGGATGGCGCCGCCGCCGCCGCCGCGCCGGGTCTCGATCAGGCCGGCGCGGGAGAGGCGCTGCATGATCTTGGCCAGGTGGTTGCGCGAGAGGCTGAACTCCTCGGAGAGCTCGGCGGTGGAGAAGGCGCGTTCGGGCGCGCTCGCCATCCGCATCAGCATGCGCAGGCCGTAATCGGTGAAGGAGGTGAGGCGCATGGTCGCTGGCTCTCCGCGTCAATCGGCATTCACAATGCCTATTAACAGGGCTAGGCCTGAATTCAACAGCGATCGCGAGGGGGCGCGCTCCGGCATGCCGGACTCGCGGGGGCGCAAGCTGAGGAAGGGCGCGAATGACACAGGCCTCGACGCTCGGACCGGCCCGTTGGCTGCCGGCGCTGCCGGTCGCGCCGCTTCGCGCCGCGCTTCAGCCGGTGCTGACGCGCGTCGTGCGGCGCATCGCGGCGCGTCATCCGGGGATGTTCGCGCGGATCGCGCCCTATGAGCGGGCGAATTTCCTGATCGAGCCGCGCGAGTTGCCCTTCGCCCTGCTACTGCGCCCCGACCCGGAGGCGCCGGTCTTCCGGGCCGTGCCGAAGGCGCCGGCGCCGGCGCATGACGCGCGGATCGAGGGGCCCTTCCTGCTTCTGCTGGGGCTCGTGGACGGGGAGAGCGACGGGGATGCGGCGTTCTTTTCGCGCGATCTGACGATCTCGGGCAACACGGAGGCGGTGGTCAGCCTGCGCAACGCGCTCGACGACGTGGACGGGTCGATCGTCCAGGAGACGGCCGACCTGTTCGGGCCGCCCGGACGGGCGGCGCTGGAGCTTCTGCGCCGGCGGAGGGCGGGGCGATGAGCGGGGAGGCGTTCTCCCGGGCCGGCGAGCTGGTCTGCCCCGCGGGCACGCCCGCGGGGCTGCGAACGGCCGTCGATGCGGGCGCGGACTCGGTCTATTGCGGGTTTCGCAACGCGACCAACGCGCGGAACTTTCCGGGGCTGAACTTCACGCCGGAGGAGCTTGAGGCCTCGGTCGCCTACGCCCATGCGCGCGGCGCGCGGGTGCTGCTGGCGCTTAACACCTATCCGCCCGCCGGAAGGGTCGAGCTGTGGCGCGAGGCCGCCGCGCTGGGCGTGCGGGCGGAGGTGGACGCCTTCATCGTGGCCGACATGGGCGTCGCCCGGCACATCGCGCAGACGCACCCCGAGGCGCGGCTGCACCTGTCGGTGCAGGCGGCGGCCGCGAGCCCCGAGGCGATCCGCTACTACTGCGAACATTTCGGGGTGAAGCGGGTCGTCCTGCCGCGGATCCTCACGATTCCCGAGATCCGGTCGATCCGGCGCGAGATCCCCTGCGAGATCGAGACCTTCATCTTCGGCAATCACGGGCTGATGGTGGAGGGGCGGTGCAGCCTGACGAACTGGCTGACGGGTCAGTCCACCAACATGGACGGCGTCTGCTCCCCGGCCGCGGACGTTACCTATGAGCGGGAGGCCGACGGGTCGATGCGCAGCTGTCTCGCCGGTTTCGCCATCGACAGCTTCGCGCCGGACGAGACCGCCGGCTATCCCACGATCTGCAAGGGGCGGTATGCGGCCCCGCACCGGCCGGAGGGGTATTACGCCTTCGAGGAGCCGGTCAGCCTGAACCTCGCCCGCCTTCTGCCCGAGCTGATGGAGGCGGGGGTCCACGCCTTCAAGATCGAGGGGCGCCAGCGCTCCAAGAGCTATGTGCGCCAGGTGGTCGGGGCGTTTCGCGAGGCGGTCGACGCGATCCGGGCGGGGGGCGAGCCGGACCTCGCCGATCTCGTCGCCCTGACGGAGGGGCGCAAGGAGACGCAGGGCGCCTTCCGCACCAAGAAGTGGAGGTAGGGGCGATGGAGCTGACCCTGGGGCCTCTGGCCTATCACTGGCCGGCGGAGCGGCAGCGGGACTTCTACGCGCGCATCGCGGACGAGGCGCCCGTCTCCACGGTGGTGCTGGGGGAGGTGATCTGCTCCAAGCGCGCGCCGTTCTTCGAGCGGGAGCTGCCGGAGGTGATCGAGCGGCTTGAGCGCGCGGGCAAACGCGTCGTGGTCGCGTCGCTGGCCGAGGTGATGCTGGCGCGCGAGCGGCGGGCGACGGCGGAGCTGGCCGGGGCGGAGGAGTTCGAGGTCGAGATCAACAACGCCGCCGGACTTCTTGCGCGGGGGCGCCGGCCGCACCGGATCGGGCCGTTCCTGAACGCCTACAACGAGGCGACGATCGACTGGATGGCGGCCCAGGGCGCCACGCATATCTGTCTGCCTCCCGAGCTGCCGGGGGCGGCGGTCGCCGTGGCGGCGGAGGCGGCGCGGGCGCTGGGCCTGGGGGTCGAGGTCCAGGTCTTCGGCCGGGCGCCGCTGGCGGTCTCGGCGCGGTGCTATCACGCCCGGGCGCACGGGCGGACGAAGGACACCTGCCGCTTCGTCTGCGGCGAGGACCCGGACGGGATGCCGCTCGCCACCCGGGACGGCCAGCCGATCCTGCGCGTGAACGGGATACAGACGCAGTCGGAGAGCTATCTGGCCCTGCTGGAGGAGCTGCCCGAGCTGGCCGGCATGGGCGTGACCCATGCCCGCCTGCTTCCGCAGGATGCGGACATGGTCGCGGTGGCGCAGGTCTTCGAGGCGCTGCTGGCGGGGCGGACCGGCCCCGACGAGGCGCGGGAGCGGCTGGGGTCCCTGTGCGCGGGCGTCGGGTTCAGCAACGGGTTCTTCCACGGCGTCGCGGGCTACCGGCGCATCGCGCGTCAGGCCGGGGCGGCCTGACGCGGGGCGGGTCTCGCCGGCGGGGCGCGGTTCCCCCCTTCCTGACGACAGGGGCGCGGCGGCGCGTCGGAAGGCCTGAAGGCGCCGACCGCGTGCGCCGGCCTTGCGCGACATCAAGGCGCGGGCCGCGGCCCTGTGCCACGAATCGCTCGACTGGAGGGGACGAGCGGGGAGAGACGGCATGCGCGAACCGTGGACGTGCATGGGGGCGCGGGGCGCGCTGCGGGCGCTGGGCCTGGCGCTGCTGCTGGCGCCGGGGGCGGCGGCAGGGCAGGCGGGCTCGGCGAGCACCGCGGACCATTCGGTCTTCGAGGCGCTGAAGAAGGAGTTCGCCTCCGGTCCGGAGGTGACCGAGGCCTGCCTGAGCTGCCACACGGAGGCCGCGAAGCAGGTGACGCGCTCGATCCATTTCACCTGGGAGTTCGAGCATCCCGCCACCGGCCAGCTCCTGGGCAAGCGGCACGTGATCAACTCCTTCTGCGGGAACGTGGCGGGGAACGAGGCGCGCTGCACCTCCTGCCATGCGGGCTATGGCTGGGAGGACATGTCCCGGCCCGCCGCGCGGCAGGCGGAGGCGGTGGACTGCCTCGTTTGCCATGACCGCTCCGGCCAGTACGCGAAGGTCGCGACGGCGGCCGGCAACCCGCCGCTCTCGCCCGTGCCCGAGGGGGCCAAGACGATCACCGGCGCCGACGCGACGCCGGTGGACCTCGGCCAGGCAGCCCGCTCGGTCGGCCAGCCCGGGCGCGAGAACTGCGGGATGTGCCATTTCTACGGCGGCGGCGGGGACAACGTGAAGCACGGGGACCTGTCCTCGGCCCTGCACGAGCCGAGCCGGGCGGTCGATGTGCACATGGCGGCGAAGAGCGAAGGGGGGCAGGGCTTCGTCTGCGCCACCTGCCATCTGAGCGAGGCGCATGAGTGGCCGGGCTCGCGCTACGCGGTGCGCGCGACGGACCCCGAGGGGACCGGTCTTCCGGGCGAGCGGCGGCGGGTGGCGACCTGCGAGAGCTGCCACGGAACCGAGCCGCACCCGACCTCGCTGACCGGGATCAAGCTGAACGACCATGCGGATGCGCTGGCCTGCCAGAGCTGCCACATCCCCGCCTTCGCCCGCGGCGGCGTGGCCACGAAGATGTGGTGGGACTGGTCGGAGGCCGGGAAGCTGCGCGACGGCAGGCCCTATTCGGAGGAGGGGTATGTAGAGAGCGACGGCGACAACCGCCACACCTATCTCTCGACCAAGGGGACGTTCCGCTGGGGCGAGAACGTCACCCCCTTCTACGCCTGGTTCGACGGCCAGGTGCGCTACACCACCGGCGAGATGACGATCGACCCGGAGAAGGTGGTGGAGATCAACCGCATCGGGGGCGGCCCGGACGACCCCGCCAGCCGCATCTGGCCCTTCAAGGTCATGGAAGGCCGGCAGGCCTATGACGCGGGGACCAGGCGCCTCGCCTACACCCATGTCTGGGGGCCGGCGACCGACACCGCCTTCTGGACGAATTTCGACTGGGACCGGGCGATCGCCGCGGGCATGGAGGCGGCGGGGCAGGACTATTCCGGCGAATACGGCTTCGCGGACACGAAGATGCACTGGCCGGTCACCCACATGGTCGCGCCGGCGGAGCAGGCGGTCGAGTGCGGGGAGTGCCATTCGGACGGGGGCCGGATGGCCGAGGTGGCGGGCGTCTACATGCCCGGCGCGGACCCCTGGCGGCCGGCGACGCTGATCGGGCTGGCGCTGGTGGCGGCGACGGCGCTGGGCGTGGCGGGGCATGCGGCCCTGCGCATGGTCTCCGGCGGAAAGGGAGGCGGCGATGAGTGAGCGATGGGTCTGGATCTATCCCCGCTTCGAGCGGTTCTGGCACTGGACGCAGGCGGCGCTGATCTTCGTGCTGATCTTCACGGGGCTGGCGCTGGCCGGGCTGCACGGCATGGTCGGCTTCGGCGCGGCGGCCGCGGTCCACGTCCTGGCGGCGCTGGCGCTGATCGTGCTGTGGGTCTTCGCGATCTTCTGGCACGTGACCACCGGGACCTGGGTGCACTACCTGCCCACCCGCCAAGGTCTGGCCCGGGTGGCGCGCTTCTACGCCTGGGGCATCTTCCGGGGCGAGCATCACCCCTACCGCAAGGCCTACTGGCGCAAGCACAACCCGCTCCAGGCGCTGACCTATCTCGCGCTCAAGCTCCTGCTCTTCCCCGCCGTCTGGATCACGGGGCTGGCCTATCTGGCCTACAACCTCTGGGAGGGGGTTCCGAACGCCGCCCTGTGGCTGGAGGCGGTGGCGAGCGTCCACCTGATCGCCGCCTTCGCCATCGCGGCCTTCGTGATCGCGCATGTCTATTTGCTGACCGTCGGGCATTCCTTCCGCGCGCATGTCCGGCCCATGGTCACGGGCTGGGATCGCGTGAACCTGACGGAGCAGGAGGAGGCCTATCTGGAGGCCGACGAGCCGGCGCGCATCCGTTGAGCCGGCAGGAACCGCGCCCGGGGGAGGAGGGGCCGAGGATGCGCCGCGCGCCGCGATGAGCGTTCACAACGCCGATATCGCCGAAGCCTTCCGCCGGCTCGCCGATCTGCTTGAGATCGAGGGCGGGAACCGGTTTCGCGTGCGCGCCTATCGCGGGGCGGCCTCCACCGTGGAGGGGCTGCCGCGCGACGCCGCCGACATGCTGGCCGACGGGGCGGACCTGTCCGAGCTTCCGGGCATCGGCGAGGACCTCGCCGGCAAGATCGCCAAGCTGGTGGAGACCGGCCGGCTGCCCCTGCTGGAGGAGGTGGAGGGGCGCACCGCCCCCGGCCTGTCGGAGATCACCCGCATCGAGGGGCTGGGCCCCAAGCGGGTCCAGAAGCTGCACGAGGAGCTGGGGGTCGAGAGCCTCGCCGATCTGCGCGAGGCCGCGCAGGCGGGAAAGGTGCGCGAGCTCTCCGGCTTCGGGGAGAAGACGGAGGCCAACATCCTCGAGGCGCTGGAGCGCTGGGAGGGAGAGGAGCGGCGGCTGAAGCTGATCGACGCCGAGCATGTCGCCGAGCCGCTGCTGGACCACGTGACGGGGATAGATGGCGTGAAGCGGGCTGTCGTGGCGGGCAGCTACCGTCGGCGGAAGGAGACGGTGGGGGACCTGGACATCCTGGTCACGGCGAAGCGCGGGGCGGACGTGACCGAGGCCTTCGTGGCGTATGACGAGGTGGAGGAGGTGGTCTCGCAGGGCTCCACCCGCTCCACCGTGCGCCTGCGCTCGGGCTTCAGCGTGGATCTGCGGGTGGTGGCGGAGGTCAGCTACGGGGCGGCGGCGTTCTATTTCACGGGCTCCAAGGCCCACAACATCGCCGTGCGCAAGCGGGCGCGGCGGAAGGGGTGGAAGCTGAACGAATACGGGCTGTTCGAGGGGGACGACCGCATCGGCGGCAAGACGGAGGAGGAGGTCTACGGGAAGCTCTCGCTGCCCTTCATCGCGCCCGAGCTGCGCGAGAACCGCGGGGAGATCGAGGCGGCGGAGGCCGGGGAGCTGCCGGAGCTGGTGACGCTCGACGACATTCGCGGCGACCTGCACGTGCACACGAAATGGAGCGACGGGGCCTTCTCGGTCCGGGAGATGGCGCAGGCGGCGAAGGAGAAGGGCTACGCCTATCTCGGGATCACGGATCATTCGAAGAGCCAGACGGTCGCCGGCGGGCTGAAGGCGGACGAGCTGGCGGAGCAGATCGACGAGATCGACGCGGTGAACGAGGAGATCGAGGGGATCCGCATCCTCAAGGGCTGCGAGGTCGATATCCTGGAGGACGGCGCGCTGGATCTGGGCGACGACATCCTCTCGCGGCTCGACTACACCATCTGCTCGATCCACGGGGGGTTCGGGCTGTCGCGGGAGAGGCAGACCAAGCGGGTGCTGCGGGCGATGGACAACCCGAGCTTCGTCATCATGGGCCACCCGACAGGGGGGCTGATCAACGAGCGCCCGCCTTACGAGATCGACCTCGACCGGCTGCTGGAGGCGGCGAAGGAGCGGGGCTGCTTCCTGGAGCTCAATGCCCAGCCCGCGCGGCTCGACCTCGACGACGTGCATTGCAAGGCGGCGCGGGACCTCGGGCTGAGGGTCCCGATCCTGACGGACGCCCATTCGGTCAACGGGCTCGAGATGATGCGCTTCGGCGTGGACCAGGCGAGGCGCGGCTGGCTCGAGGCGAAGGACGTACTCAACGCCCGGCCGCTGTCCGAGCTGATGAAGCTGCTGCGGCGCTGAGGGGGCGGGATGGGCCGGAAGGCGGTCGAGGACCTGTCGAAGGAGGCGGCGCGCAAGGATGCGGCGGAGCTGCGCGAGGAGATCTCGCGTCACGACCATCTGTATTACGTCAAGGCCGCGCCGGAGATCTCCGACGCCGCCTATGACCGGCTGTTCGAGCGGCTGCATGCGATCGAGGCGCGGTTTCCCGACCTCGCCGCGCCGGACAGCCCGACGCGCCGGGTCGGGGCGCCGCCGGCGGACGCGCATGCGGCGGTGGAGCACGCCGCGCCCATGCTCAGCCTCGACGCGGTGCACGAAGCGGAGGAGGTGAAGCGCTTTCTCGACATGCTGGACCGGGAGGTGGGGGAGCGTTGCCGGCTGGTCATGGAGCCCAAGTTTGACGGGCTGTCGGTGGAGCTGGTCTACGAGGAGGGCGTCTTCGCCCGCGGCGTGACGCGCGGGGACGGGCGCCAGGGCGAGGAGGTGACGGACAACCTCGCCACCATCGGCGCGCTGCCGCTGCGCCTGCAGGGGGAGGCGCCCGAAAGGCTGTCGGTGCGCGGCGAGGTGTTCCTGCGCAAGTCGGGCTTCGAGGCGGTCAACCGCAGGCGGGTGGAGCGCGGCGAGGAGGCTTTCGCCAACCCCCGCAACGCCGCGGCGGGCATGGTCCGGCGGCTGGAGTCGCGCAAGGTCGCGGAGGCGCCGCTGGACCTCTATGTCTACGAGCTGCTGGCGCCGGAGGAGGCCGGGGGCGCCTCCCACTGGGAGATGCTCTCGCGCTTCCGGGACTGGGGGTTTCCGACCAACGAGCTCAACCGGCGCGTCGAGGGCTTCGAGGCGGCGCGCAGGGCGCATGAGAGGTTGCTGGAGGAGCGCGACGAGCTCGACTACGAGATCGACGGGATCGTGCTGAAGCTCGACGACCTGGCGGCGCGGCGGAAGCTGGGCGCGCGCGCTCGCAGCCCGCGCTGGGCCATCGCCTGGAAGTTCCCGCCGCGCCAGGAGGTCACGCGGATCCGGGACATCGTGGTGCAGGTGGGGCGGACGGGGATCCTGACGCCGGTGGCGCTGCTGGACCCGGTGGATGTGGGGGGCGTGACGGTCTCCCGCGCCACGCTGCACAACGCCGGCGAGGTGGCGCGGCTGGACCTGCGGGTGGGCGACACGGTGCGCGTCAAGCGCGCGGGCGACGTGATCCCGGAGGTGGTGGAGCGGGTGAAAAAGCCGGGTGTCGAGCGGGCGGCGCCCTTCGAGATGCCCGAGGAATGCCCGGTCTGCGGCACGCGCGCGGTGAAGGAGGGCGCCTACTGGCTGTGCCCGGCGGGGATCGGCTGCCCGGCGCAGCTCAAGGGCCATCTGACCCATTACGGCGGGCGCGAGGCCATGGATATCGACGGGCTGGGGGAACGCACGGCCGAGCAGCTGATCGAGGCCGGTCTCGTCTCCGATCTCGCCGATCTCTACGCGCTGACGGAGGACGATCTGCGCGCGCTGGAGGGCTTCGGCGAGGTCGCGGCGCGCAACCTGCGCGAGGCCATTCAGGGGAGCAGGCGCCCGCCGCTGGATCGCTTCCTCTACGCGCTTGGCATCCGGCATGTGGGGGCGCGCTACGCCCGGGTGCTGGCCATGGAGTTCGGGTCGCTGGAGGCGCTGGCGGAGGCGGACGCGGAGCGGCTGGAGGCCGTGCCGGAGATCGGGCCGGAGATCGCGGGGCGGGTGGCGGAGTTCTTCGCCTCCGAGCGCAACCGGGAGGTGCTGGAGCGGCTGCGCGAGGCGGGCGTGAAACCCGCAGCGATGGACATCTCCGGCGCCAGGCCGCTGGAGGGGAAGACCTTCGTCTTCACGGGCGCGCTGGAGGGCTGGACGCGCGAGGAGGCCGAGCGCGAGGTGGAGCGGCGCGGGGGGCGGGCGACCTCCTCGGTCAGCGGGGAGACCGATTATATCGTCGCCGGGGAGGACCCGGGGAGCAAGCTGGACGACGCGAAGGCGCGCGGGGTGGAGGTGCTGGACGAGGCCGGCTTCCGGCGGATGCTGGACTGAGCGGCGGGCTTGGCGGCGCGCGGCGCCGGCGCCAGTCTGGCGGCGGGGAGGGCGCGCGATGGAGTTCGACTACGTGATCGTCGGGGGCGGCTCGGCCGGATCGGTGCTGGCCGCGCGGCTGAGCGAGGACCCGGAGGTCTCGGTCTGCCTGGTGGAGGCCGGCGGAGGCGGGCGGGGCCTGTTCGTGCGGGCGCCGGCGCTGATGGCGGCGACCATCTCCGGCCGGCCGAGGATCAACAACTGGGCGCTGCGCACCGAGCCGCAGCCGGGGCTGAACGGGCGGCGGGGCTTTCAGCCCCGCGGCCGCGGGCTGGGCGGGTCCAGCGCCATCAACGCCATGCTCTACACGCGCGGCCATCCGCGCGACTACGACGAATGGGCGGCGCTGGGCTGCCAGGGCTGGGACTGGGAGAGCGTGCTGCCCTTCTTCCGCAAGGCGGAGGGCAACATGCGCGGGGCGGACGCGCTGCACGGCGCGGACGGGCCGCTGCAGGTCGCCGACCAGTCGGAGCCGCGCCCGATCTGCGAGGCCTTCCTGCAGGCGGCCGAGCAGGCGCAGATCCCGCGCAACCTTGATTTCAACGGGCCGCGGCAGGAGGGGGCGGGGCTGTTCCAGGTCACGCAGCACTGGCGGGGGGCGCGCAAGGGGGAGCGATGCTCCGTCGCCTCCGGCTATCTCTTCGATGTCATGGACCGGCCGAACCTGACCGTGCTGACCCGCGCGCGGGCGGAGCGGGTGCTGTTCGAGGGGCGACGCGCGGCCGGGGTGGCGCTGCGCCGGCGGGGGCGGCGGCTGCAGGCGAGAGCGCGGCGGGAGGTGGTGCTCTGCGCGGGGGCGTTCCATACGCCGCAGCTCCTGATGCTGTCCGGCGTCGGGCCGGAGGAGGAGCTGCGCGCCCAGGGGATCGCGCCGGTGCTGGCGGCGCCCGGGGTGGGGCGCGATCTGCAGGATCATCTGGATTACGTGGTCTCCTGGCGCTCGGACCGCGACGACGTGGTGGGGCTGAACCCGGGCGGACTGCTGCGGCTGGGGCGCGCGGCGCTGCGCTGGCGGCGCGACGGGACGGGGCTGTTCGCCACCCCCTATGCCGAGGCGGGGGCCTTCCTGCGCTCTTCGCCGGAGGCGGAGCGGCCGGACCTGCAGCTGCATTTCGTCGTGGGCATCGTGGATGATCACAATCGCAGGCTGCACCTGTCTCCCGGCTTCTCCTGCCATGTCTGCGTGCTGCGCCCCTTCAGCCGCGGGCGGGTGGGGCTGCGCAGCGCCCGGGCCGGCGATCCGCCGCGCATCGATCCCGGCTATCTCTCCGATCCGCGGGACCTGGAGCTGCTGATGCGCGGGGCCCGGCGGATGGAGGCGATCCTGGACGGCGCCCCGCTCGCGCCCTGGCGGGGCGCGCGGCTCTATCCCCATGACGGGAGCGACGCGGCGCTGGAGGCCGATATCCGCGCGCGGGCGGACACGATCTATCACCCGGTCGGGACCTGCCGGATGGGGACGGACGACTACGCCGTGACGGACACGCAGGGCCGGGTGCGGGGGCTGGAGGGGCTGCGCGTGGCCGACGCCTCCCTGATGCCCCGGCTGGTCGGGGGCAACACCAACGCGCCGGTGGTGATGATGGCCGAGAGGATCGCGGCGGAGATGCGCGCGGGCTGAGGGCCGCGCCGGTCAGGGGAGGAACTCGGCCCCTGCGCCGGGGGCCCCGCGGAAGGCGGCGAAGACCTCGGCCATGAGCTCGGCCTCCCGGCCGGCATGGCGAGGCGAGAAGTGGAAGGGCTCCAGCCGCACGGCCCCCGCCCGCCGGGCCAGGGTTCCGGCATGGGCGGCGGTGAGGTGGGCGCGGTCGGCGGCGCGGGCGGCCTCGGCCTTCTCGAAGGGAGCCTCGATGAAAAGGAGGTCGGCGCCGCGGGCCAGCGTCTCGACGCGCCGGGCGTTGGCCTCGGTCGGGGCGGCGTCGACCACATAGGCGAGCTTCTGGCCGGGGGTCTCGGAGACCACCCGGGCGCGCAGCAGGCCCAGGGGGAGCGTGCGGCCGTCGGCGCGGATGGGCGTGTCGTCGGGCCGGTCGGCATGGATGGCGGCCTTCAGCTCCGCGAGCCAGGGGCCGGGGGCGAGGCCCATCTCCGCCAGCCGGTTGCGCCAGACATTGACGTGCCGCGCCTCCTCCAGCGCGAAGGCGAGGCAGGGGGTGCGGTGGTCGAGCCGGGCGAAGCGCAGGCGCAGGGAGGGCTCCTCGCGCAGGAGGCCGCCGGGCAGGCTGACGGCCTCCTCGCCCTCGCGGGAGAACCGGGCCTTGAAGCGGAAGCGGGCGCGGCGGCCCGCGTCCTCTCCGCGGGTCTCGGTGACGTCGAATTCCAGCTCGGTCTCGAAGCGGTGGGTGAGGTTCCAGGTGTAGGCGTCGAGCTTGGCGGCGACGCGGTCGAGGAAGCCCTCGGGGCCGTAGAGGCGCAGGCGCGCCTCGCGGCCCACCAGCTGGCGCAGGAGATGGTCGAAGCCGATGAAGTGGTCGATATGGGTGTGGCTGACGAAGACGTCCGTCAGGCGCAGGACCTCCCGCGCGGGCAGGGCGGAGATGTCGCCGAGATCGAACAGCATCGCCCGCCGCTCGTTGAGGACGTTCACGAACAGGGCGGGGTCGCCGAAGCGGTCGTTGACCAGGCGGGGGAAGAATCGCGGGCGCATGGGTCCGGGATACACCCGAACGGCCGCGGGCGGCAGCGCCCGAATTGGCGGGATGGCGCGGCCCGGCGGCTCCGCAAGCGCCGTCGCGCCGGCTGTCGCGCGGGCGGAATCGGGACTAGACTCCGTGACGGGGGGCGCGGTCTTCGAGCGCGAAGGCCGGGCGGCGGAGGGCGCGATGGCGTCGCGGGGAGACAGGCGCGGAAGGCGGGGGACGTGGCCGGCGGGGCCGGCCTTTCCCGCCCCGATGTTCGTGGCGCTCGACGCGCTGCGCCGCGGGCAGGGGCGGCTGCTCGACCAGTTCGGCTTCGGGGTGCGGGAGACGCCGTTCAAGGTCGTCGCCGAAGGCCGGCGCTGGCGGCTGCGCCGCTATGCGGGCGGGGGCGAAGGGCCGGCGGTTCTGGCGATCCCGGCCCCGATCAAGCGGCCCTGGATCTGGGACCTCGCGCCCTCGGTCAGCCCGATCCGCGCGATGCTCGGGCGCGGCTTCGACGTCTTCCTGCTGGACTGGAAGCCCCCGCGGGCGGGCGACCGGGGCGGCGGGCTCGAGGCGTATGCCGGGACGGCGCCGGGCGAGGCGCTCGACGCGCTGGCCTCGGCCCGGGGACGCGAAACCCGGCCCGTTCTGCTGGGGCATTCGCTGGGCGGCACGCTGGCCGCGATCCACGCCGCGCTGCATTCGGAGCGCATCGGCGGGCTGGGGCTGGTCGGCGCGCCGCTCTGCTTCGGGCCGCAGGCGGGGCGCTTCGGGGCGGCGTTCTCGGCGCTGGCCCCGATGTTCCTGCGCGAGGGCGAGGCGGTGCCGGGCTCGGCGGCCTCGATGGCGGCGGCGGCCGCCTCTCCGGCCGGGTTCGTCTGGTCGCGGATGATCGACGCGGCCGCGGCGATGGGCGACCCGGAGGGGATGCGCCTGCTGATCCGCGCGGAGCGCTGGGCGATGGAGGAGGTTCCCCTCTCCGCCCGGCTGTTCCGGGAGGTGCTCGACCGGCTCTACCGACGCGACGAGCTGGGCCGGGGCGTGCTGCGCATCGGGGGCGCGACGGCCGGCCCGCAGGGGGTGCGCGTCCCGGTCCTGGCGGCGGCCTGCGCCGACGACGTCGTGGCGCCGCCGGGCTCGGTCTCGCCCTTCCTCGACGCGCTGCCCGCGGGGCAGGGGCGACTGATCGCCTTCCCGGGCGAGCGCGGGGCCGGAATGGCGCATGTCGCGCTGCTTACGGGCCGCCGCGCGCGGCGAGAGCTGTGGCCGCTGATCCTCGACTGGATCGCGGCGGCGGACTGAGCCGCGCCGCTCAGCGGCTCGGGGGCTCGCCCAGGCGCGGCTCGGAGACCGGGCGCACGAAGCTGGCATGCGGGCCCAGCTCGCTGTCCTCGCCGGGGTCGAGGGCGATCTCGACCGCCGAGCCCTCCTGCAGCGAATCGTAGCCCTCGCCGCCGACGGCGTTGCGGTGGAAATAGACCATCCGCCCGTCGCTGAGCGCGATCTGGCCGGAGTCCTCGGCGCGGCGCAGATCGGCGACGCGGCCGTGCAGGGGTTCGGCATGGGCCGTCGGGCGGCCGGTATGGGTCTCCTTCCATTTCTTGGCCTGGCGCTCGATGGCGTCGAAGGCGTCGCGGATGGCGACGTTGAGGTCCTCATGCGCGTTCACGTCGCCCGGCTGCCGGTCCACCATGAAGACGGAGGAGGGGCCGCGCGCCTCCACCCGCACTTCGTAATGGTTGCCCTTGCGGTGGTGCTGATGGGGGGCGTTGACGGAGACGCGGCAGCTGACGAGCCGGCCGACCAGCGTCTCCAGCCGCTCGATGCGGTGGAGGACCTGCGCCTCCGCCTTCTCGGAGTGGGGCATGTCGTGAAAGGTGATCTCGGCGGGATGATCCATGGCGTCCTCGCGTTCTCCGAGCTGCAACCGGGCCCGATCCTACCGCCTGCGGCGGGCGCGGCGTTGATCTTGGTCATCGCCGGGGCGGCCGCGGCGGGGCAGGATTTCTCGCGGAGGGGACGCGAAGCCCCGAGCCGTGGAGCGCGCCGATGACGACGACGGGACTGAAGAGTTTCGACGAGACGCTGCACCTGACCAACGCCTGGCTGCACGAGATCGAGGGCCGCATGGGATGGGAGGACCGCGCCGCCGCCTATCGCCTGCTGCGCGTTAGCCTGCATATCCTGCGCGACCGGCTGTCAGTGCAGGAGGCCGCGGATCTCGCCGCCCAGCTGCCGATGCTGCTGCGCGGGGTTTTCTACGAGGGCTGGCGCCCCTCAGCCGTGCCCAACACGGTGCGCCGGCCCGAGGAGTTCCTGGCCCCACTCAAGGAGGCCTTCTCGCAGGATCCGGGCTTTGACGCCGAGATCGGGTTCCGCGAGGCGCTGCAGGTGCTCCAGCGCCATGTCACGGGCGGCGAGATGGAGGATGTGCGCCGCTGCCTGCCCGAGGAGCTGCGCGGGCTGTTCGACGAGTTCGAGGAGTAGGCCTCAGGCGGCCGGCGGCGGCGCGTGGGCCTCGAACCAGTCGCCGGCGAGCGCGACGACCTGCTCCAGCGCGCCGGGCTCCTCGAAGAGGTGCGTGGCGCCGGGCACGATCCGCAGGTCGGAGGGGGCGGAGAGCTGCGCCTGCGCCTCTCGGTTGAGCTCCAGCACCTGGGTGTCGGAGCCGCCGACGATCAGCAGGACCGGGGCGCGCAGGCGGGGCAGGGCCGGGCCGGCGAGGTCCGGACGGCCACCGCGGGAGACGACGGCCGCGACCCGCTCGGGCGCGCGGGCGGCGGCGGCCAGGGCGGCGGCCGCGCCGGTGCTGGCGCCGAACAGGCCCAGCGGCAGGGAGGCGAGGTCGGGCTGCTCGGCGGCCCAGTCGATCGCCTCGACCAGCCGGCGGGCGAGCAGGCCGATGTCGAAGACGTTGCGCCGGTCGGCGGCCTCGTCCTCGGTCAGCAGGTCGAAGAGCAGGGTGGCAAAGCCCCGGGCGTTGAGCTCTTCGGCCACGTAGGTGTTGCGGGGGCTGAGGCGCCCGCTGCCGCTGCCATGGGCGAAGATCACCAGCCCGCGCGCGGGGTCGGGGAGCGTGAGGATGCCCGGCAGGGCCTTCTCCCCGATGGCGGGCTCGCGGCGGGTCGCCTGCGCGCTCATCGTCCGAAATACCCGATCAGCTCGACCGACTCGATCTCCCGTTCGCGCGCCTGGCGGGCGACCTCGTCGAAATCCGCGCCGTCGGGCGCCTCGAGCTCGGCGTCGAGGGCGACGAGACGGAAGACGTAGCCATGCGGCGCGTCCCGGCGCGGCGGGCAGGGGCCGCCATAGCCGGTCTCGCCGAAATCGTTGGCCGCCTGGCGCAGGTCGGCCGAGGGGCCGAGGCCGGCGGGCAGGCCGGTCTCCCCGGCCGGGATGCCCCAGACGGCCCAGTGGCGGAAGGTTCCGCGGGGCGCGTCGGGGTCCTCGCAGGTGAGCAGCAGCTCGCGGGTTCCCTCCGGCACGCCGGACCAGCGGAAGGCGGGCGAGGCGTTCTCGCCCTCGCAGGTGCAGCGGACGGGGATGTCGCCCTCGTCCTCGAAATCGGGGCTGGTCAGGGT
>JBNJGE010000016.1:0-30050 GCA_051747505.1 Pseudomonadota bacterium | reverse complement strand
TGCCGGAGAAGCAGATCTGAGACGGCTGGCGCTGGCGCTTCTGGTCGCGCTGGCGGCGGGGGCGGCCGGCGCGCAGGGGGCGCGGCTGGACGGGCCGGGGTTCGCGGCCGAGGTCGAGGGCTGGACCATCCACTACCGGATGCTGGGGCGGCATTTCGGCTCCGAGCAGTATTTCGAGGGCGGGCGGGCGCTGTGGCGCCCGGCCGAGGGGGAATGCCTGCGCGGGCGCTGGGAGGCGCGCGAGGGGCGGATCTGCTTCGCCTACGAGGACGCGCCTCAGGACTGGCGCTGCTGGAACGTGGAGGCGGGGCCGGAGGGGCTGTCGGCTCGGCTGGAGGGCGATCCGCCGGAGCTGGCGCTGCGCGAGTATGCGCGCGAGCGGGCGCCGTTGGACTGCCCGGGGCCGGATGTGGGGGCGTAGGGCGCGCGCGTAACGCAATTTCCCAAGCATACGTCCAATCAAAGGTGAAATTCAGAGCCGCCGGCGCCCGCGCGCCAATTTCTGGCGCGCCCGCATTGCCGTCATCGTTTGCGAGAGGCGCCGGCAGCCGCTCCGGACGCTTCACGTTCCGGCCGTTCCTGAGCCGTGGCAGCCCCCGGCCCCGCGCCGGCGCGGGGTGGGTGGGCGGGGCGTCGGCGCGGGGCCGGGTCAGCCCTCGAAAAGGTCGCCCTGGGTCTTCTTCGGAGCGGCGCGTTTCTTCGGGGACGGGCGCGCGGGGGAGGGGTCGGCGCCGGGGTCGAGGCGGGCCTCGCGGCGGGCGTCGGCGAGCTCGATCTCGACCAGGGCGCCTTCGGGGAGGGCGGAGGCGCGGGGGGCGACGCGGCCCTCGTGGCGGATGACGGCGAAGCCGCGCTCCAGGGCGCCCTTGTAGCTGAGGCCGTCCAGCAGGCGGGCGGCGCGGGAGAGGCGGTCGCGCTCGGCCTGCAGGGCGGCGGCGCCGGCGCGGTCGAGGCGGCGGGAGAGGGGGGCGAGGGTCTCGCGGCGCCGCTCGGTCTCGCGTTGCAGGGCCGCCGGGCGAAGCGTGAGGCGGGCCAGCGTGGCGCGGCGCTCGGCCAGCAGACCGCGCAGGAGGCCGGGGCCGAAGCGGCCCGCCGGGCCGGAGGCGAGGTCGGCGCGCTTGCGGTGGGCGAAGGCGGTGAGGGCGCGGGGGAGGCGGTCGGAGAGGTTGTCGAGGCGCTGGGCGCGCTCGGAGACGATGTCCTCGGGGCGCGGCAGCAGGCGGGAGAGGTCGCGCAGGCGCTGGCGGCGGTCCCCGATCTGGCGGGCGGCGGCGCGGCGGCGGCGCTCCTCCAGCGCGGCGAGGGTCGCCAGGAGGTCGGCGCGGACGGGGACGGCGTGCTCGGCCGCCGCGGTGGGCGTGGGGGCGCGGCGGTCGGCGGCGTGGTCGATGAGGGTGGTGTCGGTCTCGTGGCCGACCGCCGAGATCAGGGGGATCTCGGAGGCGGCGGCGGCGCGCACCACGGCCTCCTCGTTGAAGCCCCACAGGTCCTCGACCGAGCCGCCGCCGCGGGCGACGATGAGGACGTCGGGGCGCGGGACGGGGCCGCCGGGGCGGATCGCGTTGAAGCCCTGGATGGCGTGGGCGACCTCGCGGGCGCAGTTCTCGCCCTGCACGGCGACGGGCCAGATCAGGACCCTGCGGGGGAAGCGGTCGGCCAGCCGGTGGAGGATGTCGCGGATCACGGCGCCGGAGGGGGAGGTGACGATGCCGATCACCTCCGGCAGGAAGGGCAGGGGCTTCTTGCGCTCGGCCGCGAAGAGGCCCTCGGCGGCGAGCTCCTTCTTCAGCCGTTCCAGCTTTGCGAGCAGGGCGCCCTCGCCGGCGAGCTCGAGGCTTTCGACGATGATCTGGTAGCGCGACTGGCCGGGGAAGGTGGTCAGGCGGCCCGTCGCGATCACCTCGTCGCCCTCCCTGGGCTGGAGGGAGAGCTTGGCGGCCTGGCCCTTCCAGACCACGCCGGCGAGCACGGCGCGCTCGTCCTTGAGGTCGAGGTAGATGTGGCCGGAGCGGGGGCGGGAGACGCGCCCGATCTCGCCCCGCACGCGCACGCGGCCGAAATTGCCCTCGATCGCGCGCTTGACGGCCCCCGAGAGCTCCGAGACGGAGAGCTCGGGGAGGTTGCCGGCCTCGCCCTCCGGGCGGCCGTCCTCGTCGAACAGCGCGGACATCGGGGGCAGCCTAGCGCCCCCGCGGGCGGGCGGAAAGCGGGGGCGGGCGGGAAATCCGCCGCGCACCCCGCGGCCGCGTCAGGTCCGCATGCCGAAGAGGCTGTAGGCGGGGCAGTAGCCGACGGCGGCCGTCGCGACCAGGACCGCGCCGATCACGCCGGCCACCCAGGCCCAGATCGCGGTCAGCGTGGTGAAGGCGATGACGAGCAGCACCACGCCGACGATGGCGCGGATGATGCGGTCGGTGTTGCTCATGTTGCAGGTCATGGCGGATCTCCCTTCCCGGGCGCGCGCGGAGGCGCGCCGTCGGGAACAGCGAGACGCCGGGCGGGGTTCCGGCGCGTTGACCTGCGTCAAGGGTCCGCGCTCTTTTCACGGAGCGTGCCGGAGGCGCGCTTGCGAGCGGCGGGGCTGGCGAGGGGAGGTGACAGCGGCGGGCCCGTGGCGTATCCGCCCCGGGGAGCGGCCCGCGGCTGGCGGGCGGGCGCATCGATGCGAGGCGAGGCGCATGAAGGTTCTTCTGGAACAGGCGCAGATCCTGCGCCACCGGCTGCTGCGGGGGCTGGGCGACCGGGAGCGGGCGGCGATCCGCATGCGCCGGCGCGACGGGCTTTTCGAGATCGAGGTGGACGGGGAGACGTTCCTCGCCCCCGGGCCGCGGCGCTGGCGGCTCTACCGCAGGGGCGTCGAGGCGCGGCTGGAGGCGGTGGCGGCGCGCTACGGCCTGGCGGGGCTGAGCCCGCGGGAGCCCGGCGAATGGGCGGTGGATGTGGGCGGCTACATGGGGGAGTGGTCGCTGCACATGCTGCGCCGGGGCTTCCGCGTGCTGGCGATCGAGCCCGACCCGGAGGCCGCGCGCTGCCTGAAGGCGAACCTGACGCGGCATGCGCCGCAGGGGGCGGAATGGCTGCACGATCCGCGCGTGGCGCTGGACGCCCCGCGGGAGGTGACCTTCCACAGCGCGCCCTCGAACGCGGACGGCTCCATCTTCGCCTCGGACAAGCACGCCTCGCGGGCGCTGACCCTGCAGGGGGAGCGGCTGGACGCGATCCTGGCCGAGCGCATCGGCGAGGCCCGGGCGGGGGTGCTGAAGATGGACGCGGAGGGGGCCGAGCCGGAGGTGCTGGCCGGCGCGCCCGAGCTGCTGGGGCGGCTGCGGCGCGTGGGGATCGACGCGGGCGCGGAGCGGGCGGGCGACTCCACCGTGGAGGCGTGCCGGCGCATCCTGGCGGAGGCGGGATTCGGGTTCCCCGAGGGGCTCGCGCCCTCGTCCGAGGTCGTGGCGGCGGCGCGGGAGGAGGCGGGCTGAGCGGGGCTCAGACCACGACTTCGCGGGCCTGCTGGGGCTCGGCGGCGAAGACGCGGCGGTAGCGGGCGATCTCCTCCTCCGGGCCGGTGGCCTTGTTGGGGTTGTCGGAGAGCTTGACGCAGGGCCAGCCATCGGCGCTGACGGCCTTGCAGACGAGGGAGAAGGGCGCGAGGCGATCGTGGGGGGCGAGGCCGCGGAAGTCGTTGGTCAGAAGCGTGCCCCAGCCGAAGCTGACCTTCAGGCGGTCGGCGTAGCGGCGGTGCAGGTTCTCGATCACCTCGATGTCGAGGGCGTCGGAGAAGATCAGGCGCTTTTCGGAGATGTCCTGGCCGTGGGCCTGCCAGAAGCGGATCGCGGTCTCCGCCCCCTCGAAGGGGTCGCCGGAATCGACGCGCACGCCGGTCCAGCGGGCGAGCCATTCGGGGGCGTGGGCGAAGAAGCCGGTGGAGCCGATGGTGTCGGGCAGGATGATGCGCAGGTTGCCGTCGTAGTCCTTCTGCCAGTCCTCCAGCACCTTGTAGGGGGCGCGGGCGAGCTTCTCGTCGTCGTCGCGGGCCAGCGCGCAGTAGACCATGGGCAGCTCGTGGGCGTTGGTGCCGATGGCCTCGATGTCGCGCTTCATGGCGATCAGGCAGTTTGAGGTGCCGGTGAAGCGCTCCCCCAGCCCCTCGATCATCGCCTGCACGCACCAGTCCTGCCAGAGGAAGGAGTGGCGCCGGCGCGTGCCGAAATCCGCCAGCGCGAGGCCGTCGAGCTTCTGCAGGCGCTGGATCTTCTCCCACACGCGGGTCATGGCGCGGGCGTAGAGGACTTGGAGCTCGAACTTGCGCATCTCGTGCAGGACGGCGCGCGAGCGCAGCTCCATCAGGATGGCGAGCGCCGGGATCTCCCACATCATGGCGTCGATCCAGGGGCCCTCGAAGGTGAGCTCGTACTGGTCGCCGCGGCGCTCCAGGTTGTAGTCGGGGAAGCGGAAGTTCTCGAACCACTCGATGAACTCGGGCGAGAACATCCAGCGCTTGCCGTAGAAGGTGTTGCCGCGCAGCCAGGTGCTCTCGCCCCGGGCGAGGGAGAGGGTGCGGACATGGTCCAGCTGCTCGCGCAGCTCGCCCTCGTCGATGAGGCGGGCCAGCGGCACGTCCGCGGAGCGGTTGATGAGCGAGAAGGTGACGTTCACGTCCAGGTGATTGTGGAACACCGACTGCGCCATCAGCAGCTTGTAGAAGTCGGTGTCGAGGACCGAGCGCACGATGGGGTCGATCTTCCACTGGTGGTCGTAGACGCGGCGGGCGATGTCGATCATGGAAAGCGGCTCGTCGGCTCGGGCGCGGTCGGCGCCGGGGTCCTTTCGCTCTGGGCGCTTTTCCTGCCTTAGCCGAGCGGCGCGCGAATTGACAGGGGCGATGGCGGGCCGGCGGGCCGCGGCCGGCCCTTGATCGCGCGCTTAAAAACGTTTGCGACCGGATTAACCGGATCGTTGACGCAGGCGCATGGACGGGGTCACACTCCTGACCGAACCGCGCCGCGGGATCGGCGTGGACGCATAGGGAGGAGACACATGACGGACAAGCCCATGGGCATGAACCGCCGCGCCGTGCTGGCCGGGGGCGCCGCGGCCGGCCTCGCCGCGCCTGCGATGATCGGGCCCGCCATCGCGCAGGGCCAGGTGAAGTGGCGCGTGCAGTCGCACTGGCCGAAGGCCTCGGTGTCGTTCGACGACAGCCTCGGGGTCCTGGCGAAGCTGCTCGACGAGCAGACCGACGGCGCCTTCAAGATGGAGCTCTACGGCGCGGGCGAGTTCGCCAAGGGCCCGGAGATCTTCAACATCGTCAAGCGCGGCGTGGTGGAGATGGGCACCGGCTCGGCCTCGTATTACGAGAACGAGGGCACCTGCTCGGGCTTCGCCTACGGCATCCCCGGCACCTTCCGCAGCGCGCTGGAGCAGATGCACTACATCAAGAACCTCGGCGTCGAGGAGCTCTTCGGCGAGGAGCTGATGGAGCACGGCGTCATCTACAAGGCCGAGAAGGCCTACCCGACCGAGCTGGTGGTCAACAAGAAGATCAGCTCGGTCGACGAGTTCAAGGAGCTCAAGCTGCGCTCCTCGGGCACGATGCTGAGCTACCTGTCGGCCGCCGGCGCCTCGGCCAGCTACGTTCCGGGCTCGGAGCTCTACCAGGCGCTGGCCTCCGGCGTGGTGGACGGCGCCCACTGGGGCGCGGCGCAGGGCGCGCAGTCGATGTCGATGTGGGAGGTGGCCAAGCACCACTACAAGCCGTCGCTGGGCTTCACCGACGACGCCTGGATCTTCAACGCCGACGCCGTGGAGGCGCTGCCGGACGACATCCGGCTGGTGTTCGAGTCGCTGGTCGAGCAGCGGTATTTCCTGCGCAGCGCGGAATACATGCATCTCGAGGCCAAGTCGCTGACCACCGGCGTCGAGGAGCAGGGCGTGACGGTGGAGCAGTTCCCCGACGATGTGCTGGAGCTGTTCACGCAGGCCACCAAGGACATCATCGCCGAGGAGGCCGCGAAGAGCGAGAAGGCGGCGACCTGCGCCGACCGGCTGCAGACGCTGCTGACGGATCTCGGCTACGCCTGATCCGGCGCCGGGCCGTCCCCGCGGGGGGCGGCCCGGACCGCGTCCGTTTCCCGAGCCCGACGGCGGGCGCCGAAGCGCGCCCGCCCCTGACCGCCCGCCCTTGCGCGGGCGGCCGGGAGCGGAGTGCGGCCCGCCGGCCGCCGCCGTCCCGTCCGCCCCCGACGTGATGCAGAGGACGCCATGCTCACGAGTTTCGCCCGGGCCGTGACCGGCCTGAACCGGCTCATCGGGAAGATCGCCGCCTGGGGCGTGATCCCGCTGTTCCTGCTTCTGATCGCCGACGTGCTGATGCGCTATTTCGTCGGCCGCCCGCTGATCTGGACCGCGGAGCTCGCCCAGCTCCTGTTCGGGGTCTACGCCATCATGGGCGGGGGCTACCTGCTGGCCGAGCGCGGGCACGTCAACGTGGACATCTTCTACGGGGAGTTCAGCCGCAAGAAGAAGGCGACCACGGACGTGGCGACCAGCGTGCTGTTCTTCCTGTTCGTCGGCGTGCTGCTGTGGCTGGGCTACGAGATGGCCAGCGAATCCGTCGCCTCCCTGGAGCGGTCCAACTCCGTCTGGAAGCCCTATGTCTGGCCCGCCAAGCTCTGCATCCCCATCGCCGCGGGGCTGCTGCTGCTGCAGGGGATCGTGCGCCTGATCGGCGACATCCGGGTGCTGATGGGGCTGCCGGTGGACGACGCGACCTTCGGCGCGCAGCCGAGCCGGGGACACCAGAAATCGGCCGAGGAGGAAGCGCTGTGAGCGTCGAGATCCTGACCCTTCTTTTCTTCGGATCCCTGCTGCTCTTCCTGCTGCTGGGCGCCCCGCTGACCTTCGTGCTGGGCGGCGTGTCGGTGGTGTTCCTCTACGCCACGGAGGGGCCGATCTGGTTCTACCTGATCGCCTCCAAGATGTGGGACACCATGACCAGCTTCACGCTGGTGGCCATCCCGCTCTTCGTCTTCATGGCGATGCTGCTGGAGCGGTCGGGCGTGGCGCATGACCTCTACCGTATGATGCACTTGTGGTGGGGCGGCGTGCGCGGGGGGCTTGCGATCGGCACGGTGGCGATCTGCGCGATCTTCGCGGCCATGTGCGGCATCTCCGGCGCGGCGGTGGTGACGATGGGGACCATCGCGCTGCCGCGGATGCTGGAGCGGGGCTACGACTCCAAGATGGCGCTGGGCGCGATCAATGCGGGCGGAGGATGGGGAATCCTGATCCCGCCCTCGATCCTGATGGTGCTCTACGCGCTGCTGACGGAGGTGTCGGTCGGGCGGCTGTTCGCCGCCGGCCTTGGCCCGGGGCTGCTGCTGTTCGTGCTGGTCTCGATCTATATCGGGGTGCGCTGCGCCCTGCAGCCGCATATGGGCCCGGCGCTGCCGAAGGAGGAGCGCGCTGACTGGGGCCTGAAGTTCCGCTCGCTCGCTGCGGTGATCCTGCCGCTGTTCATCGTCTTCATCGTGCTGGGCTCCATCTTCGGGGGCTTCGCCACGCCCACGGAGGCGGCGGCGATCGGCGTGTTCGGGGCTTTCGTGGCCTCGGCCGTCAACCGCAAGCTGACCTGGCGCAACGTTCAGGAGTCGGCGGTCTCAACGCTGAAGCTGTCCACGATGATCATGTGGATCCTGTTCGCCGCGCACGCCTTCTCGGCCACCTACACGGCGATGGGGGCGCAGGACCTGATCCAGTCGATCACGGATCTGATCCCGGGCGGCGCCTATGGCGGGCTGGCCTTCATGATGCTCACCCTGCTGCTGCTGGGCATGGTCCTGGACCCGGTGGGCATCATGCTGATCACGCTGCCGGTGTTCCTGCCGATCATCGAGGCCAACGGCTTCGACCCGATCTGGTTCGGCATCCTGTTCGTGATCATGATGGAGATCGGCTACATGACGCCGCCCTTCGGCTTCAACCTGTTCTACCTGAGGGGCGTGGCGCCGGAGGGGATCACGATGGGCGACATCTACGTCTCGGTGATCCCCTATGTGATCGTCACGCTGGTGGGGCTGCTGCTGATCGTCATCTTCCCGTCCATCGCGCTCTACCTGCCGGAGCTGTTCTTCGGACGGTGAGCTTCCGGGCGGCGGCCGACGCGCCGCCGCCCGGCGGACTTCCCCCGCGGGTTGCAAGCGCGGACGGATGCCGCCAGCCTTGGCGCGAGCGCGCAACCGGCAGGAGGATGTTATGAGCGCGGCGCAGGGGCGCATCCGGCTGCATCCGCAGGAACGGGTGATCTACGGGGTTCCGGCGGACCAGGCCGTGGCCGAGGAGCTGGAGCGGTGGGGCGCGAGGCGGGCCTTCGTGACCTCCGCCCGGTCGCTGGCGCGGCTGGAGGACGGGCCGCTGCAGCGGATCGTCGCCGCGCTTGGCGATCGCTGCGCGGGGGTGTTCGACCAGGTCTCCGCCCACAGCCCGGAGGAGGAGGTCGTCGCCGCCGCCGCCGCGGCGCGGGCGGCGGGGGCGGATGCGCTGGTCGCCGTGGGCGGCGGGTCGGTCATCGACGCGACCAAGGCGGTGCAGATGTGCCTGTGGGAGGACGTGACGAGCGTGCAGGGCCTGCGCGGGCTGGCGGAGCGCTACGGGCCGGGCGGGGCGGAGGCGCCGGGGGGCGAGCTGCGCATGATCTCGGTCTCCACCACCCTGTCGGCGGCGGAGTTCACGCCGAACGCGGGCATCCTGAACCCGGAGGCGGAGGCGAAGACGGGCTTCTCCAACCCCTGGCTGGTCCCGCGGGCGGCGGTGCTGGACCCGGCGGCGACCAGGGCCACGCCCATGCGGCTGCTGCTGTCCACCGGCATGCGGGCGATGGACCATGCGGCGGAGGCCTGGGGCTCGCGCAGCGCGAACCCGATGACGGACCTCTACGCACTGGGTGCGGCGCAGCGGCTGGCGCGCGCGCTGCCGGCCATCAGGGCGACGCCCGAGGCGGTCGGGCCGCGGCAGGCGGCGCAGTTCGGCATGTGGCAGGCGATCCTGGCGCTGACGCAGGGGGCGGGCAGCGGGGCGAGCCATGCCGCGGGCTACGCGCTGGGCGCGGGCTTCGGCGTGCCGCATGGCGAGACGAGCTGCGTGATGCTGCCCGCCGTGCTGCGCTGGAACGCGGAGACCGAGAGCGACCGCCAGCGCGGGCTCGCCGCGGCGCTGGGCGACGCGAAGCGGCCGGCCTGGGCCCTGATGGGCGAACTGGTCGGGAAGCTGGGGCTGCCGCGGGGGCTGAGGGATGTCGGCGTCGCGCGGGAGGATCTGCCGAAGCTGGCGGAGCTGGCCTTCGCCTACAAGCCGATGCGGCGCAATCCCCGGCCGGTGAACTCGGTCGGGGATGTGCGGGAGATACTGGAGCTGGCCTGGGAGGGGCGGGGATGAGCGGCATGCGGCGCGGACGGCGGGAGGATGCGCGGTTCCTGACGGGACAGGGGCGCTATGTCGCCGATCTGCGTTTCGAGGGGCTGCTGCACGCCGCCTTCGCGCGCTGTCCGCATGCGAGCGCGGAGCTGGCCGGGCTGGACGTGGAGGCGGCGCGCGCGGCGCCGGGCGTCGTCGCGGTGCTGACCGGGGCGGAGCTGGAGGCCGACGGGGTCGCGCCCTTCTCCGCGCCCATGAAGGTGGAGGGGCCGGAGGGCGAGGTCTGGGAGCAGACGCCCAAGCCCTTCCTGATCCCCGTGGGCGGGCGCGTGCGCCATGCCGGGGAGCCGGTGGCGATGGTGATCGCCGAGACGGCCGAGGACGCGGAGGCGGCGGCGGAGGCCGTGGAGGCTGAGTATGTCGAAGGGCCGGTCGTGGCCTCCCGCGCCGCGGCGAAGGCGCAGGGCGCGTCCCGGGTCTGGGAGGACCGGCCGGACAACCGGGCCTTCGTCTGGGCAAAGGGCGACTGGGAGGCCGCGGGCGCGGCGCTGGCGGACTGCGCGCATGTCGCGCGGCTCGACACCGCCGTGAGCCGGGTGGAGGCGGCGACGATGGAGCCGCGGGCGGCGACGGGCGTGCCGGCTGCCGAGCGCACGACGCTCTATGCCTCCCACCAGGGGGCGCAGGGGCTGCGCGGGGCGCTGGCGCGCGTGCTGGGGCTGGAGGCCGAGGCCGTGCATGTCGTGGCGCCGGATGTCGGGGGCTCCTTCGGCATGAAGTCGGGGCCGCTGCGCGAGGAGATCCTCGTCTTCTGGGCGGCGCGGCGGCTCGGGGCGCCGGTGCGCTGGGTTGCCACGCGCAGCGAGGCGATGCTGAGCGACGAGCCGGGGCGCGACATCGGCGTGGAGGCGGAGCTCGGGCTCGACGCCGAGGGGCGCTTCCGGGCGCTGCGGGTGCGGATGAGCCAGGACGCGGGGGCCTACGCCTCGGCCCGGTCGCTGTTCATGGTCAACAATTTCGGGGGCGTGTCGGGGGTCTATGACATTCCGCTGACGGCCGGGCGGGTCGAGGGCTGGTTCACCAACACCGCGCCGACGGCGCCCTATCGCGGCGCGGGGCGGCCCGAGGCGACATTCGCGATCGAGCGGGTGATCGACCGGGCGGCGCGGCTGCTGGGCGTGGAGCCGTTCGAGCTGCGCCGGCGCAACCTCGTGCAGCCCGAGGCGATGCCCTGGGACACGGGGCTCCTGTTTCGCTACGACAGCGGGGATTTCCCGGCGGTGATGGCGGCGGCCGCGGAGCGCGCGGACCTGGCGGGCTTCGAGGCGCGGCGGGCGGAGTCCGCGGCGCGGGGGAAGCTGCGGGGGCTCGGGATCGCCAACTGCATCGAGGTGGCGGGCGGCCCCTTCGGCGTGAACTCGCCCGACTTCTCCTTCCTGGAGGTCAGCCCGGAGGGGCGGGTGCGGCTCGGCTCGGGCGTCATGTCGGCCGGGCAGGGGCTGGGCACGGCCATGGTGGGGCTGGCGGCCGAGGCGCTGGGGCTGCCGGAGGACGCCTTCGACTATGTGCAGGGGGACACGGACCCCGTGCCGAAGGGCAAGGGCATGGGCGGCTCCGCCGCCATGACCACGGGGGCGCCTGCGCTGCGCGACGGGGCGGAGAAGCTGGTCGCGCGGGCGAAGGAGCTCGCGGCGGAGGCGCTGGAAGTCGCGCCCGCGGACCTGGAATATGCCGCCGGAGAGGTGCGCGTGGCGGGCACCGACCGGGCCATGTCGCTGGGCGAGATCGCGCGCCACGCGCAGGCCGCGGGCGCCGCGCTGGCCGCGGCGGGGGAGTTCAAGCCGGCCGACAGCACCTTTCCCAATGGCTGCCACGTCGCGGAGGTGGAGATCGACCCCGAGACCGGCGCCTGCGCGGCGGTGCGCTACGCGGCGGTGGAGGATATCGGGCCGGTGCTGTTCCCGCAGCTGGCCGAGGGGCAGGTGCATGGCGGGGTCGCCCAGGCGCTGGGCCAGGTCTTCGGCGAGGCCGTGGCGCATGACGCGGACGGCCAGATGCTCTCGGCCAGCTTCATGGACTACGCGATGCCGCGGGCGGCGGACCTGCCGGATTACGACTGCGGCTTCTTCGAGGGGGCGCCGACCTCGCTCAACCCGTTCGGGGTGAAGGGCGTGGGGGAGGCGGGCTCCGTCGGGGGGCTGGCGGCGGGGATGAACGCGGTGTGCGACGCGCTCGCCCGGGCGGGGGCGGAGGAGATCGACATGCCGGCGAGCCCCGCGCGGGTCTGGGCGGCGCTGTCGGCGGCGCGGTGAAATCTGCGGCCCGCGCGGCAAAGGGCGTTGCACGAGTCGCCTGCGCATGGCATATGGAATCAGGAGCGGAACGGCGCTGCGGGCAGCCGCGGGGTCGTGACGTTCGGCAAGCAACCTTCCTGAACGATCGTTGCCAATAATCACGCGCTCAAAGGGCGCACCGACCCGGCTGATCCGAGGAAGACCGAACGCTCGCCAGAAAGACATGTCGTCGCCCTGACGCGGATGCGCGATGCGCCTGCGACGCGATGACGAACGGAACCCCCTGATATTGACGAATTACGCGACCCTTGGCCCCGTCGGCCCCGCGCTGCGCGCGCGGGCCTTGCGGAGGCCCCCCGAGCCACGCGCCGCCCTGCGGCGCGGCCGGCGGGACGCGACCCCCACGCCCAGGCGCGGCCAGCCGACGACCCCGGCCGCCCTGGCGTTTTCGAGAAGATCCGTGCGGTGTCGGTTCCGCCCGGTCTGCGCCAACTGCAAGCAAGGAGAGACCCCATGCAGACGGGCACCGTGAAATGGTTCAACGGCACCAAGGGCTATGGCTTCATCGCGCCCGATGATGGCGGCAAGGACGTGTTCGTGCACATCAGCGCCGTGGAGCGCTCGGGCCTGAGCGGCCTGAACGAGGGCCAGAAGGTCGGCTACGAGATCTTCGTGGACGAGCGGCGGGGCAAGTCCTCGGCCGTGGACCTGAAAGAGATGTGAGACCGCGCGCCGGGGGCGGGACCCCCGGGCGACGAGGGTTTCAGGGGGCGCGGGCGGAAACGTCCGCGCCCTTTTCCTTTGCGCCTGCGGGGCTCAGCGGCCTCCGCCGCCGGGGGGCGCGACGGAGGTCTGGCTCTCGATGGTCTTGAGGGCGTTGGGCACGAAGCGCTCGGCGAAGCCGGCGATGAAGCCCAGAAGCAGGGCGGCGGTGGACATGTAGTGAGGGTCGAGCGAGGCGAGGATCCAGCCGCCCTTCAGCAGCCAGAGAACCACCATCGCCGCGATGGCGCCGATGGCGATGCGCGCCACGCCCGAATAGGCGACCTCGGCGCGGGTGATGGCGTGGCCCACCTTCAGCGTGCGCAGGTCGAGCGCGACGGAGAAGAAGGCCCCCACGGCGCCGGCCAGCAGGACATAGAGGGCCTGGACCTTCGCCGCGTCCGCGCCGGCGCGGAGCTGGTGCGGCCCCAGCAGGTCGGCGAGCTTCTCGTCGGCGAGCCACAGATCGGCCCAGGCGCCGGCCGCGGCGATGACGAGCAGGCCGAGCACGGCGGTCAGCGTCGCGTTGGCGTAGCGCATGCGGTTGGCGCTGTCGCGGCGCGTCTCGGCGTCGGCGCGGGCGATGGCGACGAGCCGCTTCGCCTCGTCGAGGTCGTCGTCGAAGGCGCAGGCCATGGCGCGGGCGGTCATGTCCTGGATGCGGTTGCGGAAGGTCCTGAAGCGCTCATGGTCCTCGCCTGTGCGGGCGGAGGGGCGGATGCTCTGCAGCACGTCGGCGATCACGGCGATGTCGGGGGTGATCTCGGCCAGGCGATTGCGGAAGGGGCGGGCCTCGGCGTAGTCGCGCCTGATGCGGTAGCGCAGGGTGCGGTTGTCGGTCTCGTCCTTCGCGCACCAGATGTCGTAGGCGTCGGTCTGCAGGTGGATCTTGCAGACGGTCTCGCCGAAGTCGTCCGGCTCGCCGACGGCGAGGGTGGGGGCGGTCTGTCCGGGCGCCGGCTGCGCGGCGGCGGGGCGCGGCCGGGGGCCGGGCGACTTTCGCCAGCGCTCCTCCCAGGCGTCGAGCTGCTGGCGGGCGGGGGCGTCGAGCTGCTTCCGGGCCTCGGCGATGGCCTCCTCGTCGGAGCGGCCGTCGGGCTCGAAGAAGGGGGCGATGCGGGCGAGGAACCCGTCGGAGGGGGGCGTCTGGCCGTCGCCGGGTTTCTTCAGGAAATCGAGGAAGGCGGACATTGCGGCGCGCTCCGGCTGAACGTGGGCGAGGCTAGGCCGGGTTTCGGGCGGAAATGCGGACGGCGGATCAGGCGCCCAGCAGCAGGGCGGCCCCGGCCACGACCAGCACGGCGCCGCCGGCGCGGGCGATGCCGTGGCCGAAGGGCAGGGCCTTTTCCAGCAGGACCCAGATCGCCAGCGCGGCGACCCAGGCGAGGCTCATCACCCCGGCGGCGAAGAGGAGCAGCATCAGCGCCCAGCAGCAGCCCAGGCAGGTCAGCCCGTGCTCCGCCCCCATGCGGAAGGGTCCCAGCGGGCCGGGGCGATGGCGGAAGAGGAAGATGTGCAGGGGGTCGCGGCAGACGCGCAGGCAGGCCTCCTTGAAGGGGGAGAACTGCCAGGCGCCGGCGAGAACCAGCAGGCCGCCCGAGAGCTCCCGGCTGTTCGAGGCCATCATGGGGGAGATCAGCCGCGCCTCGGCCAGCCCGGCCTGGAGGCTGGCGGCGAGCAGGCTGAACAGGCTCCAGACGGCGACGTAGCCGGCGGCGAAGGTCCAGGCGGCGGGCCGGGCGGCGCCGGAGCGGCGGTCGATGGCGGCGCAGAGCAGGATGGCGGGCAGCGCCGAGGGCAGCATCATCGCCGCCATCATGATCGCCCACATGGCGAAGAGGTAGGGCAGGGATTCGAAGCCCGCGGGGGCCATGGGCATGTCGGCCATGGCCGACATGCGGGCGGCGTCGTGCCACAGCCACGCCCAGCCCAGCGCGGCGACGGCCAGCAGGCCGCCGCCGGCGATCAGCCGGTCGCGCCGGGGCAGGGCGGGGCGGGCCTCCTCCGCCATGGCCGGGTCAGCCCTGCCAGGAGAAGGGGGCGAAATGGCCGTTCCGGGTTCCCGTCGCGTCGTCCCAGTCGATGCCGAAGGCGTGGAAGCTGCTCTCGTCGGCATGCGCGAGGGCGAGGCGCGGGGCGACCGGATGGGCGGTGTTGTCGATCTCGACCGCCGCCCCCTCGCGCAAGGCGCTGGGGATGCCGGTGAGGGACTGGGAGACCAGCTCCCCGGCGGAGACGCGGCGGGTCATGCCCTCGCCCTCGAAGCGGATGGGGCGCTTCTCCACGCCCGCGAACTCGCCGACGAGGGGCGCGATGGCGCCCATGGGGCCGCCGACCTGGCCGGTGGCGATCTTCGTGATGGCCTCGGTCTGGGCCTCATCGGCCGATTCGTCCACGATCAGGCCGGCCTTGATGTTCCCCTGGTCCATGGCGCCGGGGGAGCGCATCAGGACGATGAAGCCGAGGCCGTCGAGGCGCGTGCCCTCGTGCTCGCCCTCGTCGATGGCCATGGCGATGGCGGCCTTGCAGTCGCCCTCGGTGGGGGTTCCGGAGAGGTTGGTGGTGATGCAGGGGCACAGGAAGCTGCAGTTGCAGGTCTCCATGTACTGACCTTCGATCTTCCAGGGCATGGCGGGCTCCCTAGGCTGTGTTGGCCTGTGGGGCATCGTAACATGCATGACGTTGGGTCAGATAGAGAAGATGCGGGAGGGGAGGGGGGCGCATGGCGGCGGAATGCGCCTGTCCGGCCCGGCGCCCGCAGCGACCGGGCGCCGCGGATGAAGCCCGATCCGATTCCCTTTGCCGGAGGCTTTTGCGGCGGCGCGGGTCCGCGCCGCAGGGGCGGCCGATGGTCGCGACGCCCCCCGCGATCACGCGGCCTCGCCGTGCTAGGGTCCCGGCATCACGAGGAGGCATGGTCATGAGGCATGACGGAACCGACATCCCGACCTTGAGAGAGGCGCTCGAGCAGCCCTGCGAGCATCGCGACATGAAGCTCGCGATGGAGCCGATGCCGAATTTCAGCAAGACGCCCGGCGGCCCGAACGACACGCCCGTCGCGTTCTGGGCGTCGTGGGACCTCGCGGATCGCCCGCGTCGGATCGCCCTGCTGCTGGACGACTGCCAGGAGGAGTATCGGGCCTATGCCGGCGGCATCCTGCCCAACCTGGTCAGGCTTCTCGACGCGTTCCGGGCCGCCCGCGCGGGGAGCGACGGGGTCTGCATCGCCTGGAGCGCCTGGAGCCGCCGTTTCGACGACGGAATCTCCAACGCCATGGACCGCTGGTACGGCCCGAGAGGACTGAATCCCGACAATCCGGAGAACGCGGCCTACGTCTTCACCGGCGCCGCCGGCCTGGAGCCGCTGGCCGAGATCGCGCCCACGGAGGAGGAGGCGGCCGATGGCTGGTTCTACCACGGCAAGCATCTGGACATGTTCTGGACCTTCGACCCGGACGGCGCGTCCTATCTCGACAGGAAGCTCAAGGCGCACGACATCGACACGATCGTCATCGTCGGACTCTGGACGGACGAATGCGTGCTGAGCACCGCCTATGCCGGCAACTCCCGCGGCTACGACGTCGTGGTGGTGGGCGACGCCGTCGCCACGGCGACGGCCAACCAGAAGATCGCGCTGGAGGTGGCCGGCAGCACCGTCGCCAAGGTGCTCTCCACCGAGGAGGTGCTGAGCTACATGAAGAACGACTTCGTCGTCGGAGAGCCGGGCGCCGTCAAGGGCACGCGCTTTCCCGACGGACGGAAGGAGGCCTAGGGTCCGGGTTCGGCCGGGGCCTCGCCGGGCCGCCGAAGCCGCGGCGCAGTTCGAACGGCGGTCAGGGCGGCGAGACGGGCGTTTCCGGAGGCCTTCGCGAAAAATGGGCGCGGACATGGTCCGCGCCCCCTGTCTTTCGGGCCTCTGACGGCCGCCCTCACGCGACCTCGAACAGCCCCGCCGCGCCCATGCCGCCACCGACACACATGGTGCAGACGACGTACCTGGCGCCGCGGCGCTTGCCCTCGATCAGGGCGTGGCCGACCATCCGGGCCCCCGACATGCCGTAGGGGTGGCCGATGGAGATGGCGCCGCCGTTGACGTTGAGCAGCTCGTTGGGGATGCCGAGCTTGTCGCGGGAATAGAGGACCTGCACGGCGAAGGCCTCGTTGAGCTCCCACAGGCCGATGTCGTCCATCTTCAGGCCGTGACGCTCCAGCAGGCGGGGCACCGCGTAGACGGGGCCGATGCCCATCTCGTCGGGGTTCAGGCCCGCCACGGCGATGCCGCGGTAGTAGCCGAGCGGCTGCAGGCCGCGCTTCTCGGCCTCCTTCGCCTCCATGATGACGGACGCCGAGGCGCCGTCGGAGAGCTGGGAGGCGTTGCCCGCCGTGATGTATTTGCCCTCCTTGATCTTCTGGCCGTCCTTGAAGACGGGCTGGAGGCCCTGGAGGTTCTCCAGCGTGGTCGAGGGGCGGTTGCCCTCGTCCTTGTCCAGCGTCACCTGCTTCTCGGAGACCTCGCCGCTCTCCTTGTCCTTGACCAGCATGGTCGAGGGCAGGGGCACGATCTCCTCGTCGAAGGCGCCGCGCTGCTGGGCGGCGGCGGTGCGCTGCTGGGACTGGAGGGCGTACTCGTCCTGCGCCTCGCGGGAGACGTTGTAGCGCTCGCCCACGATCTCGGCGGTCTCGAGCATCGACATGTAGATGGCGGGCACGTTCTCCACCAGCCAGGGGTCGGCGGCGCGGTAGCCGTTGCGGTGCTCGTTCTGGACGAGGGAGATGGACTCGAGGCCGCCGCCGACGGCGATGTTCATGCCGTCGTCGATGATCTGCTTGGAGGCGGTGGCGATGGCCATCATGCCCGACGCGCACTGGCGGTCGATGGACATGCCGGCCACGGTCTCGGGCAGGCCGGCGCGCATGGCGGCCTGGCGGCCGATGTTGTAGCCGGTCGAGCCCTGCTGGAGGGCGGCGCCGATGACGCAGTCCTCGACCTCGGAGGGGTCGATCTTCGCCCGCTCCACGGCGTTGCGGATGGCGTGGCCGGCGAGCTCCTGGCCCTGGGTGTTGTTGAAGGCGCCGCGATAGGCCTTGCCGATCGGCGTGCGCGCGGTGGAGACGATGACGGCTTCGCGCATGGGTCTTCCTCCCTTCGAGGGGTTCAGTAGATGGTCTCGCCGCCGTCGGCGACGAGGAGCTGGCCGGTGATGTAGGCGGAGGCGTCGGAGGCCAGGAAATGGGCGACGCCGGCGATGTCCTCGGGCTCGCCGATGCGGCGCAGGGGGGTCTTGCTCTCGATCCGCTGCAGCCGCTCGGGGTCCTCCCACAGGGCGCGGGCGAAGTCGGTCTTGATGAGGCCGGGGGCGATGGCGTTGATGCGCACGCCCTTCGGACCCCAGTGCAGGGCGAGGTTCTTGGCCAGATGCGCCTCGGCGGCCTTGGAGATGGAGTAGAAGCTCAGCGTGTCCGAGGCGCGGAGCGCGGCGATGGAGGAGACCATGATGATGACCCCGCCGCCCTGCTTCTCCATGATCGGGCAGACGATGTTGTTGGCAAGGACGTAGTTGGACTTGACGTTGTTGTCCATGACCTTGTCCCAGGCCGACTCCGGCAGTTCGGAGATCGGGCCGTAGACGGGGTTGGAGGCCGCGTTGCAGACGAGGATGTCGAGGCGGCCGTAATGGTCCATCGTCTTCTGGACGAGGTTCTCGAGCTGGGCGCGCTCGCCGATATGGCAGGGGATGGCGACGGCGTCGTGGCCGGCGTCTGTCAGTTCCTTGACGACCGCGTCGCAGGCGTCCTGCTTGCGGGAGCTGACGACGACCTTGGCGCCGGCCTTCGCGTATTGCCGGGCGATGGCCAGGCCGATGCCCTTGGTCGAGCCGGTGACGACGGCGACCTTGCCGCTGATGTCGAACATGTGGGGGGTCTCCTCCCTTTCTGGTCAGTCCTGCGGGCGGGAGGCGGCCCTGACGGCCGCGAGGTCCTCGCCCTGTTCGGTTTCGGAGCCGCGCCAGTACTGGAAGCTGCCCACGGCGTGGGCCAGCAGCTCCCCGCTTTCGCTGGTGGCCTCTCCGGTGGCGGTGAAGATGCGCCGGCCGGAGGCCACCTTGCGGGCGTGGACGCGGATCACGCCGCGGCGGTGGGCGGCGGCGTATTTGGTGGTCAGCGAGAGCGTCACGGCGCGGCGGACGCGGCCGGGGTGGGGGCAGTAGCAGCCGGCGCCGTTCAGGGCGGCGTCGAGGATGGTGGCGTAGACTCCGCCGTGGACGATGCCGGAGCGGTTGAGGTGGAAGGGGGTGACCTCCAGCTCGGCCCAGAGCTCGTCGGGGGCGCGGTGGGTGAAGATCAGGCCGAGGCGGTCCTGGAATCCCTCGCGCTCCGGCGGGCCCGGGGGGATGGCCTCGCGGCGGGGCTCGGGCGGCGCCTCGGTCATGGGCGAGGCGCGCGCATCGGGGTGCGCGTGGGGCGGGGCATGGGGCCGGTCTCCTCCCTCCGGCGACCGCGGCTGCGGGCCGCGGAATTCGTTTGACTTGGAATTCAGCACTTCCTAGCCTTCGCGTCAAACTGCAAAATATATTTCCGCATTGCGAAAATCGCGGGCGGAAATCAACGGAAATTCGGGAGGAGACGGGTCGTGAGCGAGGCCATCGTAACCATGCGCCGTGTGGGGCGCGTCGCGGTCATCGAGACGGACAACCCGCCGGTGAACGCGCTGGGCCAGCCGGTGCGGCAGGGGCTTTTCGAGAACGCCAAGGCGGCGGCCGGGGACGACTCGGTGGACGCGGTGGTGATCGCCTGCAAGGGGCGGACCTTCCACGCGGGCGCCGACATCACGGAGTTCGGCAAGCCCCCGCAGCCCCCGGCGCTGGACGACGTGCTGGAGATCCTGGAGGGGATGGACAAGCCCGTGGTCGCGGCGATGCACGGCACGGCGCTCGGCGGCGGCTTCGAGGTGGCGCTCGCCTGCCATTTCCGGGTGATCGCGCCCAGGGGCATGGTTGGGCTGCCGGAGGTGAAGCTGGGGCTTCTGCCCGGCGCAGGCGGCACGCAGCGGCTGCCGCGGCTGATCGGGGCCGTGCCGGCGCTGCGGATCATGGTCACGGGCGACCCGGTTCCGGCGAAGAAGGCGCTCGAGATGGGCGCGGTGGACGAGATCGTCGAGGGCGACCTGGTCGAGGGCGCGGTGGCGTTCGCCGAGCGCAAGGCGAAGGAGGGCGCGGAGCTGCGCCGCCTGAGCCGGATCGAGGCGCCGCAGACGGACATGGCCGCGATCGACGAGGAGGCCGCGAAGCTGCTGCGCCGCACCCGCGGGCTGCCGGCGCCGGCGGCGATCCTGGAGACGGTCAAGGACGCGGTGCGCCTGCCCTGGGCCGAGGGCAAGAAGCGCGAGCGCGAGCTGTTCGAGGAGCTGCGCCAGAGCCCCGAGTCGGCCGCCCAGCGCCACGCCTTCTTCGCCGAGCGCGAGGCGCAGAAGGTGCCGGGCGTCACCAAGGACGTGAAGCCGCGCGAGGTGAAGAAGATGGCCGTTCTGGGCGCCGGGACGATGGGCGGGGGGATCACCATGTCCTTCGCCTCGGCCGGGTATCCGGTGACGATCATCGACCAGGACCCGGAGGCGCTGGAGCGCGGGCTGGGCATCATCAGGAAGAACTACGAGGCCACGCAGCGCCGCGGGGGGATGAGCGAGGCGCAGGTGGAAAAGGCCCGCGCCAACATCACCGGGTCGACGAATTTCGACGACGTGGCGGACGCGGACATGGTGATCGAGGCCGTGTTCGAGAACATGGCGCTGAAGAAGGAGATCTTCGGCAGGCTCGACCAGGTCTGCAAGCCGGGCTGCGTGCTGGCCAGCAACACCTCCACGCTCGACGTGGACGAGATCGCGGCGCAGACGAGCCGGCCCGAGGACGTGGTGGGGATGCACTTCTTCTCGCCCGCCAACGTCATGCGGCTGCTGGAGATCGTGCGCGGCGCCAAGACGGCGCCGGACGTGCTCAAGACCGCGATGGATCACGGCAAGAAGGCCGGGAAGGTGCCGGTGGTCGTGGGCGTGTGCCACGGCTTCGTCGGCAACCGGATGCTGCACGCCCGCGCGCGGCAGGTGGAGCGGCTGCTGCTGGAGGGCGCCTCCCCGGCCGAGGTGGACGGGGCGCTGACGAAGTTCGGCATGGCCATGGGACCCTGCGCGATGAGCGATCTCGCCGGGCTCGACGTGAGCTGGCGGGTGCGCCAGGAGGCCGGGACCAAGGCCCCGGTGGCAGACGCGATCTGCGAGATGGGGCGCTTCGGGCAGAAGACCGGGAAGGGCTACTACCTCTACGAGGAGGGCTCGCGCCGGCCGATCCCCGACCCGGAGATCGACGCGCTGATCGACCGCGTGGCGAAGGAGCACGGGATCGAGCGGCGGCCGATCGACGAGAAGGAGGTCTTCGAGCGGCTGCTTTTCCCGATGATCGACGAGGCGGCGAAGATCCTCGACGAGGGGATCGCGCTGCGCGCCTCGGACATCGATATCGTGTATCTCTACGGCTACGGCTTCCCGGTCGGGAAGGGCGGGCCGATGTTCTACGCCGACCAGGTCGGGGCGGACTACATCGCCGGTCAGCTCGACCACTACGCCGACCTAACCGGGGACGACAGCCTGCGGCCGAGCGCGCCGCTGCGGAGGCTGGCGGAGGCGAAGGGCAGCTTCGCGGAGCTCGGCAAGGCGGCCTGAGGCGCAAGGGCGAGGGTCGCGGCCTGAAAGCGGCCCTCGGCCTGCCGGACGAGGTTTTGTCGAGGGCGGCGCCGGCCTGAGGCCCGCCGCCCGGAGAGCCAGGAGAGGAACACGCCGTGGATCTCGAATTCACCGCCGAGGAGAAGGCCTTCCGCGACGAGGTGCGGAGCTTCATCCGGGAGAACCTGCCCGAGGAGACGCGCCGGCGCATCGAGGAGGGCCGGGGCTCCACGAAGGAGGACATGGTCAACTGGATGAAGATTCTGGCCGACAAGGGGTGGTCCGCCCCCCGCTGGCCCAAGGAGTACGGCGGGCCGGGCTGGGACCCGATCCGGCAGTACATCTTCATGGAGGAGATACAGTCCAACAACGCGCCCGATCCGCAGGGCTTCAACATCTCGATGGTGGGGCCGGTGATCTTCACCTTCGGCAACGAGACGCAGAAGGAGCGGTTCCTGCCCGACACGCGCGACTGCTCGATCTGGTGGTGCCAGGGGTTCTCGGAGCCGGGCGCGGGCTCCGACCTCGCCAGCCTGAAGACGAAGGCGGTGCGCGACGGCGACCATTACATCGTCAACGGGCAGAAGACCTGGACGACGCTGGCCCAGCACGCGGACTGGATCTTCTGCCTGGTGCGCACGGACCCGGACGCGCCGAAGAAGCAGATGGGGATCAGCTTCCTGCTGATCGACATGAACACGCCCGGCATCACCGTGCGCCCGATCCAGACCATCGACGGGGGCATCGAGGTCAATGAGGTCTTCTTCGACGACGTGAAGGTTCCCGCCGAGAACCTCGTGGGCGAGGAGAACAAGGGCTGGGACTACGCCAAGTTCCTGCTGGGCAACGAGCGCATCGGTATCGCGCGCGTGGGCGTCTCCAAGGCCAAGCTGCGGCGGATCAAGGAGCTGGCGGCGAGCGTGCAGGACGGGAACGCCAGCCTGATGGAGAACCCGCGCTTCGCCGAGAAGGTGCGCACCACGGAGGTGGAGCTCAAGGCGCTGGAGATGACGCAGCTTCGCGTGCTGTCGGACATCGCCATCCGCGGCGGGAAGAAGCCGCATCCGGCCTCCTCGGTGCTCAAGCTGAAGGGCTCGGAGATCCAGCAGACCATCACCAGCCTGCTGATGGACGTGGTGGGGCCGTATGCGCTGCCCAGGCCGGAGCGCGGGGAGGGGAGCAACGAGCCCTCCGTCGGGCCGGACTGGGCGGACGCGATCGCGCCCAGCTATTTCAACAACCGCAAGGTGACGATCTACGGCGGCTCTTCGGAAGTGCAGAAGGGCATCATCGCCAAGGCCATCCTGGGACTGTGAGGGGCGCATGGATTTCGAGCTGAGCGAGGAGCAGCAGCTTCTCAAGGACATGGTCGGGCGGTTCATGCAGGACCGCTACGGCTTCGAGGACCGCAAGAAATACATGGCCGAGCCGCAGGGCTTCTCCGAGGTGATCTGGAACGGCTACGCCGAGCAGGGGCTGCTGGGGCTGACCATCCCGGAGGAGGATGGCGGCATCGGCGGCGGGACCGTGGACGTGATGATCGTCATGGAGGAGATGGGCAAGGCGCTGGCGCTGGAGCCCTATCTGCCGACGGTGGTGATCGGCGGCTCGGTCCTGCGCAACGCCGCGACGGCGGAGCAGCGGGGCCGGCTGGCCCCCGAGATCATGGGCGGGGCCTGCAAGCTGGCCTTCGCCCATCAGGAGGCGCCGGCGCGCTACAATCTGGGCTGGGTGGAGACGAAGGCGACCCGGTCGGGGGACAAGTGGACGCTGGACGGGGAGAAGACGCTGGTCCTCTACGGGGGGGCGGCGGATCGCTTCATCGTCTCGGCGCGCGAGTCCGGGTCGGCGGACGACGAGGCCGGGGTCGGGCTGTTCCTGGTGGACGCGAAGGCCGAGGGCGTGAGCGTTCGGGACTACCCCACGCAGGACGGTCTGCGCGCGGCGGAGGTCAGCCTGTCGGGCGCGCCCGCCGAGCTGCTGGGCGAGAAGGCGGACTCCATGCCCGCCCTGCGCAAGGCGGCGGACGAGGCGACCGCGGCGCTGCTGGCGGAGGCCGTGGGGGCGATGGAGAAGTCGCTCTGGCTCACGGTCGAGTACGTCAAGGAGCGCGAGCAGTTCGGCCGGCCGATCGGCAGCTTCCAGGGGTTGCAGTTCCAGGGCGCGGACATGTTCGTGGAGCTGGAGCTCGCCCGGTCCATGATGATGTACGCGGCCATGGCGGCGCAGGAGACGGACGCGGCCTCGCGCGCCGCGCAGATCTCGGCGGCCAAGATCCAGATCGGGCGCTCGGGCCGCGTGGTCGGGGAGCGGGCCATCCAGCTCCATGGCGGCGTCGGGATGACGATGGAGTACGCCATCGGGCACTACTTCAAGCGCATCTCCATCATCGAGAAGATGTTCGGAGACACCGACCACCACCTGCGCGAGCTGGACAGGATGGGCGGCCTGGCCGCCTGACGGGCTCCCCCCTGCGGGGGGACCGGAGGAGAGGGAGCGGGGCGGTCCGGACGGGCCGCCCCGTTTTCCGTTCCGGTGCGGACATTGCGGCGGGGGCGGGCCTTCGCTAGGAGAGGGGCTCTCGGAAATGACGAACGGTTTTCATCCCATGTCGAACACTCTTCGCCTCGGCATCGCGGGGCTCGGCACCGTCGGCGGCGGCGTGGTGCGGATCGTGCAGACCCATGCCGAGCTGCTCGCCGCCCGCGCCGGCCGGCCGGTGGACATCGCCGCGGTCTGCGCCCGCTCGCGCAGCCGGGAGCGCGGGGTGGACCTGTCCGCCTACGACTGGGAGGACGACCCGGTGGCGCTGGCCCGGCGCGAGGACGTGGACGTTTTCGTGGAGCTGCTGGGCGGCGAGGACGGCCCGGCCAAGGCGGGCGTGGAGGCGGCGCTGGACGCCGGCAAGCACGTGGTCACCGCCAACAAGGCGATGCTCGCGCGCCACGGCCAGGCGCTGGCCGAGCGGGCGGAGGCCGCGGGCTGCGCGCTGCGCTTCGAGGGCGCCGTTGCAGGCGGCATCCCCATCGTCAAGGCGCTGGCGGAGGGGCTGCGGGCCAACGGAATCGAGCGCGTCGTCGGCGTGATGAACGGCACCTGCAACTACATCCTGACGGAGATGGAGGCGCGGGAGGCCGACTACGAGGAGATCCTCGAGGAGGCCCAGCGCCTGGGCTACGCGGAGGCGGATCCGGCCTTCGACGTGGGCGGGGTGGACGCGGCGCACAAGCTGGCGCTGCTGGCGGCCATCGCCTTCGGCGCGCGGGTGGATTTCGAGGGCGTGCAGACGGAAGGGATCGACCGTGTCACGCTGACCGACATCCGCCAGGCGCGCGACATGGGCTACCGCGTCAAGCTGCTGGGCGTGGCGCGCATGACCGCGCAGGGGCTGGAGCAGCGGATGACCCCCTGCCTGGTGCCGGCGGGGACCTCGCTGGGCCAGCTCGGGGGCGTGACCAACGCCGTGCAGGTGGAGGGCGACTTCGTCGGGCGCACCTATTACGAGGGGCCGGGCGCAGGCGAGGGGCCGACGGCCTCGGCCGTGATGGCCGACGTTCTGGACATCGCGCGGGGCGCGGCGGGGCCGGTCTTCGGCGTTCCGGCGACGACGCTGCAGGCCGCGCCGCGGGCGCGGGACGCGGGCGCGGCGGCTTTCTATCTGCGCCTGTCGCTGAAGGACGCGCCGGGCGTGATGGCCAAGGTGGCCGCGGCGCTGGGCGAGGAGGGCGTCTCCATCAGCCGGATGCGCCAGTACGAGCACGAGGGGGCCGCGGCCCCGGTGATCTTCGTCACGCACCCGGCGCTTCCGGCCTCGGTCTACGGCGCCATGGGGCGCCTGGGGGCGATGGAGGAGTGCCTCGACGCGCCCATGGCGCTGCGCGTCGAGGAGGCCTGAGCGCGGCCCGCGGGCGCCGGCCGCATCTGACGGACGGGGCCGGCGCCGCGGGGGGCGTCAGAACGGCACGCTCAGCCCGACGCGCCCGCCGTAGCTGGTCGCGTCGGTGAAGACGCCGGAGCTGGCGGCGCTGGCGAAGACGCTCATCGGCGAGTTTACCGGAGAGTAGGAGAAGCCGGCCTCGACCCGTCCGCCCAGACGGTCGGAGTCGTAGTCGGCCAGCGTCGTCGGGCCCAGATCGTCCGGGGCGTCGCCCGAGACGTATTCGGCCGCGACGGTTCCGAACACCTCCGCCGCGGCCGGGGCGCCCTCGGAGCCGCCGCCGAGGGCGAGGGCGTGGGAGACCTCGACGCCGGCGCGGCCGATGAAGAAGCCGGCCTCGTCGTCGCCGGCGGCCGTGTCGAGCCGCTCGACGCCGCCGGCGGCGTAGCCGAAGGGCGTGAGCGTGGTGCTGCCGCGCGTCGCCACGTCGTAGCCCACGGTCGCCGTGGTGGCGAAGCGGTGGCCGTGCTCGACGGCGTCGTCCTCCTCGTCGTAGTCGGTGTAGGTGTAGATCAGGCTGCCCACGGCGGAGAGCGGGCCGCGGCCATAGGAGACGTAGGGCGAGAGGAACATGGCCTCGCCGTCCAGCGAATCGCGGGCGGTGCGGGCGTCGGTCCGGGCGCCGCCGAGGCTCAGGCCCAGCGCCAGCTCCTCGCTCAGGGCGTATTCCAGACCGGCCTGGGCGATGAAGTGGCTGACATCGAGGTCGCCGCCGAAATCGGCGTTCATCTGGGCGCCGCCGGCCCGGGCCCAGACGCTGAAGCGGCCGGTGGAGGTCCCGTCCCCCGCCATGGCGCTGTCGGCCTCCGAGCGGCGCACCTGCGCGCGCGCGGCGCGGTTTCGGCGGCTGAGCTTCCACAGGTCGTCGGACTGGGCCTGGGTCAGCGAGATGGCGCTCTCGGTCGCCAGCGCGCCGAGATCGCTGCCGGTGTCGATGATGATGATCCCGCCTTCGGCGAAGAAGATGTAGCGGCCGGGCACGTCGCTCTCGCGGCTGCTGGCCACCAGGGCGTTCGGTCCGCCGTCGAGGAAGGCGCCGTTCTCGGCCGAGCCCTCCAGCTCGAAGAAGGTGCCCGGGTCGCCGCTGCCGTTGGAGAAGCCGACGCGGGCGGAGTCGCCGCCCAGGCCGTCCTCGTCGCCGCCGCTGGCGGTGCCGGCCTCCCACTCGATCTGATCGTAGTTGAACTCGATGGCGAAGTTCCCGTCGCCCTGATCGATCAGGACGACCTGGAAGCTGTTGCGGTTGGTGTGGCTGGGGTCGCTGCTGAAGTAGTCGACATTGACGTAGTTCACGGCGAAGGCCGCGTTTCCGTCCACCGTGCCCTGTCCGTAGGTCACCGGATCGCCGGCGTTTCGGGTGTCCACGTCGGCGAAGAAGGGGGCGATGATCTGCTGGCCCGTCGAGGTGAGGTCGAAGGGCGTGAAGGTCCCCAGCGCGCTGTCGAAGGTCACGTTGCCGTTGTTGTTGACATAGAGCTGGTCGGCCTCGACGCCGAAGAAGTTCACCTCGAAGCCGATGTCGACGAGGCCGGTGGAGCCGTCGTCGTTGGGCGCCAGCGTGTTGCTGTCGAAGCCGGAGCGGATGGCCTGCGCCTGCGCGGCGGCCGCGCCGAGGACACCCAGGGCGACGCCCGCGAGCAGCGTGGTTCTCAGTGAAAGTCGTGTCATCGGAATCCCCCTTTTCCGTTTCCGGTCCCCGGGATATCCCGGCCTCCTGTCGGGCGAACGGGCCGGGGCGCGGACCGCAGCGCGCCGGATGATGCCAAGGTTAAGAAAAGGTTAACGCTGCCGGGTGGCGGTTTCCAAGCCCGCGCCCGGTCGCCAGCCGATTTCGGCGCGGACGTGGCGTTGACGCATCGGTCCCGTGCGCGCCGCGGTTTCTCTTGCCGGCCTTCGCCCCGGTCCGTAGAAGCCGTGGGCGGGGAGGCGGCGTCGTGGATCGCCGCGATTGTTGAAAAATGCTCGATCCGAGGGAGCGCGCGATGTCGGACCCATTCTCCGTGCCCGAGAACAAGAAGGCGGCCTTCGCCGACCGGATGCTGTCGCTGGGCCTCGGCCGCGTCTCGGAGGCCGCGGCCATCGCGGCCGCCAAGCTCAAGGGGCGCGGCGACGAGAAGGCGGCCGACCAGGCGGCGGTGGACGCCATGCGCACGCAGCTCGACCTGCTCGACATCAAGGGCGTGGTGGTGATCGGCGAGGGCGAGCGCGACGAGGCGCCGATGCTCTATATCGGCGAGGAGGTCGGGACCGGGAACGGCCCGGCGGTGGACATCGCGCTCGACCCGCTGGAGGGGACCACGCTGACGGCCAAGGACATGCCCAACGCGCTGGCGGTGATCGCGATGGGGCCGCGGGGCTCCATGCTGCACGCGCCGGACGTCTATATGGACAAGCTGGCCATCGGGCCGGGCTATCCCGAGGGCGTCGTGGACCTGGAGATGAGCCCGACGGAGCGGGTGCTGGAGCTGGCGAAGGCCAAGGGCTGCGCGGCCTCCGACATCACCTGCTGCATCCTGGAGCGGCCGCGCCACGAGGAGATGGTGCGCGAGGTGCGCGCCACCGGCGCCTCGATCCGGCTGATCACCGACGGCGACGTGGCCGGCGTGATCCACTGCGCGGAGGCCGAGCAAACGGGCATCGACATGTACATGGGCTCGGGCGGGGCGCCCGAGGGGGTGCTGGCCGCCGCCGCGCTGCGCTGCATGGGCGGGCAGATCCAGGGCCGGCTGACCTTCCGCAACGACGACGAGCGGGCGCGGGCCGACCGGGCGGGGATCACGGATCTCGACCGGAAATACACGCTGACGGACATGGTCACCGAGGACGTGATCTTCGCGGCGACGGGGGTGACGGACGGCTCCATCCTGCGCGGCGCCCGCAAGGACGGCGAGTGGATGGAGACGGAGACCATCCTGATGCGCTCGCGGACCGGGTCGGTGCGGCGGATCACCTACCGCCAGCGCAACAACTGAGCCCCGCGCGCCTGCGGATCAGGCCGCGTCCGCGCCAGAAGCAGAGCGCGCCCGACAGAAGCAGGAGCCCCGACATCGGCAGGGGGACGGGGGGGACCTCCTCCCCGTCCAGCGAGAAGGGCAGGTCGGTGAAGGGGACCGTTTCCACGAAGACGCCGGACCGCGTCCACCATGCGTCGAGGATCACCGGCGGCTTCCTGCGCGGCGCGTTGAGGCTCTGGATGTTGAAGCCGACATGCAGCTCGTCTCCCGGGCGGAAGTCGCCGAAGAGGCCGCCTCCCGTCCACGAGATTTCGGTCACCCCCGCCGGATCGTCGAGGCGCGTCCAGTCCGCGTCCGAGAAGGGGCCGCGGTCGAGCTCGCGGGGGCGCGGGTATGCCTCGCTGTCCTGGAAGGCGACCCTTGCATGGAAGTCGTTGACGAGCTGCGGCGCTATCAGCTCCCAGTCGGCCTCCCATTTCGTCAGCGCCCCGGCCGGCGCCGCGGAAAGGGCGAGAAGAACGAACGGCGCGAGGGCGCGCATGGCGGGACTCCCGATATGACGTTGCGTAACTTTGCAGGATGCGCCGGGATCCGTGTATGAGGCGTGAAACCGTCGCGGGGGGCGCGCAGCGGTCGACCGTCTGCGCCCTTGCGCCCGGCCTTCGGGCGCCCTTGAATGCGCGCGCGAAACGCAAGGGAGGCGAAAGGTCATGTCGGTCAGCGAGGATCCGGTCGTCATCGTCGGGGCGGCGCGCACGCCCATGGGCGGCTTCCAGGGGGAGCTGTCGAGCCTGACCGCCGCCGAGCTGGGCGGCGCGGCGATCCGCGGCGCGCTGGAGCGCGCGGGCGTGGAGCCGCGCGAGGTCGGCGAGCTGTCGATGGGCAACGTGCTGCCCGCCGGGCAGGGCCAGGCGCCGGCGCGGCAGGCGGGCTTCGCCGCCGGGCTGTCGGAGGACGTGCCGGCCAACACGCTCAACAAGATGTGCGGCTCGGGCATGCGCACCGTGATGATGGCGCATGACCAGCTTCTGGCGGGCTCGCAGGAGGTGATCGTGGCGGGCGGCATGGAGAGCATGTCGAACGCCCCCTACCTGCTGCCCAAGATGCGCGGCGGCGCCCGGCTGGGGCATGCGGAGGTCAAGGACCACATGTTCCTCGACGGGCTCGAGGACGCCTATGACAAGGGCCGGCTGATGGGGACCTTCGCGGAGGACTGCGCGGAGAAGTTCCAGTTCACCCGCGAGGCGCAGGACGAATACGCCATCCGCTCGCTGACCGAGGCGCTGCGCGCGCAGAAGGACGGCAGCTTCGACGCGGAGGTGGAGCCGGTGGTGATCCGCAGCCGCAAGGGCGAGGACCAGGTGAGCACCGACGAGCAGCCGAGGAACGCGCGGCCCGACAAGGTCCCCACGCTCAAGCCCGCCTTCCGCGAGGGGGGGACGGTGACGCCGGCGAACTCCTCCTCGATCTCGGACGGGGCGGCGGCGCTGGTGCTGATGCGCCGGTCGCAGGCCGAGAAGCGGGGTCTGAAGATCCGGGCGACGATCCTGGGCCATGCCAGCCACGCCCAGGCGCCGGGCTGGTTCACCACCGCGCCGGGGCCGGCGATGAAGAAGCTGATGGAGCGGATCGGCTGGACGCCCGAGGACGTGGACCTGTGGGAGGTCAACGAGGCCTTCGCCGTGGTGCCCATGGCCGCGGAGTCGGAGCTGGGCATTCCGCGCGACAAGCTGAACATCAATGGCGGGGCCTGCGCGCTGGGGCACCCGATCGGGGCCTCGGGGGCGCGGATTCTCGTGACGCTGATGCATGCGCTGGAGGCGAAGGGCCTCAAGCGCGGCATGGCGGGCATTTGCATCGGCGGCGGCGAGGGCACGGCGCTGGCGTTGGAACTGGGCTGAGGTCCGGGCCGGGGGCGCGCCCGCGCGCGCATCAATGGGAGGAGACGAGCCTTGGCGAAGATCCGAAGCACGAAGGAA
>JBNJGE010000015.1:0-30971 GCA_051747505.1 Pseudomonadota bacterium | reverse complement strand
GATGTCGCGGCCGCCCAGGGCGACGCCGCAGCGGGCCTCCAGCACGGCGAGGATCATGGCGAGGCGGTTGGAGTCCCAGCCGACCACGGCGCGGCGGGGGGTGCCGAGCGCGGAGGGGGCGACGAGGGCCTGGATCTCCACCAGCACGGGGCGGGTGCCCTCGACGCCGGCGAAGACGACCGAGCCGGGGGTTCGGGCGCCGCGTTCGGAGAGGAACAGGGCGGAGGGGTTGGCGACCTGGACGAGGCCCTTGCCGGTCATCTCGAACACGCCGATCTCGTCGGCGGGGCCGAAGCGGTTCTTGACGGCGCGCAGGATGCGGAAGGGGTGGCCGCGCTCGCCCTCGAAGTAGAGGACGGTGTCGACCATGTGCTCGACCACGCGGGGGCCGGCGATCTGGCCCTCCTTGGTGACGTGGCCGACCAGCAGGACGGCGGCGCCGCGGCGCTTGGCGAAGGCGGTCAACGCATGGGCGGCGGCGCGGACCTGGGAGACGGAGCCGGGCGCGCTTTCGACCGAGTCGAGCCACATGGTCTGGACGGAGTCGACGATGACGACGTCCGGGCGGACCTCCTCCAGCGTGGTGAGGACGTCGCGCAGGGCGGTCTCGGAGGCGAGGCTGACGGGGGAGTCGGCCAGGCCGAGGCGCTGGGCGCGCATGCGGATCTGGGCGGCGGCCTCCTCGCCCGAGACATAGGCGACGGTGGCGCCGCCGCGGGCGAAGGCGGCGGCGGCCTGCAGGAGCAGGGTGGACTTGCCGATGCCGGGGTCGCCGCCGACGAGGACGGCGGAGGCGGGGACGAGGCCGCCGCCCAGCACCCGGTCCAGTTCGGGGGCGCCGGAGGGCAGGCGCGGGGGGGCGGGGTCGTCGCCCGACAGGGGGGCGAGCTGGATGACGCGGCCGCGGGTCGCGCCGAGGCCGGCCGAGGGGGGGACGGCCTCGGCGAGGCCGGCGTCCTCCTCGATGCTGTTCCAGGCGCCGCAGGCGTCGCAGCGGCCCGCCCATTTGCGGTGACGGGCGCCGCAGTCGCGGCAGACATAGGCGGGGGCGGAGCGGGCCATGGGGGCGTTTAAGGCCCTGAGGCGGCGAAGGGCAAGCCGGCGGCCACCGCCAGGCCGGCGAGGAGCTGGGCGAGGGGGAGGAGGCGGTTCCAGCGGCGCTCAAGGAACAGGAGGGTCAGGCCGGCGAGGGCCAGCGCGGCGCCGGCGGCCTGGGCGGGCAGGGGCATGCGCCAGGTCAGGAAGGCCATGACGAGGATCGTGGCGGCGATGGCCGCGATATGCGCGAGGCGCAGGGGGCCGCGTTCTCGGAAGCTCTGGGCGAGGGACCACAGCAGCGCGGCGAAGAGGGCGGCGGCGGCGAGGATGCCGGCGAGGACCGCGATGATCTCGGTCATGGGGCGCTGCGCCGCTCGGCGAGGATGGAGAGGGCGAGGGAGGCGAGGGCGCAGGCGGCGAAGAGGGCGAGGCCGCGGGCGGGCTCGACATGGCCGAGGACAGGGCCGCGCATGAGGGCGACGAGCAGGGCCACGAGGAAGACCTCGGCCATGGAGAGGCGGCCGAGCCAGGCGAGCGCGGGGAGGCCGCGCCGGGGCAGCCGGCCGATATGCCAGGCGACCAGCGCCGCGGTCTTGGCCCAGGGCAGGGCGACGGCGAGCCCGGCGACGAGGCCGGCGAGCCACGGGTCCGTGGGCCAGAGGGCGGCGAGGGCCGAGAGGACGGAGACGGGCTCGCCCTCCAGGAAGGGCAGGAGGCCGGCGCGGGCGACGGGGACCGTCCAGGCGACGGGCCAGAGGACGAGCAGGGCGAGGTTGGCGGCGAGGAGGGCGCGGTCGCGGGCGCCGGCGGGGAAGGCGGGCGGCCGCCCCGCAGGGGCGGCGCGGCGGGCGGGGGCTCGACGCCCCCGCTCGGCGCAGCCCCCTTCGGGAGACGCCCGTCTCATCGGATCGCCGCGATCGGGCCTTCGGCGCGGCCGTGGATGAACTGGGTGACGTAGGGGTCGTCGGTTTCGTCCATCGCCTGGACGCTGCCTTCCCAGCGGATGACGCCGCCGTGGATCATGGCCACGCGGTCGCCCACGGCGCGCACGCTGCCCATGTCGTGGGTGATGGTCACGGCGGTGGCGCCGAGATCGGTGACGAGCTCCCGGATCAGGTCGTTGATGACGCGGGCCATGATGGGGTCGAGGCCGGTGGTGGGCTCGTCGAAGAAGATGATCTCGGGGTCGGTGGCGATGGCGCGGGCGAGGCCGACGCGCTTCTGCATGCCGCCGGAGAGCTCGGCGGGGTAGAGGTCGGCGGTGTCGGGGGAGAGGCCGACGCGGCGCAGCTTCTCGACGGCGATCTCGCGGGCCTCGGAGCGGGGCCGGGTGTGGGCGCCGTGGCGCATGCGGAAGGCGATGTTCTCCCACACCGGCAGGGAGTCGAAGAGGGCGCCGCCCTGGAAGAGCATGCCGAAACGCTCCAGCATCTCGTCGCGGTTGCGGCGGGTGGCGGGCTCTCCGTGGATCTCGATGCGGCCGGAGTCGGCGGCGACGATGCCCAGGACGCATTTCAGCAGCACGGACTTGCCGGTGCCGGAGCCGCCGATGATGACCATGGAGCTTCCCTGCGGCACCTCGAGGTTCACGCCGCGCAGGACGTGGTTCGAGCCGAAGGCCTTCCGCACGTCCTTGAGGGCGATCATGGGGGGCGCGTCGCTCATGCCGGGAACAGGGCCTCGGTCAGGATGTAGTTGGCCGCCAGGATCAGGATGGAGGCGGAGACGACGGCGTTGGTGGTCGCGCCGCCCACGCCCTGGGCGCCGCGGGCGGAGTTGTAGCCCTGGTAGCAGCCCATCAGGGCGATGATGAAGCCGAAGACCGCCGCCTTGATCAGGCCGGAGGTGACGTCATCGACGGTCAGGTACTGCTCGGTCGTGTTGATGTAGGTGGCGGCGTTGAAGTCGAGCCGGCCGACGCCGACGAGGAAGCCGCCCATGATGCCAATGATGTCGCCGATGAAGACCAGCACCGGCAGGGTCAGGGTGGCGGCCAGAAGGCGAGGGGCCACGAGGAACTTCATGGGGTTGGTGGAGAGGGTCACCAGAGCGTCGATCTGCTCGGTCACGCGCATGGTGCCGAGCTCGGCCGCGATCGAGGCCGAGACGCGGCCGGCGACCATCAGGCCGCCGATGACGGGGCCGAGCTCCCGCACCACGCCGATGGCGACGATGGAGGGGACAACGGCCTCGGCGTTGAAGCGGGCCCCGCCGGAGTAGATCTGCAGCGCCAGCGCGCCGCCGGTGAAGAGGGCGGTGAGGCCCACCACGGGCAGCGAGAAGTAGCCGATGCGCAGGAGCTGGCGGCCGAACTCGCCCGGATACCAGGGGGGCGTGAGGGCGTGGCGGACGCCTTCGGCCATGAACAGGGTCAGGCTGCCGGCGGCGGCGCAGAGGCCGAGAACGGCGCGCCCGATGGCGGCGAGAAAGCCCTGGATGGCGAGGAGGATCGGCATGGCGGTGGCATTTCTCCTGGCGCGGCGAGGGTGGAGTGCCCGCGGGGCGGGCCGTCTGTCAAGCTGGGGCGTTGATGTGGCGCCGGACATGGCGGCGGCCGAGCGCGGTGAGGATCTCGTAGCCGATGGTCCCGGCATGGCCGGCGAGCTCGTCCACGGTGATTTCGTCGCCCAGGATCTGGGCGGTCGCGCCCGGGGCGGGTTCGGGCAGGTCGGTGAGGTCCACCGTGATCATGTCCATGGACACGCGGCCGACCAGAGGGGCGGGGCGGCCCTCGACGACCACGCGCGCGCCGGGGGAGGCGATGCGGTGGAAGCCGTCGGCGTAGCCCACGGGCAGTACGCCGATGCGGGAAGGGCGCGGGGCGGTCCAGGTGCAGCCGTAGCCGACCGACTCGCCCTTCGGGATCTCGCGGATCTGGAGGAAGGGGGCCTCCAGATGGGCGACGGGCTTCGCCTCGGCGAAGGGAAGGCCGCCGTAGAGGCCGACGCCGGGGCGGACGAGGTCGAAATGGTAGCCCTCGCCCAGCAGGATGCCGCCGGTGGCCGCGAGCGAGAGCGCGGCGCCGCGGGCGAAGCCCTGGGTCAGCGCGGCGCGGCTGGCGAAGGCGATGCGCTGGCGGGGGTTCATGGAATGTCGCGGGTCGTCGGCGCAGGCGAGATGGGACATGACCAGCGCGACCTCGACCTCCGGCAGGGGGCCGGCGCGGAGGCCGTCGAGCTCCCGGCTCGTGAAGGCCATGCGGTTCATGCCGGTCTCGATATGCACGCCGATCTTCGGGCGGACGGGGAAGGCGGAGAGGTTCTCCGCGAGGCGCGCGAGCTGGTCGGGGGCGTTGAGGACGGGGCGCAGGTCGTGGGCGGCCTGGAGCTCCGCGTCTTCGTCCATGAAGCCGTTGAAGACGTAGATGACCGGCCCCGGGCCGAGGGCCTCGCGCAGCGCGGCGCCCTCCGGCGTCTGGGCGACGAAGAAGGTGCGCGCGCCCGCGGCGCGAAGGGCGCGGGCGGCGGGGGCGAGGCCGCAGCCATAAGCGTCGGCCTTGACCACAGCCGCCGTCTCCGCCCGGCCGGAGAGGCGGTCGAGCGCGCGCCAGTTCCCGGCGAGCGCGGAAAGGTCGATGGTCAGCCGGGGGCGGGACCAGCCGGGGGCCGCCGTCGCGGGCGCCGTGAGGGGGCGCTCAGAACTCGCCGCCATACTGGGCGATCTGGTCGGGGCGGGCGAGATTGCCGAAGCGGGTGAAGCGGCCCTCGAAGGCGAGCTCGACGGCGCCGATGGGGCCGTGGCGCTGCTTGCCGATGATGACCTCGGCCTTGCCGCGGACGGATTCCATGACCTCCTGCCACTTCATCATGCCCTCCATGTCGGTGTCCGAGGGCTTCTCGCGTTCCTTGTAGTACTCCTCGCGGAACACGAACATCACCACGTCGGCGTCCTGTTCGATGGAGCCGGATTCGCGCAGGTCGGACAACTGCGGCCGCTTGTCCTCGCGCTGCTCGACCTGGCGGGAGAGCTGGGAGAGGGCGACGACGGGGATGTTGAGCTCCTTGGCGATGGCCTTGAGGCCCATGGAGATGTCGGCGATCTCGTTGACCCGGTTCTCGGAGCTGGAGGAGCCGCGGACGAGCTGGAGGTAGTCCACGAACAGCGCGTCGAGGCCGTGCTGGCGCTTGAGGCGCCGGGCGCGGGCGGCCAGCGTGGAGATGGCGAGCGCGGGCGTGTCGTCGATGTAGAAGGGCATGCGCTCGAGCTCGCGCGCGGCCTCGACGAAGCGGCGGAACTCCTCCTCCTCCATGTCGCCGCGACGGATCTGCTCCGAGGGAACGCGGGCCTGCTCGGACAGGATCCGGGTGGCGAGCTGCTCGGCCGACATCTCCAGCGAGAAGAAGCCGACGCGGCCGCCGTTGAGGGTTGCGAAGGTTCCGTCGGGGCGGTCGCCCTCGCGGAAGGCCCTGGCGATGTTGAAGGCGATGTTGGTGGCCAGCGACGTCTTGCCCATGGAGGGGCGGCCCGCGAGGATCAGCAGGTCCGAAGGGTGCAGGCCGCCGAGCTTGCGGTCGAGGTCCGCAAGGCCGGTGGAGATGCCCGCGAGGCCGCCGTCGCGCTGGTAGGCGGCGTTGGCGACCTCGATGGCGTCGGTCGCCGCGGAGAGGAAGGAGCGGAAGCCGCCCTCGCGCCGGCCGGTTTCGGCGAGCTGGTAGAGCTTCTGCTCGGCCTCCACGATCTGGTCGGAGGGGTCGGCGTCAGGGTCGGCCTCCGAGGCGCGGCCGCGGATCTCGTCGCCGATGCGCATCAGCTCCCGGCGCAGGGCGAGGTCGCGGATGGTCTCGGCGTAGTCCTTGGCCGAGTAGAGGGAGATGGCCGAGCCGGCCAGGCGGGCGAGATAGGAGGGGCCGCCGATCTCGCGCAGGCCCTCGTCGTCCTCCAGGAAGGCCTTGAGGGTGACGGGGGAGGCGAGCGCGTTCTTCTGGATGCGGCGCGCGGCGGTCTCGAAGATTCGGGCGTGGACGGGGTCGTAGAAATGGTGGGACTCGAGCAGTCCCGAGACCCGGTCATAGACCTCGTTGTTGACGAGAATCGCGCCCAGCAGGGCCTGCTCGGCCTCCACATTGCTGGGCAGCGAGGGGGCCTGGTCGGGCGCGTCCTGGGGGGGCTGCGATCCGTCCGCCATGTCGTACTCTCCCTGCTCGGGCCCCTGCCTTACACCGGCGGCCGGTTATCCCCGGCATGTGAAGGACGGGGATAACCCGCGCGGGCGGTCAGCGCCATGCCTTGCGGCGCGACAAGTTTCACGCGGATGCCGGCTGGCGGGGGAGGCGCTGGTCGAGCAGCGCCTCGGCGGCGCTGCGGGCGGCGCGGTCGGCGTCGCGGGGCGAGAGGCGGCAGACATCGGCGAGGGCGACATGGGCCTCGATGCCGGTCAGCGCCGAGAGGCCGTGCACGAGATCGTCGAAGTCGCGCGCGTCCATGCGCTCCCGCGCGGGGGCGAGGGCGGCGCGGAAGGCGGCCACGCGGCGGGCGCCGCGCAGGCGGGCGCGCGGGCCGCGCTTCACCCAGGCGTCCATGGTGCGGGCGAGATAGGGACGGAAGCGCGATTGCTCGGCGCGGGCGAGCTGGAGGAAATGGGCCTGGACCGCGAGGGCGCGTGCCCTGGGGTCGTCGAGACCGGCGAGGATGTCCCCGGTGGGGCGCACCTCGGGGTCGAGGGCGGCCTCCAGCACCAGCGTCTCGGGGTCGGAGAAGTAGCGGTAGGCGGTGGCGCGGGAGACGCGGGCGGCGCGCGCGGCGGCGGCGACGGTGACCTCCTCCCCGTCCGCCATCAGGCGGCGCGCGGCGGCGAGCAGGTCGGCGCGGGTGCGGGCCTTCTGGCCGCTGCGGTCCGGCGCGTCGGGCATGTGCGGATTCCCCTGTGAGACAGACGTCTCTTTGTGATACAAATGTCTCATGAGAGGTAGCCGGTCCTGCGCCGGCCTGCAAGGAGACGGCGTGATGGCCGAGACGAACACCTATCACCTGCTGGGCTGCATCCTGCGCTTCCTCGCCCGCAGCCCTGACACGGGCGGGGCCTACAGCCTGGTGGAGGCGCGGGTGGCGCCGGGGGCCGGGGCGCCGCCCAACACGCATCCGGAGGACGACGAGTCCTTCTATGTCGTGGACGGGCGCTTCGAGTTCCTTCTGGGCGGGGAGACCGTCAAGGCGGGGCCGGGGGACTTCGTGAAGGTCCCGACGGGGGCGGCGCACGCCTTCACCAATGTGGGCGAGGCGTCGGGCATGCTGATGATCGTGAATACGCCGGGGGTGATTCACGACGCGTTCTTCTCCCAGGCCGGGGAGCCCCTGCCGGAGGGGACGACCGAGTTTCCGGAGGCCGGGCCGCCGGATGTGGCGCGGCTGAGCGAGATCGCGGCGCGCTGCGGGCTGCGACTGGGCGTGCCGGCGGGCTGAGCCGGCCGGGAATCGAAACGGCCGCGGCGTTCGCGCCGCGGCCGTTCCATTTTTGTCGGGTCGGGGAGGGCCGGATCAGGTCCGGGGCTCCTCCTCGTCCTCGGCGCCGCGCGGGTCGGCGAGCAGGCTCTCGGAAGCCTCCTCGGCGGCCTCCTCGTCCTCGAAAAGCTCCTGGATGTCGAACTCCGCGGCGGCCTCTTCCTCGGCGCGCTGCTCCTGGATGGTGCGGCCGGACGCTTGGAGCTCGGCCTCCTCGGGGGAGCGGGCGACGTTGATGGTCACGTCCACGATCACCTCCGGGTGGAGGTGGATGCGCAGATCGTGCAGCCCGAGCTCCTTGATCGGCTTGTCGAGCTGGACCTGGCGGCGGTCCATCTCGAAGCCGGCCTCGGAGGCGGCCTCGGCAATGTGCCGGGTGCTGACCGAGCCGTAGAGGGAGCCCATGTCGGAGGCGGAGCGGATGATGATGAAGGTCTTGCCGTCGAGATCCTTCGCCACGCGCTCGGCCTCGGCCTTGCGCTCCAGGTTGCGGGCCTCGAGCTGGGCCTTCTCGGCCTCGAAGCGGGCGATGTTGGTCTTCGTCGCCCGCAGGGCCTTGCCCTGGGGCAGGAGGAAGTTGCGCGCGAAGCCGGGCTTGACGTTCACGACGTCGCCCATCTGGCCCAGCTTCTCGACGCGTTCGAGCAGAACGATTTCCATGGGTCAGGCCCTCACTTGATCGCGTAGGGCAGCAGGGCGAGGTAGCGGGCGCGCTTGATGGCGCGCGCGAGCTCGCGCTGCTTCTTGGCCGAGACGGCCGTGATGCGGCTGGGGACGATCTTGCCGCGCTCCGAGATGTAGCGCTGCAGGAGCTTGACGTCCTTGTAGTCGATCTTCGGCGCGTTCTCGCCCGAGAAGGGGCAGGTCTTGCGACGGCGGAAGAAGGGTTTGCGGGCCATGTCTGCGCTCCTTTTCCTGGGTCAGTCGCGCCGGCGGGGGCCGCGGTCGCGGTCGCGGCCGCCGCGGCCGCGCTCGTCGCGCGAGGCCTTGGCCTGGAGGACGGCGGAGGGGCCTTCCTCGTGCTCCTCCACGCGGATGGTCATGACGCGCAGCACGTCGTCATGCAGGCGCATCAGGCGCTCCATCTCCTGGACCGCGGGCGCGGGCGCGTCGGTCTTGAGGAAGCCGTAATGGCCCTTGCGGTTCTTCTTGATCTTGTAGGCCATGGTGCGCACGCCCCAGTATTCGGAGCCCTGCACCTCGCCGCCGTTGTCCTTGAGGATCTGGCCGAAATGCTCGATGAGCCCCTCGGCCTGCGCGTTGGACAGGTCCTGACGCGCGATGAAGACGTGCTCGTAGAGAGCCATCGCGTTCACCCGTGTTTTCGCGGCGCGCTTCACAATGCGGGGGCGAAGCCTTCCGGAGCCCGCATACGAGAGGCGGCCGTGGCATCCGTTTCCGGAAGGAATGCGCCGTATGCCGCGAATCGGGCGGCGTGGCAAGGGCGCGAGGGGCGCGGGCGGTTGCGGGGGCGCGCGCGCGACGCTAAGGCGGAGCGCGACCGGCAGCAGGGAGGTGGTGACGTTGCGCGCATTCGTGTTTCCCGGACAGGGCGCCCAGGCGGTGGGCATGGGGCGGGACCTGGCGGAGGCCGTCCCCGCCGCGCGGGCGGTGTTCGAGGAGGTGGACGAGGCGCTCGGCGAGAAGCTCAGCGCCCTGATCCGGGAGGGGCCGCTGGAGGAGCTGACGCTGACGGCCAACGCGCAGCCGGCGCTGATGGCGACGTCGATCGCGGCGCTGCGGGCGCTGGAGGCGGAGGGCATGGGCGTTGCGGACGCCGCCTTCGTGGCCGGGCATTCGCTGGGCGAGTATTCGGCGCTGTGCGCGGCCGGGGCCTTCGGGGTCGGCGACGCGGCGCGGCTGCTGAGGCTGCGCGGGCGCGCGATGCAGGAGGCGACGCCGCCGGGCGTGGGGGCGATGGCCGCGCTGCTGGGGCTGGGGCTGGAGCAGGCGCAGGAGATCGCGGCCGAGGCCGCGCAGGGCGAGGTGTGCGAGGCGGCCAATGACAACGATCCGACGCAGGTGGTGGTGTCGGGGCACAAGGCGGCGGTCGAGCGGGCCGTCGAGCTTGCCAAGGAGAAGGGCGCGAAGCGGGCGGTGCTGCTGCCGGTGAGCGCGCCCTTCCATTGCGCGCTGATGCAGCCGGCCGCCGAGCGGATGGCCGAGGCGCTGGCGGATGTGGAGATCAAGGCGCCGGCCGTGCCGGTCGTCTCCAACGTGAAGGCGGAGGGGGTGAGCGACCCCGCGGAGATCCGGGAGCTGCTGGTGCGGCAGGTCACCTCCGCCGTGCGCTGGCGCGAGAGCGTGCAGTGGATGGCGGCGCAGGGCGTCACCGAGCTGGTGGAGCTGGGCGCGGGCAAGACGCTGATCGGGCTGGCGCGGCGGATCGATCGGAGCCTCGCCGGCAGGGCGGTGAACGGGCCGGAGGACGCGAAGGCGGTCGCGGCCGGGAAGGGGGACTCGTGATGTTCGATCTGACGGGCAAGCGGGCGCTGATCACCGGCGCCTCGGGCGGAATCGGCGGCGCGATCACCCGCGCGCTGCACGCGCAGGGGGCGGCGGTGGCGCTGTCGGGAACGCGGACGGAGCCGCTGGAGGCGCTGGCGGCGGAGCTGGGCGAGCGGGCGCATGTCACGCCCTGCAATCTCGGCGAGGCCGAGGCGGTGGAGGCGCTGCCCAAGCAGGCCGCGGAGGCGATGGGGGGCGTGGACATCCTCGTCAACAACGCCGGGGTGACGCGCGACCAGCTCTTCATGCGGATGTCGGACGAGGACTGGGAGACGGTGCTCAACATCAACCTGACGGCGGCGATGCGGCTGTCGCGGGGCGTGCTGCGTGGGATGATGAAGGCGCGCTGGGGGCGGATCATCAACGTCACCTCGGTCGTCGGGGTGACCGGCAACCCGGGGCAGGGGAACTACGCGGCCTCCAAGGCCGGGCTGATCGGCATGTCCAAGAGCCTGGCGGCCGAGGTCGCGGCGCGCGGCGTCACCGTCAACTGCGTGGCGCCGGGCTTCATCGAGACGGCGATGACCGAGAAGCTGCCCGACGCGCAGCGCGGGAAGCTGCTGGAGGCGATTCCCGCGGGGCGGATGGGCGAGCCGGCCGAGATCGCCGCGGCGGCGGCCTTCCTGGCGGCGCCGGAGGCGTCCTATGTCACGGGCGCGACGTTGCACGTGAACGGCGGGATGGCCATGATCTGACCCGGTTCCGGGGCGGGCCGATTGACGGTTGCCACCCCGGGAGGCTGTGATATAGCCCGCGCACACGCGGCGGGCCGGGTCCGCGGCGCGTGAGGAGGGCGGCGGATGTCGGCCTCGGAGGCAAATAAAGGCAGAAGGCCCCAGGGGGCCGCGGAGAAGGTGAGGACCCTCACATGAGCGATATTTCCGACCGCGTGAAGAAGATCGTCGTCGAGCATCTGTCCGTCGAGGAAGACAAGGTCACGGACAGCGCGAGCTTCATCGATGATCTGGGTGCCGACTCGCTGGACACCGTCGAGCTCGTCATGGCCTTCGAGGAGGAGTTCGGGATCGAGATCCCGGACGACGCCGCGGAGACCATCCAGACCGTCGGCGATGCGGTGAAGTTCATCGGCCAGCACGCCGAGAGCTGAGCGGCCCCCGCGGCCTGCGGGTCGGGGGTTGGCAGGCGCGGCGGGGCGGCGATAACGTCCCGTCGGCGAAAGGGAGCAGCACATGGAGGCGCGGGGCGTGAGGCGGGTCGTCGTCACCGGCATGGGGATTCTGTCCCCTCTGGCATGCGGGGTCGAGGAGACCTGGTCGCGGCTGCTGGACGGCAGGTCCGGCGCCGGGACGATCAAGCATTTCGACGCCTCCCACCTGCCCTGCACCATCGCCTGCGAGATCCCGCTCGGCGACGGCTCGGACGGGACCTGGAACCCCGACCAGTGGGTTCCCGCGAAGGAGCGGCGCAAGGTCGACCGCTTCATCACCTATGCGATGACCGCTGCGGAGCAGGCGATCGCCGACGCCGGATGGAAGCCCGAGGACGAGCGGGCGCGCGAGCGCACGGGCGTGCTGATCGGCTCCGGCATCGGGGGCGTGGAGAGCATCGCGGACGCGGCGATCACGCTGAAGGAGAAGGGGCCGCGGCGCATCTCGCCCTTCTTCATTCCGGGCGCGCTGATCAACCTGTGCTCGGGGCAGGTGAGCATCAAGTACGGCTTCAAGGGGCCGAACCACTCGGTGGTCACGGCCTGCTCCACCGGGGCGCATGCCATCGGCGACGCCTCTCGGCTGATCGCGCATGGCGACGCCGACGTGATGATCGCCGGCGGCTCCGAGAGCCCGATCTGCGAGATCGGGGTGGCGGGCTTCACGGCCTGCAAGGCGCTGAGCACGAATTTCAACGACACGCCCGAGCGGGCCTCCCGTCCTTACGACCGGGACCGGGACGGGTTCGTGATGGGCGAGGGCTCCGGCATCCTGGTGCTGGAGGAGTACGAGCACGCCAAGGCCCGCGGCGCGAAGATCTACGCCGAGGTGCTGGGCTACGGGCTGTCGGGCGACGCCTACCACATCACCTCGCCGGCGCCGGACGGGGACGGGGGCTACCGCTCCATGGCCGCGGCGCTGAAGGATGCGGGGCTGTCGGCCTCGGACATCGACTATGTCAACGCGCACGGGACCTCGACGCCGCTGGGCGACGAGATCGAGCTCGGCGCGGTGGCGCGGCTGCTGGGCAATCACGCCTCGAAGGTGACGATGAGCTCGACGAAGTCGGCCATCGGGCATCTGCTGGGGGCCGCGGGCTCCGTCGAGGCGATCTTCTGCGCGCTGGCGCTGCGCGACCAGGTGGCGCCGCCGACGCTGAACCTGGAGAATCCGTCGGTGGACTCGCCGATCGACCTCGCCGCGAATGGCGCGGTGGAGCGGGAGATAAAGGTGGCGCTGTCCAACTCCTTCGGCTTCGGGGGCACCAACGCGTCGCTGATCCTGGGGCGGCCGGACTGAAGAGGCGGCCCTGATGCGCCACCTGGCGGCGAACGCCCTGACCATCCTGATCGTTCTGGGGATCGTCCTTGCCGGCGTGATCGGCTGGGGCGTGAGCCAGTTTCGCGGCGAGGGGCCGCATGAGGCGCCGGTGCAGGTGGCGATCCCGCGCGGCGCCGACCTGGCGACGGCCGCGGAGATCCTGGACGAGGCGGGCGCGATCTCCGACCCGCGGATCTTCCGGCTGGGGGCGCGCTACAAGGAGCTGGCCGGGCGCATCCAGGCGGGCGAGTTCGAGATTCCGGCGCGGTCCTCCATGGAGGACGTGCTGCAGTGCCTAGTGGACCAGAGCACCTGCGCGCGGGTGGAGTATCCGATCACGCTGGTGGAAGGCGACACCGCCTGGCAGTTCGTGCAGCAGCTGCGCGAGGCGGAGGTGCTGACGGGCGAGATCGCGGGGATCCCGCCGGAGGGGACGCTGGCGCCGGACACCTACAAGGTGACGCGCGGGATGGATCGCGGCGAGCTGATCGGGCGGATGCAGGCGGCGCAGCGGCGCATACTGGAGCAGGCCTGGGCGGAGCGCGACCCGGACCTGCCGCTCGAGAGCCCGGAGGAGGCCCTGATCCTCGCCTCCATCATCGAGAAGGAGACGGGTGTGGCGGATGAGCGGCGGCGGGTGGCGGCCGTCTTCGTCAACCGGCTTCGCAGGGGGATGCGGCTGCAGACGGACCCGACGGTGATCTACGGAATTACGGAAGGACAGGGGCCGCTGGGGAGGGGGTTGCGCCGGAGCGAGCTGGAGGCGGAGACGCCCTGGAACACCTATGTGATCACCGGGCTGCCGCCGACGCCGATCGCGAATCCGGGGCGGGCCTCGATCGAGGCGGCGGTGAACCCGGCGGAAACCGACGAGCTGTATTTCGTGGCCGATGGCAATGGCGGGCATGCCTTCGCCGAGACGCTGAGCGAGCATCGGCGCAACGTGGCGCGCTGGCGGCGGATCGAGGCGGAGCGGGCGGAGACCGAGTGAGAGGGCGGCCCGTCGCACAACCCAGAAGAAAGTACTTGACTGTCCGAACGCTCTAAGGTAGAACCTTGGGCAAGCTGGGATAAGCAGGCGATCAGAGGGCCCGGGCGCGACGCGCCGCGGGCCTTTTTCGTTGCGGGCGGCCCGGGTGTTGGACCTTCGGCCCCATGATCGATCTCGATGACGAGCCCCCCGACCCGGCCGCGGCGCTTCAGATGGCCCACCGGACCTATGTGCTGCTGCACGGTCGCCTCATGGAGGAGATCGGGCGGCTGGCGGGTCTGGCGGATCCGAGGAAGCGCGCGGCCGCGACGGCGGCGGAGACCCTGACGAACTGGGAGGGCGATCTGGAGGAGGGCGCCGTGCAGGCGGCCAAACGGGCGGCGGAGGTCGCCAGGCTCGCGAAGGAGGAGGCGCGCGACATTCAGGCCGCGATCGCGAGCCATCAGAAGGCGGTGGCCGAGGTGGTGCGGCTGACGGAGCGGATCGAGGAGACGCAGGGGCGCCATGGCGAGGGGGGAACCGACGGAGAGCTCGATCTCGACGCCGCAAGGCGGGAGATCCTGGGCGAGCTTGCTCGCCTCGCGGACGGAGGCTGAGCGGGAGGCGGTCCTGGGCCGCCTGAGCGGGGGCGCGGTCCGCGCCTTCCGCTGGCTGTGGGAGCTTTGGGCGACGCCGGGGCACCAGCTGCCCCCGCCCGGCGACTGGCGGACCTGGCTGATCATGGGCGGGCGCGGGGCCGGCAAGACCCGGGCCGGCGCCGAATGGATCCGCGGGCAGGTCGAGGGGGCGACGCCCCTCTCCGCGGGTCCTCGCGGGCGGATCGCGTTGGTGGCCGAGACGCTGGACCAGGCCCGCGAGGTGATGGTGGCGGGCCCCTCGGGCCTGATGGCCTGCGCGCCCCCGGACCGGCGGCCGGTCTATCAGGCCACGCGGCGGCGGCTGGAATGGCCCAACGGGGCGGAGGCGCGGCTGTTCTCCGCGCTGGACCCCGAGGCGCTGCGCGGGCCGCAGTTCGACGGGGCCTGGGCCGACGAGCTGGCCAAGTGGCGCAAGGGGCCGGAGGCCTGGGACATGCTGCAGCTGGGGCTGCGTCTGGGCGAGAGGCCCCGGCAGGTCGTGACCACGACGCCGCGGCGCAACCCGCTGCTGCGCCGGATCATGGAGGCGGAGGGGACGGTCGTCCGCTCCGCCCCCACGGAGGCGAACCGGGCGAATCTGGCGCCGGATTTCCTGCGGGCGCTGGAAGCCGCCTATGGCGACACGAGCTTCGCCCGTCAGGAACTGCTGGGCGAACTGATCGAGGATGTGCCGGGCGCGCTGTGGAGGCGCGAGACGCTGGAGGCGGGACGGCTGCGCCGGGCGCCGCCGCTGGCGCGGGTGGTGGTGGCGGTGGACCCGCCGGCGACCTCCGGGCCCGGGGCGGATGAATGCGGCATCGTGGTGGCCGGGGCGGCGGACGACGGGACGATGGTCGTTCTGGCCGACCTGTCGGTGCAGGGCGCGGCGCCGCGGGCCTGGGCGGAGCGGGTGGTCGGCGCCTGCCGGGAGTGGGAGGCCGACCGGATCGTGGCGGAGATCAACCAGGGGGGCGAGCTGGTGGAGACGCTGATCCGTCAGGTGGACGCCTCCGTGCCCTATCGGGCGGTGCGGGCGACGCGTGGGAAGGTGGTGCGCGCCGAGCCGGTGGCCGCGCTCTACGAGCAGGGGCGGGTGCGGCATGTGGGGCTGTTCGCGACGCTCGAAGATCAGATGTGCGCCTTCACGGGCGAACGCAGCGAGGGGAGCCCGGACCGCGTGGACGCGCTGGTCTGGGCCGTGACGGACCTGACCCGCGGGGCGGAGCGGGGCCTGCCGCAGGTGCGGCGGCTCTGAAGGAGGGGCGCGGCGGCGCGGGGGCCGCCGGCGACCGCCGCCCCGCGGGGCGGGCGAGACAGGCGTCTCGCCGCGAGGCATGCAATCCAGCAAGGGAGAAAGCCGATGGCTTTCAAGTGGTTTCGGGCCGCCGCCGCGGCGCCCGAGGGGCGCAAGGCGTCCGCCACCGCGCCCGCGGTGGCCTATCACGGGCCGGGCCGGGCCGCCTGGTCGCCGCGCGACGGGGTCTCGCTGACCCGAAACGGCTTCTCGCGCAACGTGATCGGGTTCCGCTGCGTGCGGATGGTGGCGGAGGCGGCGGCCTCGGTTCCGCTCATCGTCTCGGACGGGGTGCGGCGGCTGGAGACGCATCCCGTGATCTCGCTGCTGGGGCGGCCGAACCCGGGGCAGCTGGGGGCGGAGTTCCTGGAGGCGGTCTACGGCCACCTGCTGATCTCGGGCGACGCCTATGTGGAGGCGGCGGGGCGGCGGGCCTCCGGCGCGCCGGCCGAGCTCTATGCGCTGCGGCCGGACCGGATGCGGGTGGTTCCGGGACCGGACGGCTGGCCGGAGGCCTACGAATACACGGTCGGCGGGCGGAAGGTGCGCTTCGAGATGTCGGAGGAGGCGCGGCCGATCCTGCATCTTCGAAGCTTCCATCCGCTGGACGACCATTACGGGATGTCGCCGATGGAGGCGGCCGCGGGCGCCGTGGACATCCACAACGCGGCCGGGGGGTGGTCGAAGGCGCTGCTGGACAACGCGGCGCGGCCCTCCGGCGCCATCGTCTATCGCGGGCCGGACGGGGCGGCGCTGAGCCGGGAGCAGTACGAGCGGCTGGTCGACGAGCTGGAGTCCAACCACCAGGGCGCGCGCAACGCCGGGCGGCCGATGCTGCTGGAAGGGGGGCTGGACTGGAAGCCGATGGGCTTCAGCCCCTCGGACATGGAGTTCCTGGAGACGAAGACGGCGGCGGCGCGCGACATCGCCATGGCCTTCGGGGTGCCGCCGATGCTGCTGGGGCTGCCCGGCGACGCGACCTACGCCAACTACCAGGAGGCCAACCGGGCCTTCTACCGCCAGACGGTGCTGCCGCTGGTGGGCAAGGTGACGGCGGGGCTGGCCGGGTGGCTGGGCGCGGAGACGGGCGAGAGCCTGGAGGTCCGGGCCGATCTCGACGGCGTGCCGGCGCTGGCGCCGGAGCGCGAGGCGCTGTGGCGGCGGGTGAGCCGCGCGGACTTCCTGAGCGACGAGGAGAAGCGGCGCGCGCTGGGGCTGCCGCCGGGGGGCGCGGCTTGATCCGCGGGTCGTTGAGGGCGCGGGCGGGGGGCTCGCGCTATCTCTACGAGCCCTTCGACAGCGCGCATGCGCGCATCGAGGCGCTGGAGCGGGTGCTGGACGAGCGCTGGGCGGCGCTGGAGCGGTCTCTCAGCCAGATCGACGAAAGCGTCGAGCGGCTTGAGAAACGGCTGTGGTTCGCGGTCTTCGGCCTGGCCACCGCGATGCTCGGCCAGCTGGCCACGGCGCTCATGCCGGCGCCGATCCATCCCTGAGGGAAAGCCGACATGGACCAGTATCTGAAGCCCGGCCCGCAGAGCGCGGAGCTGGAGACGAAATTCGTCGCCTTCGACCAGGTGGCGACGGTGGCCGAGGACGGCCGGATCGAGGGCTATGCCAGCCTGTTCGGGGAGGCGGACCAGTCGGGGGACGTGGTCGCCCGCGGGGCCTTCGCGGACAGCCTGGCGGCGGCGCGGGCCTCGGGCCGCTCGGTCAAGCTGCTGTGGCAGCACGACCCGGCCCAGCCGATCGGGGTGTGGGACTCGGTGGCCGAGGACGAGCGCGGGCTGCGCGTGCGCGGCCGGCTGCTGACCGAGGTGCGGCGCGGCGCGGAGGCGCTGGCGCTGCTGCGTGCGGGGGCGGTGGACGGGCTGTCCATCGGCTACCGCGCCGTGAGGGCGGGCCGCCGGCCGGAGGGCGGGCGGATCCTGCAGGAGGTGGAGCTGTGGGAGGTGTCGCTGGTCACCTTCCCGATGCTTCCTTCCGCGCGGGCATCGGCGGCCGCGGCCGATGCCGACGAGGAGGCGCTGGCGGCCGCCCTGGCCGACGCGCTGAACGAGGCGCGCGGCCGCCTGGGCGGCTGAAGCGGCGGTTCGGAACCATGCGGATGAGCGAAGGAATGTCCCAGATGAGCAATGCCATGGGCCGGGGCCTCGAGGCCAAGACGGCGGTGAACGGGTTCCTGAAGGAGTTCAATGCCTTCCAGGACGAGATGAAGGCGCGCATGAAAGCGCAGGACGAGCGCCTGGAGGCGATCGACCGCAAGGCGGCCGACGGCCCCGGCCGCCCCGCGCTGAGCCGGGCGGCGGACACGGAGGCCCCGCATCGCAAGGCCCTGGCCGCCTATCTTCGCAGCGGGGATGACGACGCGCTGCGCGGCGTCACCGTGGAGCGCAAGGGGCTCAGCGCCTCGGTCAACGCCGAGGGCGGCTACCTGGTGGACCCCCAGACCTCGGAGCGCATCCAGGGGGTGCTGAAGGGGGCGGGCTCGATCCGCGCCATCGCCAATGTGGTGCAGGTGGAGGCCAACAGCTTCGACGTGCTGGTGGACCACGCCGATTTCGGCTCCGGCTGGTCCAGCGAGGGCGGCCCGGTCTCCGAGACCTCGACGCCGCAGATCGAGCGCGTCTCGATCCCGCTGCACGAGCTCTCGGCGCTGCCCAAGGCCTCCCAGCGGCTGCTGGACGACTCGGCCTTCGACATCGAGGGCTGGCTGGCCGACCGGATCGCGGACAAGTTCTCCCGCGCCGAGAGCGACGCCTTCGTCAACGGCACGGGCGCCGACCAGCCGACCGGCTTTCTCGACTACCCGACCGTGGCGGCGGGCGGCGAGGCCTGGGGCGAGCTGGGCTATGTGGCCACCGGCGCGGCGGGCGACTTCGCGCCGTCGAACCCGGCGGACGCGATCGTGGACCTCGTCTACAGCCTGGGCGCGCGCTACCGGACCAAGGCGAGCTTCGTGATGAACTCGAAGACCGCCGGGGCGGTGCGCAAGATGAAGGACGCGGACGGGCGGTTCCTGTGGTCGGACGGGCTGGCCGCGGGCGAGCCCGCGCGGCTGATGGGCTACCCCGTGCTGATCGCCGAGGACATGCCCGACATCGCCGACGGCGCCTGCGCGGTGGCCTTCGGGGACTTCGGGTCGGGCTACACCATCGCCGAGCGGCCGGACCTGCGGGTGCTGCGCGACCCGTTCAGCGCCAAGCCCCACGTGCTGTTCTACGCCACCAAGCGCGTGGGCGGCGATGTCACGGACTTCTCGGCGATCAAGCTGCTGAAGTTCTCGGCCTCCTGAGGGCCCGAGCTTCGCGGCCCGGACTCCTGACCGGGCCGCGAGGGCCGGCCGGATCGGCCGGCGGGCGCCCCTGCGCGACATGCTCGCTTCCTGCTTCCCCGTGTGTCGGCCGGGCCCGCGCGGGGGCGCCCTCTTTTTCCCGGAATTCCAGGCAGATGACGCGGCGCGCTGAGGCGGGCGGCGAAGGGCGGATTCATGACCGACTACCTGACCAAGCGCCCCGAGGAGGAGCGCCCCTGCGCCCTGGACTGGGCGGAGCTGGAGGCGGGGGAGACGCTGGCCGAGGATCTCGGCTGGCTGATCGTGCCCCAGGAGATCGACGCGCAGGCGCTGACGCTGGGGGCGACGAGCCTGGGCGAGGCGTCCTCCGAGGCGGTGCTGCAGGGGGGGCGAGCGGGGCATGTCTACCACGTCTCCCACCGCGTGCGGACATCGGGGGGGCGCGTGCTCTCCCGCGGGGCGCTGGTGCGCGTGATCTCGGGCTGAGGAGGGGTGACGATGCTGACGGAGCTTGAGCCGGCGCCGCGGGCGGCGGTGCCGCTGGCGGAGTTCGCCGCGCATCTGCGGCTGCCCGAGGGGTTCGGGGAGACGGAGCCGGCGCTGGACCTCTATGCGCGGGCCGCGACGGCGGCGGTGGAGGCGCTGACGGGGCGCGCGCTGATCCGGCGGCGCTTCCTGTGGCGGGTGGCGCAGTGGCGCGACGGCTGCCGGGAGGTCTTTCCGGTGGCGCCGGTCGCCTCGGTCGAGGCGCTGGAGCTGGTCGAGGCGGACGGGGCACGGCGGGAGGTGGACGCCGCCGCCTACGTTCTGAGGCCGGACCTGTTCCGCCCGGCGCTGAAGGGGGCCGGGGCGCTGTCGCTGCCGGCGATCCCCGTGGACGGGGCGGCGGAGGTGACCTTCGTCGCCGGACACGGCGCGGACTGGAACGCGGTGCCGGAGGCGCTGCGCCAGGCCGTGCTTCTTCTGGGGGCGCAGTACTACGAGCAGCGGCACGTCTCGGCCGACCCGGCGCGGGAAGCGCCGCACGGGGTGCGGGCGCTGGTCGCGCCCTGGCGGGAGGTGCGGCTGTGAAGCCGTGGCAGGCGATGGCGCCGGTGCTGGACCGGCGGCTCGTGCTGGAGGAGGCGCGCGGGAGCGCCGACGGCGCGGGCGGAGAAGTGCGCGAGTGGGTGTCGCTCGGGGTCCTGTGGGCCTCGGTGGACGCGCGCTCGGGGCGCGAGGTGGATCGCGGGCCGCGCGAGGGCTCGCGGGTGTCGCATCGCATCCTGGTGCGGGCGGCGCCGGCGGGCTCGGCGGCGCGGCCGCGGGCGGATCAGCGGCTGCGCGAGGGCGCGCGGGTGTTCCGCATCCGGGCGGTGGCGGAGGCCGATCCGCGCGGGCGGTTTCTCACCTGCTGGGCTTATGAGGAGGCGGCGCAATGACTTACGCGCTTTCCTTCGCATTGCAGGAGGCGGTCTACGCCGCCCTGACCGGGTCCGGCGAGCTGGCGGCGCTGGTGGGGGGGCGGATCTTCGACGCGCCGCCGCATGCGGATGCGCCGGAGGCGGAGGCGGGGCCGTTCGTGACGCTCGGCGAGGAGCGGGCGGAGGCCTGGACGGCGCAGGGGCTCGAGGGGTCGGAGCACGAGATCGAGGTCTCGGTGCATTCGGGCGAGGCGAGCTTCGCGCAGGCCAAGAAGATCGCGGCGGCGGCGGCTGACGCGCTGAGGGACGGGCTGCCGCCGCTCTCGCAGGGGCGGCTGGCGACGGCGGACTTCCTCGGAGCGCGGGCGCGGCGGCCGCGCGACGGCGGGCGCAGGATCGATCTGCGGTTTCGCTTCAAGGTCGAGATGTAAGCTACGGGAAAGGCGCGGACATGGCGGCTCAGAAAGGCAAGGACCTGCTGCTCAAGCTGGATGCGGGCGCGGGCTGGGAGACGGTGGCGGGGCTGCGCGCGACGCGCATCAGCTTCAACGCCGAGACGGTGGATGTCACGCATGTCGGCTCGGCCGGGCGGTGGCGGGAGCTGCTGGCGGGCGCCGGGTTGCGCTCGGCCTCGATTTCCGGGTCGGGCGTGTTCCTGGACCAGGCGACGGATGCGCGGCTGCGCGAGGCGTTCTTCCAGGGCGAGGCGCCGGCGTTCCAGGTGATCGTGCCCGATTTCGGGACCGTGGAGGGGCCCTTCCAGATCACGGCGCTGGAGTATTCCGGCCAGCATGACGGCGAGGCGGTCTACGAGCTGGCGCTGGCCTCGGCCGGGCAGCTCAGCTTCGCGTGGGCATGAGGATGGCCAACGCGGCGCGGGGCGAGGCGGAGATCGTCGTCGGGGGGGAGCGGCGCGTGATGCGCCTGACCCTCGGCGCGCTGGCGGAGCTGGAGGGGGAGCTGAAGGCCGGGGGGCTGGCCGAGCTCGTGGAGCGGTTCGAGAGCGGGGCGTTTTCGGCCTCCGACCTGATCGCGTTGCTGGGCGCGGGGCTTCGCGGGGCGGGCGCCGGCATCTCGGACGCGGAGCTGGCCGAGGCGGAGATCGAGGGCGGCGCGGCCGGGGCGACCCGGGCGGCCGCGCGGCTGCTGGCGGCGAGCTTCGCGCCCTTGGATCAGGGGTGAAGGATGGACTGGACGGCCCTGATGCGGCTGGGCTTCGGCGTGCTTCGCCTGTCGCCGGAGGCCTTCTGGTCGATGACCCCTCGCGAGCTGGCGGCGGCGGCGGATCCTTACGAAGAGGGGCCGGCGGCGCCGATGGGGCGCGGGGAGTTCGAGGCGCTGCGGGCGCGCTTTCCGGATGCGGAGCGACGGCATGGATGAATTCGGCGACGAGGGGTTCTCGCGCGCCCTGGGCGAGCTGCGCGGCGCGGGGGAGCGCACGACGGGGCTCGCGGAGGGCATGCGATCGGAGCTGCGGCGGCTGCGCGGGGAGATGCGCGAGACGGCGCAGGAGACGAAGGGGCTGGCGGGCGCCATTTCCGGGTCGCTGCGGACGGCCTTCGACCGGCTGGTGACGGACGGGGCGAAGGCCTCGGACGTGCTGAAGAAGCTGGGCACGGACCTGGCGGAGCGCAGCTTCGACGCGGCGATCGCGCCGGTCCATGGCGCGCTGACGGAGGCGCTGACGGGCGCGCTGGGCGCGGGCGTGTCGGGGCTGACGCGGGGGCTGTCCTTCTTCGCCAAGGGGGGCGCGATCTCGTCCGGGCGCGCGCGGGCCTTCGCAGGGGGCGGCGTGGTCGAGGGGCCGACCCTGTTCGGCATGCGCGGCGGCGCGGGCGTGATGGGCGAGGCGGGGCCGGAGGCGATCCTGCCGCTGCAGCGCGGGGCCGACGGGCGGCTGGGCGTGGCCTCGGGCGGCGGAGGCGCCGGGCCGGTGCAGGTGACGGTGAACATCTCCACCCCCGATGTCGCGGGCTTCCGGAAATCGCGGTCCCAGGTCGCGGCGCAGCTGGCGCGCGCGGTGAGGCTGGGCCAGCGCAACGGCTGAGGAGGGGCGGATGGCCTTTCACGAGGTGAGGTTTCCCGAGCGGCTGTCGGTGGGCTCCACCGGCGGGCCGCAGCGGCGCACGGAGGTGGTGACGCTCGCCAACGGGCATGAGCAGCGCAACACCAACTGGGCCGACAGCCGCCGGCGCTACGACGCCGGGATGGGGCTTTCGAGCCTGGACGAGCTGCACGAGGTGATCGCCTTCTTCGAGGCGCGCCGGGGGCAGCTGCACGGGTTTCGCTGGAAGGACTGGCTGGACTGGAAGTCCTGCGCGCCGCTCTCCGACCCCGGGCCGTTGGACCAGGAGCTGGGCGTGGCGGACGGGAACACGAGCGTGTTCCAGCTCGTCAAGCGCTACGAGGCGGGCGAGAGCCCCTGGTTCCGGGAGATCACGAAGCCCGTGGAGGGGACCGTGCAGGTCGCGGTGGACGGCGAGACGCTTGTCGCGGGCGCCGGATTCACGGTGGATCACGCCACGGGGCGGGTGAGCCTGACGAGCGCGCCGGCGGCGGGGCAGGCGGTCACCGCCGGCTTCGAGTTCGATGTGCCGGTGCGCTTCGACGAGGACCGCATCGTGGCGAGCCTCTCGGCGCTGGATGCGGGCGACATCCCTTCGATCCCTGTCGTGGAGGTGCGGGTCTGATGCACGAGATCGACGAGAGCCTGGCCGCGGAGCTCGCGGGCGGGGTGACGACGCTGTGCCGCTGCTGGCGGATTCGCCGGGCGGACGGGGTGGAGCTGGGCTTCACCGACCATGACCGGGAGATCGCATTCGACGGGCTGGTCTTCGAGCCCGAGAGCGGGGTGACGCGCACGGAGATGGAGCGCTCTCTGGGGCTTGCCGTGGACAATGTCGAGGCGGCGGGCGCGCTGCGCTCGGACTCGCTGACCGAGGCGGACATCCTGGCGGGGCGCTATGACTGCGCGGAGATCAGCCAGTGGCTGGCGGACTGGCGGGAGCCGGAGCGGCGGCTGAAGGTCTTCGAGGGGCGTGCGGGGGAGATCCGGCGCGGGGAGCTGGGCTTCGAGATGGAGGTCCAGGGGCTGGCGGAGCTGCTGAACCGGCCCGTGGGGCGCGTGTATCGGCGCCAGTGCGACGCGGAGCTGGGGGATGCGCGCTGCGGGGTCGCCCTCGAAGGGGCGCTCGTGCGGACCGGGGAGGTCGCGGAGGCGCTGGGTGCGCGGCGTCTGCTGCTGGGCGGCGCGGCCGGGGCGGCGGAGGCGGGTTTCTTCAGCCTCGGGCGGCTGGAATGGACCTCCGGCGAGAATGCGGGCGCGAGCGCGGTGGTGCGGGCGCATTACCGGCAGGGCGGCGCAGGGGGGATGGTCGCGGAGCTGTGGAACGCGCCGGTGGCGACGATGCAGGCGGGGGATGCCTTCCGGGTTGTTGCCGGCTGCGACAAGACGGCCGAGACTTGCCGGGAGAAGTTTCAGAACCTGAGCAACTTCCGCGGCTTTCCTCTGATGCCGGGCGAGGACTGGGCGGGGGCCTATCCGCGCGGGGACGAGGCCCATGACGGGGGCTCGCTGTTCCGATGAGCGAGGCGCGACGGGCCGCGATCGTCGCGGCGGCGAAGGGCTGGCTGGGCACGCCCTATCGCCATCAGGCCAGTCGGAAGGGCGCGGGCGCGGACTGTCTGGGCCTGGTGCGCGGTGTCTGGCGCGAGGTGATCGGGCCGGAGCCCGAGACTCCACCCGCCTACACGCCCGACTGGTCGGAGCCGAGCCGCGAGGAGCGGCTGATCGCGGGCGCGATGCGCTGGATGCGGCCGGTTCCGCTGGCGCAGGCGCGGCGGGGGGACGTTCTGGCCTTTCGCATGCGCGCGCGAGGACCGGTCAAGCATCTGGCGATCCTGACCGAGAATGGCGGGCCGGGTCGCGAGCCGCGGATGGTTCACGCCTATTCGGGGCGGGGGGTCGTGGCCTCCTCGCTCGGGCCGTCCTGGCGCCGGCGCGTGGCGGCGGCCTTCAGTTTTCCGGAGTAGAACATGGCGACTCTTGTGCTCGCCGCCGCGGGCGGCGCGATTGGAGGCGCGGTCGGCGGGACCGTGGCCGGCATCGGCGCGGCGGCGATCGGGCAGGCCGCGGGGGCGGTGGTCGGCGGGCTGATCGACCAGACGCTGCTGGGAAGCGGCTCCCGGGCCGTGGTGCGCGGGAAGGCGAACGCCCTGCGCATCCAGGGCGCCAACGAGGGCGCGCCGATCCCGCGCGTGCAGGGGCGCATGCGCGTGGCCGGGCAGATGATCTGGTCCACCCGCTTCCGCGAGCATGTGCGCAAGCAGGGCGTCGGCAAGGGCGGCGGGCCGACCGTGCGCGAATACAGCTACACGCTGAGCTTCGCGGTGGCCCTGTGCGAGGGGCCGGTCACCCGCATCGGGCGCATCTGGGCCGATGGCAAGCCGCTGAACCTGGACCGGGTGCAGTGGCGGCTGCATCGCGGGACGGAAGAGCAGGGGCCCGACCCGCTGATCGAGGCGGTGGAGGGGGACGCGCCGGCCTTCCGCGGCGTGGCCTATCTCGTCTTCGAGGATCTGGAGGTGGACTCCTTCGGCCGCCGCGCGCCGCAGATCGCCGTCGAGGTCTTCCGCCGGCCGCAGGCCGACGGCGCGGGCGAGGACGAGGGGCTGCACCGGATCGTCCGCGGCGTGGCGATGTCTCCGGGCACGGGCGAGTTCGCCTATGACACCGACCCGGTGAAGGTGATCGAGGGCGAGGGGCGGGAACGCTTCGCCAACGTCAACACGCCGGCCGAGCGCACGGACGCGGTCGTTGCGCTCGACCAGCTGCAGGAGGAGCTTCCGGCCTGCGGGTCGGTCTCTCTGGTGGTCAGCTGGTTCGGGGACGACCTGCGCTGCGACCGCTGTCGGCTGCGGCCGGGCGTGGAGGTCGAGGACAAGACGACCGCGCCGCATGAGTGGCGGGTTTCCGGGCAGGGCCGGGGCTCGGCGTATCTGGTCGGGCGTGACGAGGAGGGGCGCCCGGTTTTCGGCGGCACGCCCTCGGACGGTTCGATCATCCGGTATATCCGGGAGCTTAAGGCCCGCGGCTTCCGGGTCACCTTCTATCCCTTCCTGCTGATGGATGTGGCGCCCGGCAACGGGCTGGAGGACCCCTGGGGCTGGGGGGCGGAGCAGCCAGCCTATCCCTGGCGGGGGCGGATCACGACCTCGCTGGCGCCGGGCCTGGCGAGCTCGCCCGACCTGACGCAAGCGGCGGCGGACGAGGTGGCGGCCTTCTTCGGGCAGGCGCAGCCGGAGGACTTCGCGCCCTCGGGCGACACGGTGCTGTGCGCGAAGCCCGACGACTGGGGGATGCGGCGCTTCATCCTCCACTACGCGCATCTGTGCGCGATGGCCGGGGGCGTGGACGCCTTCTGCATCGGCTCCGAGATGCGGGCGCTCACGCAGATCCGGTCGGCGCGACGCGAGTATCCGGCGGTGGAGGCGCTTCGCCAGCTGGCCGGCGATGTGCGCGCGGTGCTGGGGACTTCGGCGAAGATCGGCTACGCGGCAGACTGGTCCGAGTACTTCGGCCATCAGCCGGCGGACGGGACGGGGGACCGGCTGTTCCATCTCGATCCGCTTTGGGGCGACGAGGAGATCGATTTCGTCGGGATCGACTGGTACGCGCCACTGACCGACTGGCGCGACGGGCGGGAGCATCTGGATGCGCAGGAGGCGCGGTCGATCTACGACCTCGACTATCTCGCCGGGCGCTTTGCGGGGGGCGAGGGGTATGACTGGTACTACGCCAGCGCCGAGGACCGGCGCGACCAGATCCGCACGCCGATCCTCGATGGGGCGCATGGCGAGCACTGGATCTGGCGCAACAAGGACCTGGCGAACTGGTGGTCGCGCCCGCATCACGAGCGGATCGACGGCGTGCGCCAGAGCGCCCGGACCGCCTGGCGGCCGCGCTCCAAGCCGATCTGGTTGACGGAGGTCGGCTGCGCGGCGGTGGACAAGGGGACCAACCAGCCGAACGTCTTCGGCGACCCGAAATCCTCCGAGAGCGGGCTGCCGCATTTCTCCTCCGGCCGGCCGGACGGGCTGATCCAGCGGCGGATGCTGGAGGCGGCGGAGCGGCACTGGTCGCAGGACGCCAACAACCCGCCCTCTGACCGCTATGACGGCCGGATGCTGGACCTTGAGCGGGTCCATGTCTGGACCTGGGACGCCCGGCCCTGGCCGGAGTTTCCGCGCAAGCTGGAGGTCTGGTCGGACGGCGGAAACCACATGCGGGGGCACTGGCTGACCGGGCGGGTGGGGCCTGCCTCGCTCGACCGAGTCGTGGCGGAGATCTGCGCGGAGGCGGGATTGAGCGGGATCGATGTCTCCGATCTGACCGGGCTGGTGGACGGCTTCGTGCAGGCGCGCACGCAGACGCCGCGGGAGGCGCTGCAGGCGCTGATGATCGCCTACGGCTTCGATGCGCATGAGAGCGCGGGGGTGATCCGCTTCCGCATGCGCGGCCGCGACCGGGCGGTGGAGCTGGACCCGGCGCGGGTGGTGTTCGAGGGCGCGGGCGAGGGGCGCGACGTGGAGCGGCTGCGCGCGCCCGAGGGCGCGGCGCCCGGGCAGGTGCGGGTGAGCTATCTGCGCAGCCTGGGCGACTACCAGGACGGCGCCGTGGAGGCGGCGAACCCCGCGCAGACCGGCGTTGGCGTGCAGGGCGCCGAGCTGCCCCTCGCCCTGAGCCGGCCGCAGGCGCTGGAGATCGCCGAGCGCTGGGCGCGGGAGAGCGAGACGGCGCGGGAGACGGTCCGGCTCGGCCTGTCGCCGGAGCGTCTGGACCTGGAGCCGGGCGACGTCGTCCGGCTGGGGCCGGAGGGCGAGCCCGAATACCGCATCGACCGCATCGCCGAGGGCGCCGGCCGGCGGGTGGAGGCCACCCGGATCGAGGCGGCGCACTATCAGCCCGGCGAACGGCCACTGCCCGACGATCCGCGCCCGCCGCTCGACGACGGGCCGGTCGCGGGCGCGCCGGGCTACCGGCTGATGGACGTGCCCTGGGTGATCTTCGGGGGCGACGAGGACCGGGCGCAGGCGGCGGTGTGGTCCGAGCCCTGGCCGGGGACGGTGGCGCTGCTGTCCTCGGACCGCGACGAGGACTACGCGCCGGTGGCGGCGGCGAGCCGGCCCTCCGCCGTGGGGCGGCTGCTGGACGACCTCCCCGCAGGGGCGCCGTGGCGCTGGATGCGCGGCCCCTCGGTGCGGGTCGAGATGCTGTCGGGGGAGTTGAGCTCGGCCGACGCGCTGGCGGTGTTCAACGGGGCGAATCTTGCGGCGCTGTCCACGCCGGACGGCCGGTGGGAGCTTCTGCAAATCCGCGAGGCGGAGCTGGTGGGGGAGGGGGTCTATGCCCTCTCGGGCTTCCTGCGGGGGCTTTGCGGGACCGAGGTCCTGATCGGGGACCCGGCGCCGGCGGGCGCGACCCTGGTGATGCTGGGCCAGCGGCTGATCGGCTTCGAGCCCGGGGACTCCCGGCTGGGGCTGGAGCGGCATTACCGCATCGGGCCGGCGGCGGACGACATCGGCGCCGAGAGCTACGCCCACGCCGTCTGGACCTGGGAGGGGGCGGGGCTGCGCCCGCATGCGCCTGTGGCGCTCCGTCCCCGCCGGGAGGCGGGGGGCGACATCCGGGTGACCTGGATCCGACGGGGGCGGCGGGACGCGGATGTCTGGCCCTCGGGCGAGACGCCGCTGTTCGAGGAGGCGGAGCGCTACCGGGTCCGTGTCAGGGCCCCGGGCGGGGCGCTGGTGCGCGAGGCGGAGACCGGGACGCCGGAGTTCCTCTACACCGCCGCGCAGCAGGCGGCGGACGGCATCGGGAGCGCGGCGACGTTCGAAATCGCGCAGATCTCCGCGGCCGTGGGCCCGGGGCATGAAGGGAAGGCGACGATCGATGGCTGAGACCTCCAACCTCACGCTTCCGCTGCTGGCGGCGGGGCAGGCCCAGAAGCATGTGACGGTCAACGAGGCGCTGTCCCGGCTCGACCTGCTGGTGATGCTGGCGGTCAAGAGCCGCACGCTGGCCACGCCGCCCGCCTCGCCGGCGGAGGGCGACCGCTATGCCGTCCCCGCGGGCGGGCAGGACGCCTGGGCGGGGCGCGACCAGATGGTCGCGGCCTTTCTCAATGGGGGCTGGGACTTCCTCCAGCCGTTCGCGGGCTGGCGCGCCTTCGTCGAGGACGAGGGGGCGGAAGTCGCCTTCGCCGCCGGCGTCTGGACGGAGCTGACCGCGCCGACGGCCGGTTCCGGCGAGATATCCGTCCTGGAGTTCGAGCACGCGATCGGGGCGGGCGGGGCCCAGGAGACCACGGGCCTGATCCCGGCGGGCTCCATCGTCTTCGGCGTCACCGCCCGGATCGTGGAGGCGGTGACGGGCGCGAGCGGCTGGTCGCTGGGCGTCCCGGGCGCCGAGACGCGCTACGGGACCGGCTACGGGACCGGCGCGGGGCTGGGCCTGCGCTGCGTCACCGGCGCGCCCCTGGCCTATCCGCAGGACATTCCCCTGACGCTGACGCCGGAGGGGAGCGACTTCACGGGCGGGCGGATCCGCTTCAACATCCACCGGTTGCTGCTCGAGCCGCCGGCCTGAGGCGGCTCACCCGGCGCAGTCGATGCACAGCTGCAGGGTGGGGTCGAGATCGAGGCGCCTGGGGTCGATGGGCTCGCCGCAGGCCTGGCACCAGCCGTATTCGCCCTCCTCGATCAGGCGCAGGGCGGTCTCGATGCGCTTGAGCTCGGCCTGCCGGCGCCGGCGCGTCGCCTGGGCCATGGCCTGGCCCTGCAGCGCGTCCATGCGCGAGAGGCGGCCCACGCTCTGCTGATCGAGGCCGACCGTGGCGCGGGCCGCGTCGTTCTCCGCCGCCAGCGCCTCGATTTCGGCGCGGCGGGCCAGAAGCTGCTCTCGGCGGCGGGCGAGGTCGTCGGGGTCCATCGGCGCAGGCTCGGTTCGGGAAGGCGTCGGATCGAGGTTGGGGCAGACCGCGCGCCGCCGCAAGGGGCGGCGCGCCCCTCAGACGCCCGTCCAGTCGCGATACCAGGCGACGAAGCGGGCGAGCCCGTCGCGCAGCGGCGTGGAGGGGCTGAACCCGACCGCGGCCTCCAGCGCGTCCACATCCGCCCAGGTCCGGCGCACGTCGCCCGGCTGCATGGGCAGGAATTCCTTGATCGCCTCGCGCCCGGTCAGCTCCTCCAGAATCGCGATCATGTCCATCAGCCGCTCCGCCCGGCGGTTGCCGATGTTGTAGATCCTGTGCGGCGCCCAGCTCGTGGCCGGGTCGGGGCGCTCGGGATCGAAGGCCGGGTCGGGCGCGGCGACGGCGGGGATGCAGCGGGCCACCCCCTCGACGATGTCGTCGATATAGGTGAAGTCCCGCTCCATCTCCCCGTTGTTGTAGATGCGGATCGGCCGGCCCTCGAGGATCGCCTCGGTGAACAGCCAGTAGGCCATGTCCGGCCGCCCCCGCGGACCGTAGACGGTGAAGAACCGCAGCCCCGTCGCCGGAATTCCGTAAAGGTCGGAATAGGCGTGGGCCATCATCTCGTTGGCCTTCTTGGTGGCGGCGTAGAGGCTCACAGGATGGTCCGCCCCGTCATGCTCGCAGAACGGGACCTTCGCGTTCCCGCCATAGACCGAGGACGAGGACGCGTAGACCAGATGCCGCGTCTCCCGCGCCCGGCAGGCCTCCAGCAGATTCAGAAAGCCGGTGAGGTTGGCCTGCCCGTAGGCCTCCGGGTGTTCGATGGAATAGCGCACCCCCGCCTGGGCGGCGAGGTTGACCACCCGGGCCGGGCGCCCGCCCTCCGCCGGACCGAAGGCGGCTTCGAAGGCCGCCTCCAGCGCCGGCCGGTCGGCGAGATCGGCCCGGTGGAAGACGAAGCCCGGCCGCCCATCGAGGCGCGCCAGCCGCGTCTGCTTCAGCCGCGGGTCGTAATAGGCGTTGAGGTTGTCGAGGCCGTGCACCTCCAGCCCGGCATCCAGCAGGCGCTCGCACAGCGCCGCGCCGATGAAGCCGGCGGCGCCGGTGACCAGCACCGGCCCGTCGATGCGCTCCGGTCCGCCCATGCGCGGCCCTCCCGGTCAGATCCGCCGCTTTCCCGGCCTGCGCCGTCCCGCCCGCGAACCGCGGGACGACGGCGACGTTGGTAGAGAAGACCGCGCGGGGCGGCAATGGCGCGGCGCTCGCGCCTGACCCGCGGCCTCAGCCCTCCGGCCCCGCGAGCGCGGCCAGCGCCTGCTCCAGCGCCTCCGCATCCCCCGACAGCTCCAGCCGCTTGCGACGCCCGGTCGCGCCCTTCGCGACCCGCGCCGCCGATTTCGGCAGTCCCAGCGCCTTCGCCAGCAGGGCCTCCACCGCCGCGTTGGCCTTGCCTCCCTCCGGCGGGGCCGAGACCCGCACCGCCAGCGCGGGGCGGCCCTCCGCGTCCCGGACCACGCCCTCCACGCGGTCGCGCCCGCCCCGCGGGGTGACGCGCACATCCAGGCTCAGACCTTCGCCCGTCCGCCGCCAGGGGCGCGCCGGCGGTTCGGCCACGGGCGGCGCCTCAGTAATAGGCGAGGTTGTTGGCGATCACGATCTGCAGCGCCGCGATCGCGATCAGCAGCACCAGCGGCGACAGGTCCAGCCCGCCCATGGGCGGCAGGATGGAGCGGATCGGCGCGTAGAACGGCTCCGTGATCCGGTTCAGCGAGGACCAGATCGTGTAGACGAAGCGCTGGCGCAGGTTGATCACGTCGAAATTGATCAGCCAGCTCATCACGGCCTGGACGATGATGATCCACCAGGCGACGTTCAGGATCATCAGCAGGATCGAGGCGAGCGAATGCATGTCCGGGCCGTCTCTTT